>JADEWQ010000076.1 GCA_015207585.1 Pleurocapsales cyanobacterium LEGE 06147 | reverse complement strand
GTCGAGATTTACCATACGTTACCTCTAATACTTGAGCCACCGTGGCGATCGCTAGTTATCATGAAATTCTTAAAGATGCCCAAACTATTGCTCTGCCCAAATTATAAGTTATTGGAGATGTCTATTGCTTATTGTTCAGATCGAGTCGTGACGGATGACCAAACCAGGTACATTCAGGGGTGTTTGCGTATTTTTTATCCAGTAAGTTCACGACATCATTCATATTGCTATCAGCAGTAACCCAACCGTTTTCTATATCGGGAAAATCGAGCTGACAGTTTTCACACTTTTTATGGTCATAAAATCGAATAGGACACCAGAAAGACTCAACATTTCTCAGCATTTCTGTACCTAGCGACCATACACCAGTCATCCAATCACAGTATAGGCACCAAATCAGATCGTAGCCAACCAAACCCTCAAACTTTTGACGCGAAACATTGACCCAATCTCTCGTATTATATTTAGGAAATTTCACTAACCAGGTTAACGGAGGATATGCAACGAGTTGAGTAAATCGAACAATCCAAAAGCCAGGTACTGCCAATATAGTAATCCACATCGCCAAATGATTGCGCCAGCCACCGACGAGACGACTCATCGTACGAGCGATTTTGGCTTCCTTCCTCGTTCGGTAATGCAAAAGCTCGTGAAAAACAATCCAAATCCAAAGCGCACTTAACTCCGACACCAAGGCAGTTATAATTCCAATCCATCCGGCAAAAATTAAACCGACAATTAGTGGCATCAGCATAAAATAAGCAAGTACCAGATCGATCGCCGGCGCATAACATAAGGCATCTGCTAGCTGCTTACCTGTTTTCCCCAAGCGGGGAATAAGATGAAGAAGCAAAGCTCCTCCCACTAGAGCTATCGTAAGTGATAGGTAAATATCGATTGCTAAATTCATCTTAAAATTCTCCCAAAGTAAGCTCCTTACGTCAACTGTAGCGGGGGATTCCAACTCTCGCGAATTGGATTTTCTGCTGATAACATATCAGCCTTTGATGCAAGAACCGAACTTGGCTACAGGGCTACTACATGTTACTTTTTGTTTCGTGAGCAAGCAACAGGCGATCGCCTACAATGCTTGAGTCAGTTACCGGAGCAAGATAATCGTTAGACGACTCTAATGAGAACGAACATAATTCATATCAAATGAAAAAAGATCGAACTTATCTCAAAGGGAAGATTTTAGGAAAATCTGGCGATCGCCTAAAGTTTAAGTATTAAGTTAGTCGCAATTAATTTTAAATAATTAGCAGCTTGTTAATTTCTACATCAACATTGGGAAAGGCAATGGGGCTGATTCTTCCTGTTGCCAATTCAGAATCATTTTGATCTCGATCGCTTTGAGGTTGGTTAAATACCCACAGCTTTTTATGAAGTATATCGATTACCCAATATTCAGGAATACGGTTGCGGGCATAAGTAATTGTTTTTTCCTCTAAATCTTTTTTTAAAGTTTGAGCGGATACTTCTATTAATTATAAAGGGTTGTCATTTTCTGAGATTTTTATGCTTAATAAGAGAAATGGGTAAATACTTTAACTACATAGGCAGAATTAATTAAACAAAAAAAATAGTTCAAAGTTCAAAATTATTTATTACTTAATTCTCTGTTACCTGCCTATTACAAGGTGTATCTCACGATTTCCAAGAATTGCTATAGATAGAGAGGTTCGAGTAACTTTGAACTTTAATCCCAATTTAGCCAAGAAAATGACTTTCTCGGATCGCTTTTAGATAATCGATCGCTGCTTCTAGTTTAGATTCATAAGCATAAGCAAATTCTTCAAACCACAAACCTTCATCTGATTTAGGGTCTAAATTATTGAGCCACTCTCGCGCCTTTTGCTTTAAAGTTTCTGTGCGTCGTCTTTCCTTGTCTTGTTGCTTTTGTTTTTGGGCGATTGTTTCCTGTTGTTTGCGCTCTTGTTCGGCTTTGTCTTCCGCTCGCTCTTGTTGTGGCAAATCTTTGATAAGATTATCGCTGTTTGATGGGTTTTTGCTAGAAGAAGCGTTTTTAGGATTGAATGGGGAGTGCCCTCGCCTTTGTTCGAGTTTAGTTGACTTCTCTTCAAACTCTGCCTTGACTTCAGCTAACAAGTCATCTATTGGTTCTGTTGTCTCGGACTTAGGCTGTTTTGGAGGTAGAGAAGGTGATGTAGACGGTTGCTCCGATTGGGCGTATTCTGCTTTTAGTTGGGCTAATAATTCGTCCATCTCTCCCATAAACAACACCTCCTCTCTTTAATATTCTCTAGCCTAGCAAATCTTATGCTGCTGCCAGAGTTTGGGCTAATGGCTGCCAATGAAAGTAGCGATCGCCTCCAACTTCTAATACTATTTTGAGGCGAGGCTCTTGTTTGGGCAAATTAGCTAGATAGTTTATTTCTTCCCGAGATAAGATATTACCTTCTATAATCCACAATACTAAACCCTTAGACTTAGCTGGTAGAGTTTCCAATTCATAACTGGCAATTGGTGGCACGTAATAGACTGGCCCTACAGCTGCATCTTGACCAATATCTTTTTTGCCTAAATGAGCGGGACGAACTCCATGTACATCAGTTAAATAAGCAGCTAGATCGCCCAAGCCTCTAGCCGTGAGATTGATAGTCGTGTACCCTACTGTCCGCAAACGTCTTTGATAGCGTCCTTCAAACCCTCCTTCAAGGGGAACATACACGCCTAAAGCTCCTGATTTTTCTAGCGCACGAATAAATGACTTCCCAGTGGTAAATAGTGCCATACCTTACCTTAATTTCTTGTTAAAAATTTTTGTCTCGATTATATTGTAGGTGTTTCCCAAAAATTATTTTTCCGGCTTGCTTTAACTAGTCGTGATCGTCTATAATGTACGATTGTGACTAAATTTATATTTTTGGTCAATTGAGAGCAGGGGAAGGTAGTTATGTATTAGCAATCATCGCGGTCGACTACTACCCCAACAAAGCCTCCTCCAAATAAAGATACTGAAGGAATCCTTTTTCCTTTAAGTCTTAAGAAAGTGAGGCAATTATGAGAGCCAGAACTAGCCAGTCTGGTCGTAAATCTTAGAAAAATAAAGCTATAGAAAGATGACTGCTATTCATCCGCTGTATAGCACTCTGCTATAGTGCAGATTTACTTTCTTCTCATAATGAAAGACCCTATCTAGCAGTCAGAGCCATCAATAAGGCTCGCCAAGTGTTGTTTAGCAATAAAGGGGCTAAGTTCCGTGTCTGTCGGTATTATCGGCACTAAGTTGGGGATGACCCAAATTTTCGATCGAGAAACAGGAGCCGCAATTCCCGTTACTGTGGTTCAAGCAGGTCCTTGTATCATCACTCAAATCAAAACCAAAGAAACTGACGGTTACAATTCCGTACAAATTGGCTATAAGGAAGTCAAAGAAAAAGCCCTAACCAAACCAGAACTAGGGCATTTAAGTAAATCGGGAGCTTCTCCTTTACGCCATCTTAAAGAATATCGCCTTGAAGATCTCTCCAGCTTCGAACTCGGTCAATCGATTAAAGCCGATCTTTTCAGCGCGGGAGAAATTGTCGATGTAACTGGTACGAGCATCGGTCGAGGTTTTACAGGTTATCAAAAACGGCACAACTTTAAGCGCGGTTCCATGTCTCACGGTTCCAAAAACCACCGCTTACCCGGTTCCACTGGTGCAGGTACTACTCCAGGTCGTGTTTACCCGGGCAAAAAAATGGCAGGACGTTATGGCGGTACTCGAGTAACCATCCGTAAGCTCGAAGTAGTACAAGTAGATACAGAGCAAAATCTACTCTTAATTAAAGGCGCGGTACCAGGTAAACCAGGAAGTTTGCTAAGTATTGCCCCCAGTAACATCGTTGGTAAAAAGTAACAACTATCAATCATGGTTAACTGTGTAGTCAAAAATTGGGAAGGAGAAGATGTGGGCGAGACTTCCTTAGAGCTAAAAGTAGCTAAGGAAGAAAATGCTGCTGCGATCGTCCATCGAGCCTTAGTGCGACAAATGACTAATGCTCGTCAAGGTACTGCTTCAACTAAAACAAGAGCGGAAGTTCGCGGGGGCGGTCGTAAGCCTTGGCGACAAAAAGGAACTGGACGCGCTCGTGCTGGTTCGATTCGCTCCCCATTGTGGCGTGGTGGTGGTGTGATCTTTGGTCCCAAGCCAAAAGATTTCAACTTAAAGATGAATCGCAAAGAGCGGCGTTTGGCTCTAAGAACGGCTTTTAGCAGTCGTGCAGAAGATTTGATTGTAGTCGAAAATTTTGCCGAACAGCTATCTCGTCCCCAAACCAAAGAGATAGTAGCTGCCTTAGAACGTTGGGGAGTAGAAGGTGTTTCTAAAGTCTTACTAATTCTGACAGAGATACCCGAAAATATTTACCTCTCAGCGCGCAATCTCAGCAGGGTCAAGCTGCTTAAAGCAACTAGTTTAAATATTTATGACGTGCTAGAAGCTGACAAAATCCTGACCACTACCGAAGCTTTGGCGCAGATACAGGAGGTATATAGTGACTAATTACGATCCTCGCAAGCTAGCCGATTTGTTGGTTCAGCCTATTATTACTGAAAAGGCAACCATGCTGATGGAGCAAAATAAATACGTTTTCGACGTATTGCCCAAAGCAACTAAACCAGAAATTAAGGCGGCAATTGAAAGTTTATTTGATGTCACGGTCATTAAAGTTAACACCCTTCGTCCGCCTCGCAGAAAACGTAGAGTAGGAAGATTTATTGGCTATAAACCCCTCTATAAAAGAGCATTTGTTACTTTACAAGAAGGGGATTCTATCACTTTGTTCCCAGAGGTATGACCCTGAAAGCTTCTTTGGAGCTGATAGAGAGGCAAACAACTAACAAATCTAAAATCTATGGGCATTTTGCCCGATTGTTAAGTAAGACAAAATCCGAATCATGGGTACCCGTTCTTTTCGACCTTATACACCTGGAATTCGTCAAGCGACAGTTTCAGATTTTTCCGAAATAACCAAGGATAAACCAGAAAAATCCTTAACCAAACACGTACATAGAGCCAAAGGGCGCAATAATCGCGGCGTTATTACTAGTCGTCGTCGGGGTGGCGGTCACAAACGTCTTTATCGTCAAATTGACTTTCGCCGCGACAAGCACAACATGGTGGCTGAAGTTATAGCGATCGAATATGACCCCAATCGTAACGCGCGGATCGCTCTGGTGCAATACGAGGATGGAGAAAAGCGTTATATTCTTGCTCCATTAGGACTCAAAGTAAGCATGAAAATCGTGTCAGGATCTGATGCTCCTATCGAAGTTGGTAATGCTTTACCTTTGAGCAATATTCCTCTAGGGGAAACCGTTCACAATATCGAACTCAGAGCCGGCAAAGGTGGACAAATTGTTCGTGCTGCTGGTGCGGCAGCCAAAGTAATGGCTAAAGAAGGCAATTATGTCACTATCGGACTTCCTTCTAAAGAAGTCCGAATGGTACGTAAAGAATGCTATGCCACCATCGGACAGGTAGGTAATATAGAAGCACGTAACTTGAAATTGGGGAAAGCCGGCAGAAGTCGCCACCTGGGGCGAAGACCGAAAGTCAGGGGTAGCGCGATGAATCCCGTAGACCATCCCCATGGAGGAGGTGAAGGACGCGCTCCTATCGGTAGAAGTGGGCCCGTTACGCCTTGGGGAAAACCTACATTGGGTATGAAAACTCGCAAACGAAACAAAGCAAGCGATAAATTAATCGTTCGTCGCCGCCGCTAAATTTCAGTAGTTATTAATCATTGTTTACTGTTCACTGAAAAATCATGGGTCGTTCACTAAAAAAAGGTCCGTTTATTGCTGATAGCCTGCTGCAGAAAATAGAAAGGCTCAACGCCAACAACAAAAAAGAGTTAATCAAGACTTGGTCGCGAGCTTCAACAATTTTGCCGCAAATGGTCGGTCATACCATTGCAGTACACAATGGACGTCAGCACGTACCGGTATTTATTACTGACCAGATGGTCGGACACAAACTGGGAGAATTTGCTCCCACTCGTACCTTTAGAGGTCATGCCAAGAGCGATAAAAAAGCTCGGCGGTAAAAATATTGGAAATTGGACGAAATTATGGAGATAGATACTGCCAACGAGACTAAAGCGATCGCGCGCTACATCCGCATGTCCCCTTACAAGGTGCGGCGGGTGTTAGACCAAATACGCGGTCGTCAATATCGAGAAGCACTCATTATTCTCGAGTTCATGCCCTACAAATCTTGCGAACTAATCCTCAAAGTATTGCGCTCGGCAGTTGCCAATGCCGAACACAATGAGGGACTCGACCCCGCTACCCTAGTGGTCAGCAAAGCTTATGCAGATGGCGGTCCCGTTTTAAAACGCTATCGTCCTAGAGCGCAAGGTAGAGCCTATCAAATTCGTAAACCTACTTGTCATATAACTATCGCTGTTGCTCCCCAAGTAACGCAATAGTGAAGACTAAAAACATTAGTCACAATTAACGAGGAAATATTCGTGGGACAAAAAATACATCCGGTTGGTTTTCGTCTGGGCATTACCAAAGAGCATCAGTCTTGTTGGTATGCCGATACCAAACGCTATCCCGAACTGCTTCAAGAAGACCACCTGATCAGACAGTACATAGCTAAAGAGCTAAATAATGCTGGAATTTCTCAAGTCCAGATCGAACGAAAAGCCGATCAAATTGATTTAGCAATTCATACTGCTCGACCTGGGGTAGTCGTCGGTCGTGGGGGTAGTGGGATTGAAAAATTACGCACGGAACTGCAGGATAAGGTAGGTAACAACCGCCAAATTCGCATTAATGTTATTGAAGTGGCGCGGGTAGATGCCGATGCTGCTCTAATTGCCGAATATATCACTCAACAATTAGAGCGAAGAGTATCTTTTCGTCGCGTCGTCCGTCAGGCAATTCAGCGAGCCCAAAGGGCAGAAGTTCAGGGCATCAAGATTCAGATCGGCGGTCGCCTTAATGGAGCAGAAATTGCACGCACTGAATGGGTACGGGAAGGACGAGTGCCTTTACATACCCTTAGAGCCGATATTGATTATGCTTACCGTACTGCCTTAACTATTTACGGCATTTTGGGAGTCAAAGTTTGGGTATTCAAAGGAGAAATTATTCCCGGACAAGAAGAACAGCCAGCAACAGCTCCCACTCAAGCACCCCGTCGCCAACGTCGTCGGCAAAAATTTGAAGACCGCTCAGAGTAGTCAGTGAGTGATATTAAGAACAAACCATGCTCAGTCCTAGAAGAACTAAATTTCGCAAACAGCAACGCGGACGCATGAAAGGCTTGGCTCATCGAGGTAACGAGATTAACTTTGGTGACTTTGCCCTGCAAGCAATCGAGCCTTCTTGGATTACCTCCCGTCAAATTGAGGCAGCCAGAAGAGCCATGACCCGCTATATACGTAGAGGGGGAAAAATCTGGATTCGGATTTTTCCCGATAAACCCGTAACGATGCGTCCGGCAGAAACTCGGATGGGTTCGGGTAAGGGTTCGCCTGAATATTGGGTAGCAGTAGTCAAACCAGGGCGGATTATGTTTGAAATTGCTGGCGTGAATGAAACCGTGGCAAGAGAAGCAATGCGCCTTGCTGCTCAGAAGCTACCTATTAAAACCAAATTTATTACTCGCGAAGAGGAGTACGTTTAAGTTATGCCTTTACCCAATATTGCAGATGCCAGAAATTTGAGCGATGAGGAACTGGCAGAGGAAATATTAGCGGTTAAGCGCGAACTATTTCAGTTAAGACTGGAAAAAGCAACTCGCCGTCTCGAAAAACCCCATTTATTTAAACACGCCAAGCACCGTCTCGCTCAATTAATGACTGTCGAGCGGGAACGTCAACTAGCAGACGCTCGAACCGACTCGGCAACATTACCTTCAGAAGCATCAACAGAAGAGGAATAACTCAGCTATGGCAGTAAAAGAAAGAGTGGGCTTGGTAGTAAGCGACAAAATGGATAAAACTGTGGTAGTAGCGGTAGAAAACCGTTCTCCTCACCCCAAATACCTGAAAATCGTCGTTAAAACCAAGAAATACAAAGCTCACGACGAAGAAAATAAGTGTAAAATTGGCGATCGCGTTCGCATCCGCGAAACCAGACCCCTCAGTCGAACTAAGCGTTGGACTGTAGCGGAAATTATCGAATCTCAAACTTGATAATTTATATTTGAGCAATTATTACAGCCGTGATTCAACAACAAACTTATCTTAATGTTGCCGATAACAGTGGTGCTCGCAAAATAATGTGCTTGCGAGTTTTAGGCACGGGAAATTGTCGTTATGGTGGCATTGGCGATGTCATCATTGCCGTGGTTAAAGATGCACTGCCTAACATGGCGGTGAAAAAATCAGATGTAGTCAGAGCAGTGATCGTTCGCACCAAACAATCTTTACGTCGAGAAAGTGGTATGAGTATTCGCTTTGACGATAATGCTGCAGTTATTATTAACAACGACGGCAATCCTCGAGGAACTCGCGTGTTTGGACCAGTGGCACGGGAACTAAGAGAGAAAAATTTTACTAAAATTGTTTCTCTAGCTCCGGAGGTAATCTAATGAGAAAACCCAAACAAAATAAGTCTCCCAAAGGTTATAAAATACACGTGAAAAAAGGAGACACCGTTCAAGTCATTTCCGGTCGTGATAAAGGCAAGGTTGCCGAAGTCATTCGGGTAATCCCTAAATCGAGCCAAGTGTCGCTCAAAGGGGTCAACGTCAAAACTAAGCATGTCAAACCTCAACAAGAGGGAGAATCCGGTCAAATAGTCACCTTTGAAGCACCCATCCACAGTTCTAATGTAATGCTTTACTCGACTAAAGAGAAAGTAGCTAGCCGAGTCTGCTACACCTTTACCGAAGATGGGCGAAAAGTCAGAATGCTTAAAAAAACCGGAGAAATTATTGATTAGTTTCAGCATTGTAGCTCCCTGACCAAGCCCAGGGAAAGGAAAAATAGCAGTAACTATGGTACAAAGACTCAAAAAAACTTACTACGAAGAAATTGTCCCCAGGCTGAAAGAACAGTTTGGCTACAGCAACATTCATCAAGTACCTAAAGTAGCCAAAGTTGTTGTTAACCGGGGTTTAGGAGAAGCCTCTCAAAACGCAAAAGCTTTAGACTCATCTATTAAAGAACTGACCACGATTGCCGGACAAAAACCCGTAGTCACCAGAGCCAAAAAAGCGATCGCCGGTTTCAAACTCCGCAAGGGAATGCCTGTAGGGGTAATGGTAACCTTACGGGGAGAACGGATGTATGCTTTTCTCGATCGCTTGATCAACTTAGCACTGCCTCGCATTCGCGACTTTCGCGGTGTCAGTCCCAAAAGTTTCGATGGACGGGGTAACTATAGCTTGGGAGTAAGAGAACAGCTAATTTTCCCAGAAATAGACTACGACAGCATCGATCAAATTCGAGGTATGGACATTTCTATCATTACTACAGCCACGACCGATGAAGAAGGTCGCGCTTTACTTAAAGAAATGGGAATGCCCTTCCGTACAAACTAAATCCCTAATCAGAGGAGAGATAAACAGGTAATAATGGCGGCAAACGATACGATTTCAGATATGCTGACCCGCATTCGCAATGCCTGCCTGGTCAAGCATTCAACTACCCAAGTACCTTCAACCAAGATGACGCGCAGTATTGCTCGAGTCTTACAAAGTGAAGGTTTTATCGGAGAATACGAAGAAACGGGAGAAGGAGTCGAAAAGTATCTCGTAATCTCCCTCAAGTACAAAGGTAAAAATCGTCAACCAATTATCAATACCCTCAAGCGGATAAGCAAACCAGGATTGCGAGTTTACTCGAAACAACAAGAACTCCCCCGAGTACTTGGTGGTATTGGTATTGCGATTGTTTCCACCTCCCGCGGGGTGATGAGCGATCGCGAAGCTCGTCGTCAGCGAGTTGGTGGCGAAGTCTTGTGTTATGTTTGGTAATCCAAGGAGTAATCTATGTCTCGCATCGGCAAGCGTCCTATTACCATTCCCAATAAAGTAACGGTAGATATTCAAGGACGACATATTACCGTCAAAGGTCCCAAAGGGACATTGGCAAGGGAACTGCCTGGTTTGATTGCTGTCGAACAAAATGGCGAAACCCTGCAGGTAGTTCCTCAAAATAATTCGCGTATGGCCCGCCAGCGTTATGGACTGTCTCGTACTCTCGTTGCCAATATGGTTGAAGGAGTAGATCGAGGCTTTGAAAAACGCTTACAAATTCAGGGTGTGGGCTATCGAGCACAAGCTCAAGGAAAAAAGCTAACTCTTAACGTCGGCTACAGTAAACCTGTAGAAATGGACATGCCAGATGGAATTCAAGTGGCAGTAGACAGAAATACAGAAATTACTATCAGTGGCATTGACAAAGAAGTGGTAGGTAATGTCGCCGCTAAAATTAGAGGGGTGCGGCCTCCCGAACCTTACAAAGGTAAAGGCATTCGCTATCTTAATGAAGTTGTCAGACGTAAAGCTGGTAAGACAGGTAAGTAAGAAACTATGAAGCTTTCACGCACAGAATCGATCGAACGACGTCATCGACGGATACGCAAGAAAGTAAGCGGCACCCCCGAACGTCCCCGTTTAGCCGTCTTTCGATCTAACAATCATATCTACGCTCAAATCATCGATGATGTAGCCCAACATACTGTAGCGGCTGCTTCCACTTTAGATCCTAGTTTGCGAGAAAAACTATCTTCTCGGGCTACCCGTGAGGCTTCAGCCGCAGTAGGTCAATTGGTGGCCCAACGAGCTATGGAAAAAGGCGTAACTAAAGTAGTTTTCGATCGCGGCGGTAACCTTTACCACGGTCGAATTAAAGCTTTAGCTGAAGCCGCTCGCGAAGCGGGTTTAGATTTTTAGAGACAAACAAACAGTAAAGAGTACGATTATGACAAAGTCAAAGTCGCGCAAAAAAAGCCGTGCCAAAGAAAAAGAAACAAATTGGCAAGAGCGAGTCGTTCAGATTCGTCGTGTCAGTAAAGTAGTTAAAGGTGGTAAAAAGTTAAGCTTTCGCGCCATTGTAGTAGTAGGGAATGAGCGGGGTCAAGTAGGAGTTGGTGTCGGCAAGGCAGCTGACGTAATCGGTGCAGTACGCAAAGGAGTAGCCGATGCGAAAAAACAACTGGTAGAAGTGCCCCTAACTAAATCTAACTCTATTACCCACGTCATTAATGGTGTAGCAGGAGGAGCAAAAGTATTTATGAGACCTGCTGCTCCCGGTACCGGAGTAATTGCTGGTGGTGCAGTACGGACTGTATTGGAATTAGCAGGGGTCAAAAATATTCTGGCGAAGCAACTAGGCTCGAACAGCCCGCTCAATAACGCACGAGCAGCAGTCAATGCCTTGGAAACCTTACGTAGTTTTTCAGAAGTAGCCAGAGAAAGAGACATCCCTCTCGAACAACTGTACGCTTAAGTTTGATGTTAAGGAGAACTACTTATGCGATTAAACCAAGTTTCACCCAAGTCTGGGTCAAAAAGGCGAAAACGGCGCGTTGGTCGCGGTATTTCTGCCGGTCAGGGAGCTAGCTGTGGCTTTGGCATGCGCGGTCAAAAATCTCGTTCCGGTACGGGCACCAAACCCGGATTTGAAGGGGGACAAATGCCCCTCTATCGGCGCATACCCAAATTGAAGCATTTTCCTCTGGTTAATCCCAGCCACTATACCACGATTAATGTCGATAAACTAGCTTCCCTTCCTGCTAACAGCGAGGTAACTCTAGACTCCTTGAAAGAAAGTGGTATTGTCACGAGTAATGATGGTCCTCTCAAAATTCTCGGCAACGGAGAGCTAGACATTGCGTTAAACGTTAAGGCAGCAGCTTTTACCGCTAGTGCCCGTCAGAAAATAGAAGCTGCTGGTGGCAGTTGCGAAGTGGTCGATCGCTAAAGAAAGACATCGCGATTGATATATCATAAGTTTGAAGGGGAAAAAATGAAAATAACATAACATTTAACACCAAATATAAAAACTGCCTATCAAACCAGAGGAAACCTTCATGGTTCGAGATAAAACGCCAACAGCACAAGAAACATTTTTACAGATGGCGCAAGCTGCCGGTCTAAGAGGTCGGCTGCTGGTGACCATCGGTCTTTTAGTATTGGTCCGTTTAGGTATTTTTATTCCCGTACCCGGTATTGACCGAGCCAAATTTGCTGCAGGAATTCAGAATCTTCCCGTATTGGGATTTTTGGATATCTTCACCGGTGGCGGTATATCTGCATTGGGAATTTTCGCCCTAGGCATTTTACCTTTCATCAATGCTTCTATTATCATGCAGTTGCTGACAGCTGCCATTCCTGCTTTAGAGGATTTACAGAAAAACGAAGGAGAAGCAGGAAGAAGAAAAATTTCCCAAATTACCCGCTATGTGGCTTTAGGTTGGGCGGTAATTCAAAGTGCGGGCATTACTTTAGGCTTACTTCGTCCCTATGCCACGACTCCAGGCGTGTGGTTTACCGTCGAAACCGTGCTGGCACTGACGGCGGGTTCGATGTTTGTTATGTGGGTATCGGAGTTAATTACTGAAAGAGGCATCGGTAATGGTGCATCTTTGCTGATTTTTGTCAATATTGTTGCCGTTTTGCCCAGAACCCTCGGCAATACTATTGAATTTGCCCAACAAGGAGGTCGCGAAGCAGTCGCTCAAGTAGTAATTTTACTACTCGTTTTTCTGGTAATGATTGTAGGGATTGTTTTCGTTCAAGAAGGAACTCGCCGCATCCCGATTATTTCTGCTCGCCGTCAAGTGGGTAGACGACTGTACCGCGAAAGAACCAGTTACTTACCCCTCAGACTCAATCAAGGCGGGGTTATGCCGATTATTTTTGCTTCGGCTGTACTAATTTTACCCTCTTCTCTAGCTGGCTTTTTCGGCGGTGAAGGGACTGTTGGTCGAGTTGTCAATCAGATTGCGATCGCCCTTCAACCTGGTAGATGGCTCTATGTAGTAGCTTATTTGTTGCTGATTCTGTTTTTCAGTTACTTTTATGCTTCTTTGATTGTCAATCCCGTAGATATGTCCCAAAACTTAAAAAAAATGGGTGCGAGTATTCCCGGTATTCGACCGGGGAAAGCAACCAGTACTTATTTGGAAAATGTCCTTAATCGCTTGACTTTTTTGGGAGCAATCTTTTTGGGTATTGTTGCTACGGTTCCTACATTGGTCGAAGGTGCTACCGGCGTAACTACATTTAGGGGATTGGGAGCAACTTCTCTTCTCATTTTGGTTGGGGTAGCAATTGATACAGCCAAACAAATTCAAACTTATGTTATCTCTCAACGTTACGAAGGGATGGTTAAACAGTAACTGGAAAGAGACAATTTCCAAGAGCAAAAGGTAAAAATTAGTTAATTTCACCTATTCTTTACTCTTTTGTTCTTAATTTTTGGGGTAGAAAAACTTAGTGAAAAAATTAATTTTTTTAGGACCTCCTGGTGCCGGAAAAGGAACTCAAGCAGAAATTTTAGCTGACTTTTACCAAATTCCTCACATTTCTACTGGAGATATGCTCCGCCAAGCTATTGCCCAGAAAACACCTCTGGGTCAAAAAGCACAAATGTATGTCGAAAAAGGGGAGTTAGTACCCGACGATTTAATTTTGGATTTAATCAAAGAACGTCTGAATCGACCAGATAGTCAGAAAGGTTGGATTTTAGATGGTTTTCCTCGTAATGTCAGTCAAGCCTCTTTTCTAGAAGATTTACTGAATCAATTAGATCGAGCTGCCGATCGTGTAATTAATTTAGAAGTACCAGATCGAGTTTTGATCGAACGAATGTTGGGACGGGGACGTAAAGACGACAACGAAGAAACCATAAGTCGCCGTTTAGAAATTTATCGCGAACGAACAGCACCGGTAATTGACTTTTACCGCAAGCGCAATATGCTCGAGCCAATTAACGGCAATCTTTCCCTCGAGGAAGTAACCGCATCTTTAAAAGCGGCGATCGAGAATTGAAATAGCACAATCTCGTCTAAATATCAAAGTGAATTAGCCTTTTGCTAAGATATATTAAAAAGGCTAAAATAGTGGTTTGTGCCAATTAATGCTTCTGTCATGAAATGATAGCAAGCATGATATCTGTGTGTAAAAAAAAATGGGAGGATAGCTCAGTTGGCTAAACAGGATTTAATTGAGATGGAAGGTACGGTAACCGAATCCCTTCCCAATGCGATGTTTCGGGTCGATTTAGATAATGGATTTAATGTGTTAGCTCACATTTCCGGCAAAATTAGGCGAAACTATATCAAAATTTTGCCAGGAGATCGAGTCAAAGTAGAATTGACTCCATACGACTTAAGCAAAGGTAGGATTACTTATCGTTTAAGAAATAAGTAAGCAGACAAAAAGTATTTCGTAAGCTGGCTACTATACTGTAATATTTGACATGGTAGCATAATATCAATTAAAATTATAAGCTTGCAGTGTTGCCAAAAAAGGCATGAAAGTTAGACCATCAGTAAAAAAAATGTGTGAAAAATGCCGCGTCATTCGTCGTCGCGGTCGCGTTATGGTGATTTGTAGCAACCCAAAACACAAGCAACGTCAAGGTTAGCTGCCTTCAGTTTAAAACAAGCGCGATATCTAGTAGTAGATGTAGTAAACAAAAAAATAGGGAGAAAGAAGCGTGGCAAGGATTGCTGGCGTAGACTTACCCCGGGATAAGCGTATAGAAATAGCGCTAACTTATATTTACGGGATTGGTTTGACGCGCTCACAAGAGATACTAGCAAATACAGGGGTTAATCCCGATACCAGGGTGAGAGATTTATCTGATGAAGATGTCGCCACCCTTCGCTCGCATATTGAAACCAACTATCAGGTCGAGGGGGACTTGAGACGTTGGGAAGCGATGAACATCAAGCGTTTAGTGGATATTGGTACCTATCGAGGTCGTCGTCACCGCATGGGTTTACCAGTACGGGGACAAAGAACCCGCACTAATGCTCGTACTCGTCGTGGTAGAAAAGTTACTGTAGCTGGCAAGAAAAAAGCCCCTGGTAAGAAGTAATCGACCCCATAGTTCAAATTTTTTTAGTGAGAGTAGAAGCAAAGTAAAATGGCGCAACCTAAGAAAAAAAGCGGCGCAAAAAAGCAGAAAAAAAATATTCCTAATGGAATTGCGCACATTCAATCAACCTTCAATAACACCATAGTTACTATTTCCGATCCCAGAGGAGATGTAGTCTCTTGGGCTTCAGCAGGTTCTAGTGGCTTTAAAGGAGCCAAAAAGGGAACTCCTTTTGCTGCTCAAACTGCTGCTGATGGTGCCGCTCGTCGGGCAACAGAGCAAGGGATGCGTCAAATAGAGGTTATGGTTAGCGGTCCGGGAGCTGGTCGCGAGACAGCAATTCGGGCACTACAAGGTGCAGGTCTGGAAATCACCTTGATTCGTGACGTTACTCCGATTCCTCACAATGGTTGTCGTCCGCCCAAGCGGCGCAGGGTATGACAACTAAATGCCTATCAATTAAGGAGCGCGCGATCGCATCTCATCTGGAGGTCATCGGTAACCGTTTATCAGTTGTCGAGAACTCGCTGTTTTGTCCATCGCGCTTGAGAATAAGGGAGGTCAGTTTGTGGCGCAATTTCAAATTGAGTGTATAGAGTCAAAAACTCTCAAAAATCAACATCAGTATAGCAAATTTGTCCTCGAACCTCTAGAAAGAGGTCAAGGAACAACACTTGGCAATGCTCTAAGACGGGTTTTACTGTCTAACCTAGAAGGGACAGCAGTTACGGCAATTCGCATCGGTGGGGGAATGGCTAAAAGCGGTAGCAAAGAGCATAAATTTGGCTTTGCTACTCACGAGTTTGCCACGATTGAAGGAGTAAGAGAGGACGTTTTAGAAATTATCCTTAATATGAAGGAAATCGTCCTTAAAAGCTATACCAATCAGCCCCAGATCGGTCGTCTAGTCACTACCGGTCCTGGAACGGTGACTGCAGGGCAATTTGATTTACCCTCAGAAATAGAAATAGTCGATCCGAATCAGTATGTTGCCACTCTAGCAGAGGGAGCAACCCTGGAGATGGAATTTAGGGTCGAAAAAGGAAAAGGATATCGAGCAGTAGAACGGGGTAGAGAAGAGGGCAGTTCCCTCGATTTTCTTCAAGTAGATGCCGTGTTTATGCCCGTTACTAAAGTAAACTACAGCGTTGAAGATGCTCGGATAGTAGACGGTTCAAATATTCGCGAAAGGCTCAGTATGGAAATTTGGACTAATGGCAGTCTTAAGCCAGAAGAAGCACTATCCCAGGCAGCAGGAATCATAGTTGATTTGTTTAATCCACTCAAAGATCTAACTTTAGAAGAGATTCAAGAAGATTATCAAGAAGACGAAGATCCAACCAGTCAAATTCCTATTGAAGAGTTGCAATTGTCAGTACGAGCATATAACTGTTTAAAACGGGCACAAATTAATTCTGTAGCTGACTTGCTCGATTATACCCAAGAAGATTTGTTAGAAATAAAAAACTTTGGGCAGAAATCGGCTGACGAAGTAATCGATGCTCTACGTAAGCGTTTGGGTATTACTTTACCTCAAGAAAAGTCAGGCAAAACTTAATTGTAAAGATACAAAAGGAGCAGAAGGAGAAAAAACATGCGTCATCGATGTAGAGTACCGGAGTTAGGCTTGCCCGCCGACCAGCGCCGGGCTTTATTGCGCTCTTTAGCAACAGAAATTATCCGTCACGGTCGAATCACGACGACCAAGACTCGTGCTAAAGCGGTGCGGGCAGAAGTAGAGAAAATGATTAGTCTGGCTAAAGATGGTTCTCTAGCAGCCAGGCGTAAAGCTATAGGTTATCTCTACGATAAAGAGTTAGTTCACGAACTGTTTAAAGAAGTTAACAACCGTTATGGCACGCGCCAAGGAGGTTATACAAGAATAGTTAGAACGAAACCCCGTCGTGGAGATAATGCCGAAATGGCAATTATTGAGTTAGTCTAACCAATTGTAGATGGATGGTGACGGAGCTAAAAACCAAACGAGAAAAGCCAAAATCTTCACAGCGAATAGCCCTAGTAATTCAATACCTAGGAACTAATTTTCATGGCTGGCAAAGACAACCAAATCGACGGACAGTACAAGAAGAAATAGAAAACGCGATCGCCTCTGTAGTAGGGCATCCCGTTACGCTTCACGGTGCGGGACGGACAGATGCAGGAGTACACGCAGCGGCGCAAGTAGCTCATTTTGAATACATGGGACCGATACCGGCTCACAAATGGTCGAAAATTCTCAACACCAAGCTGCCAGAGGATATATCGATCGTGGCTTCAGCCCAAGTATCGCCAACATGGCACGCTCGGTTTTCAGCTCTTTGGCGGCGTTATCGCTACACCATCTACACGGATAAACAACCCAATATATTCGTTAAATCCATAACCTGGCATTACTACCATACTCCACTCCAAGAATCTCTCATCCAGGCAGCATTAAACCCTTTGGTAGGGAAACACCATTTAGCTGCCTTTCACCGAGCAGGTTCGGGAAGAAAACATTCTTGGGTTGACGTTCAAGCAGCTCAATGTTATCGCAACGGATCATTCCTTCACTTAGAGATTCAAGCTAACGGCTTTCTCTACGGTATGGTCAGGCTGCTAGTAGGAATGTTAGTAGAAGTGGGAACAGGAAAGCGATCGCCAGAAGGGTTTACGAAACTCTGGGTCGACCAAAGGCGGGAAGAAGTTAAGTACTCTGCCCCTGCGAAAGGACTATGCTTATTACGAGTAGGTTATCCAGATTTTCCTTTTCCGGCAAAAATATGGTTTGATACACAACCTATTTTTGTCTTAGCTCAATAGTTTAGTCGATCCACTCTAACTAATTCAATTAATTTCATTAAAAAAATGACTAAAACTCCTTTACCAACCAAAGAAACTCTAGAACAAAAGTGGTATGTAGTCGATGCTGCAGGTCAACGTTTGGGTCGTCTTGCTTGTCAGATTGCCACAATCCTGCGGGGCAAAAACAAAGCTACCTTTACACCCCATATGGACACTGGCGACTTCGTTATTGTCGTTAATGCTGACAAAGTTATCGTCACTGGGAAAAAAAGCGAGCAAAAACTCTATCATCGTCATTCCGGCAGACCGGGAGGCATGAAAACAGAAACCTTCAAACAACTCCAAGCTCGTCTTCCCGAAAGAATTATTGAAAAAGCAGTTAAAGGAATGTTGCCCAAAAATAGTCTGGGACGACAACTATATACTAAATTGAAAGTTTACGCTGGTCCAGAACATCCCCATCAAGCACAAAAACCAGAAACATTAACCATTAATACTAATTCTGTCGGAGGTAACTAATGCAAGCAACAGAATCTCAAGATCGAGTACTCTACTGGGGTACAGGTCGTCGCAAATCCTCGATTGCCAGAGTCCGTTTAGTACCCGGTGAAGGCAAAATTGTTGTCAATGGTAAACCAGGAGAAGACTATTTTAATCGCATTCCTGGCTATCTCGCATCGATTAAAGCTCCCCTAGAAACCCTAGGTTTTGAAAATGAGTATGACGTTCTCGTTAATGCTCATGGTGGCGGTCTCACCGGACAAGCAGATGCTGTTAAACTAGGAGTAGCAAGAGCTTTATGCCAACAAGACCCTACCAATCGTCAACCTCTAAAAACAGAAGGTTATCTCACCCGCGATCCCAGATCTAAAGAAAGGAAAAAATACGGCTTGCATAAAGCGCGTAAGGCTCCTCAATACTCCAAACGTTAAAATTATTTTTGTTGCTTCCCATAGAGTGCTGGAAACTGTAGAAAAAAAAAGGAGAAAAATTATGCCAAAACCCGATATTCATCCTACTTGGTATCCGGAAGCCAAGGTCATCTGTAACGGGGAAGTCGTGATGACGGTCGGTTCGACTCAGCCAGAAATACATGTCGATGTTTGGTCTGGTAACCATCCCTTTTTCACGGGAACGCAGAAAATTATCGATACTGAAGGAAGAGTCGATCGCTTCTTGCGTAAATATGGGATGCTCGATTCTAGTGCTGGCAAATCTGATTCTAAAAAAGAAAAATAGCTCGGTAATTAATCTTATTAACCCAGCAGTTATCTTTTTTTGGCTGCTGGGTTTATCGTATTTAAATTTAACTGTAGATAAAAAGTATTTTTAAGGAGTTGTGAGCAATGGCAGAGGCATATCTGTTAGAAAAACTAAAATCTGTAGAACAAACCTATCGAGAATTAACTCGCCGTCTGGGCGATCCCGATATTGCTACCAATCCCGAAGAACTACAAAAAATAGCAAAAGCACGTTCTTCTTTGGAGGAAACGGTAACTACCTACGAACAATGGCAAAACACGCGGGAAGAATTAGTAGGAGCCAAGGAAATTCTCAAGGAATCTAACAACGATCCCGAGTTGAAGGAAATGGCAGCTTTGGAGGTAGACGAGTTAGAAGAGAAACTTCAACAAATAGAGAACCAGTTAAAAATTCTCTTGCTTCCTCGCGATCCCAACGATGACAAGAATATTATGCTGGAAATTAGGGCAGGGACTGGTGGCAATGAAGCCAGTATCTGGGCTGGCGATCTAGTGCGCATGTACTCTCGCTACGCCGAATCCCAACACTGGAATGTTAAGCTAGTCAGCGAATCCCCTGCGGATATGGGTGGCTTTAAGGAAGCGATTTTAGAAATTCAAGGAGATTCCGTTTACAGTAAGCTCAAATTCGAGGCAGGAGTTCATCGTGTTCAGAGAGTTCCCGTAACTGAGGCAGGCGGTAGGGTACATACTTCCACAGCTACGGTAGCGATCATGCCAGAAGTAGATGATGTAGAAATAGACATCGATCCCAGCGAGGTTGAAATTAAAACTGCTCGTTCTGGCGGTGCCGGCGGACAAAACGTCAATAAAGTAGAAACGGCAGTCGATTTATTTCACAAACCTACAGGAATTAGAATTTTTTGTACCGAAGAACGTTCCCAACTGCAAAACCGCGAACGAGCCATGCAAATTTTACGAGCAAAACTGTATGAAATGAAACTGCGAGAACAACAAGAAGCAGTTACTTCCATGCGGCGATCGCAAGTCGGGACTGGAGCGCGATCGGAAAAAATTCGTACCTACAACTATAAAGACAATCGCATTACCGATCACAGATTGGGGAAAAACTTTACTCTTGCTGGGGCTCTGGAAGGAGATATAGAAGAAATGATTCAATCATGTATTACTCAAGACCAGCAAGAAAGATTGGCAGAATTAGCTAATTCTCCCGATACTGCTGAAGTCCTTAATTAAAGGTTTAGTCGTTAGTATTCAAAGGGAACAGTCAATAATTGATAATTGATAATTGATAATTATCAACTATCAATTTTATCTTAAACTTAGATGTATACCTCATTCAAAGAAAAATTGCTATCAACTGTATCAACTAATAGATTGTTATTCATAATTAAAGTTAATAAATAATAAACAACTGCCTACTAAGAAACCAATAATTAAACCAAACAAGTGGCTGTAAAAACTAACTTGGGGAACTAAATTATCAAAAATAAATTGAATAATTATAATTAAGATAATTAGTCTAAGACGTTTAGCATTAAGAGCTGTCTTTTTTTTGAGCCAAAGTTGTAGAGAAATAGCAAGGATAACCCCAATTAATCCCATGATAGCAGCAGAAGCTCCAACTAAAACCAAATTAGTTTCTCCTCTTTTAAGAGATAAAAGGGAAAAAAATAACATCGAGCCGATTCCACTACTAAAATAAACCAGTAAATAGCGTCCAGTGCCTAAATTCAATTCAACTACCCGTCCTAATAAGAAAAGGGCAAGCATATTTGTGATTAGATGCAAGATACCGAAATGAAGAAAATTAGCACTTAATAATCGCCACCATTCTCCTGCTGACCAAACCTTTTCCGGAACTAATGCTCCAAGATAATCTAAGGTATAAAGATTATCGCTTCCTCCCCAATGAATTTCTAATCCAAATAAAACAAGGTTTAAAATAATTATTGTGTAGGTAGCTTGAGTCTTTCTCTGGTGAACAATTTTCATGAAAATAGTAGATAGAGCGAGAGCTTAAATATCGTGGAAAATTAAGCAAGAATTTGAAACAATAATTAACAGTATTTAGGTAGAATTGTTGGCTCTAGAAAACACATGTAAATAAAATTATTGCCTGCTGTATTTGTTTGATAATATTGTTTGACGGCGTTTAACCTTATTCATACAATCAGTCTTCTTAATCTAAACTATTACCAGTAGTTTTGTTTAATCATAGCGTTTTCCCTCATACTTAACTCGAACTTTTTTCGCTTCTACAATAGTTCGCGCGAAATGGTAAATTAGGTAGCGACAGATACGATTAATCCCAGTAGCAAATACTCACTATGACCAAGCAATACCAGATTACATTACTTCCTGGCGATGGTATAGGTCCCGAAATTATGGCAGTGACGGTAGACGTACTTAAGGTGGTGAGTAAACAGTACGATCTTGACTTTACTTTTGAAGAAGCTTGCATTGGTGGAGCCGCGATCGATCAAATAGGAGAACCTTTACCTGCCGAAAGTTTAGAAAAATGTCGTCGTAGCGATGCTGTGTTATTAGCGGCGATTGGGGGTTATCAGTGGGATAATTTGCCGCGTCATCAACGTCCGGAAACAGGCTTATTAAGACTAAGAGCGGGATTGGGCTTGTTTGCTAATTTACGACCGGCAACGATTCTACCACAACTAATCGATGCTTCTACTCTTAAGCGAGAAGTGGTTGAAGGAGTAGATATCATGGTAGTGCGAGAGTTGACTGGCGGTATCTACTTTGGTCAACCAAAAGGGATTTTCGAGACAGAAAAAGGGGAAAAACGCGGTGTCAATACTATGGCATATAAAGAATCAGAAATTGACCGCATTGTCAAGGTAGGCTTTGAAATTGCCCAAAAACGCCGAGGCAAATTATGTTCTGTCGATAAAGCCAACGTGCTAGACGTATCTCAGCTATGGCGCGATCGCGTTACAGCTATGGCACCAAATTATCCCGACGTAGAACTAACCCATCTCTATGTAGATAATGCCGCCATGCAATTGGTTCGCGACCCAAAACAGTTTGATACTATTGTTACGGGCAATTTATTTGGTGATATTCTTTCCGATGAGGCAGCCATGCTCACTGGTAGCATTGGTATGTTACCTTCTGCCAGTTTAGGGGCGGATGGTCCTGGAGTGTTCGAACCAGTTCACGGTTCTGCTCCCGATATTGCCGGTCAAGATAAAGCCAATCCCCTCGCTCAAGTACTCAGTGCGGCTATGATGTTACATTACGGCTTAAACGAACCCGAAGCAGCTACGAACATTGAGCAAGGAGTTATCCAAGTTTTAGAGCGGGGATATCGTACTGGTGATATTATGTCGACCGGTATGACTCCTGTAGGCTGTCGCCGTATGGGAGAGGCTTTAATCGAGGTTTTGAGCAGTGAGCAGGTATTAGGTTTTAGATTTTAGGTCAAAAATAATTCATCTAACACCTATTCTCTGTTTCTCAATTAAGTTATATAAGTTTACATTTCATAACTTTTTTTAGCCCCAAAATTGAGTTAGATTAGAGCAGAATATTTGGGGGATCGCTTAGGAATAAAAGAATAAGCTAACTAAGACCGTTCCTCTGTATAAGATTATAATAGAGGGTTTTTCTATGTTATTGGACCCAAAGCTATTAAAAGCAGCGAGAAAAATATATCTTACTTATCGTAATTTGCACTCTAAAATGACTAAACGACCTTCAGGAGTAGCCATAAACAGAGATACTCACCGAGGTCAGTTAATTTTTCGTGATAATCCAATCCTTCTTCCAGGAGAATGTTTTATTCAACTCAATCAACTAGAGTCTGAAGTTTATTAAAGTTGTGAGTTTTGAGTGGTAAGTAGGGAATTGTTAAATTAACCCTTTAGAGCGAGAAACTCATAACTTAGATGGAAACGCTGACTGCAGCGATCGCTAATATAACTGTCTTTGCCTTGGGTGCATCCATTGGCAGTTTTTTAAACGTAGTCGTCTATCGTTTACCTGCAAGCATATCTTTAATTTATCCTCCTTCTCGATGTCCTCACTGCCTCCACAAATTGGGGAAAACGGAGAACATACCGGTTTTAGGCTGGTTATGGTTGAGGGGTCGTTGCCGTTGGTGTAAAACTCCTATCTCTAGTCGCTATCCCTTAGTAGAAGCGGCAGGAGGAATCATCTTTTTATTCGTTTTCTGGCAGTTCGGCTTTGCCATAGACACGGTTGGCTATTGGATTTTTTTAAGCTGGCTGTTGACTTTGTCTTTAATCGATCTAGATACCATGACTCTGCCTAACCCTCTGACTAAATCGGGGTTGGTTATCGGTTTAATATTTCAAGGCATTGTCGGTTGGCAAGCATTTGGAGGCGCAGGAATGGCAAGTGGGCTAATGTTTGGTATCGGTGGAGCCGTGCTGGGAATTTGGTTATTGGGTTCAATTAGAATTATCGGCTCGCTCGTTTTTCAGCAAGAAGCGATGGGAGATGCAGACGAAAAATTAATGGCAACCATCGGTGCTTGGCTGGGTTGGAAATACGTTCTGTTGTCAGGTTTGTTGGCTTGTGCGGCGGGTTCGTTGGTAGGAGGAGGGGCAATGACTTTAGGTTTACTCGGTAAAAAACAACCAATGCCTTTTGGTCCTTTTTTAGCTTTGGGAGCAGCATTAACCGTCTTTTGGGGCGAATTAATTTTATCTACTTATCTAAAGCTATTTTTTCCTCTTCCATAAGAGAGCATACTTGGCGAACTATATTCACTGAGTTATTTTGAATTTGACCGAGTTCCAAGAAGCGATCGCGCTATGCAAAAAACCGCCGTTATTTTAGCACTGACAGCTTTTATATCCATATCAACCTACGCTAGACTTAGTTTTGCTAATGATTTTCAGGAGTTAACTTCTGGCAAGGAAATACCTTTAACTCTAGCTATAGATGAAACTAGAAGAGATGTAGTTTTTTTAGATGGAACCTTTAGACGGATTGATGCAGAAGATTGGTCTAAGATCGAGCAGGAATCAAGATTCTGATAAACAGATAGGGGTATGGCAATGCAAACGAAAATAAAGGGTCATATAGACCGTAAAACCTTATTTGATTTTATGAGGAGGCGGGGTGGCGAAGAATTCTAATAGCGCCGCCGAGAACTTTTTTGGTGCATCTTGCTGAACCCAATGGGAAGCTCCATCAATTGCTTTGAAGATAGCACCAGGAATCTCTCGAGCCAGTTGCTTTCCATCTTCTGACTTCTGCCAAGGGTCATCCATCCCCCAAAGGACCATTGTCTGGGCAGAGATGTCTCCGTGACGGTCGACGAGTGCCATGGTCTGGTTGGCATTGAGCGCGGAAGCATTTCGAAGCAGACTCAGCTTTCCTTCTTCGCTAGCCCAAGGAGCAATGATGCCTTGCCGAAACTCAGGCGTGAGTCGGCTTCGATCCGAAAGACCTGCCGCGAGACTTTCTTCGAGTGCCTCGATCAAATCTGCTATCGGACGAGGCTTCCATCTTAAGGGATGACCAAAGTCGAGCATATCATCGTCGAACCGATCATAGCAGACCGAATTTGAAATAACAAGACGATTCACATAATCTCGGTGCTCGATAGCTAGAATGAGGGCTACCGCACCACCGGTGTCGTGACCAACAAGATCCACGCGCCCTAGTTCAAGCGCCGACAGCAGGGCGGTAATCATGCGCGCCTGATCTTGAAAAGAACGATCGAAACGGTCTCGGCGGTCCGACCATCCATGACCCAGAAAGTCTGGTGCGAGAATTCGATAGCCGGAATCCACCAATGGTGGGATAACCGCATGGTAGAGATATCCCCATGTCGGTATTCCGTGCATTAGCAGGATCGTACCTCGCCGAGTCTCACCCACGTCAACATACCGAATAGTGACAGGGATATGGGCAACTTGACCGGCGGGGAGAACGATTTCTTTCTGCGCAGCCCTGAATTCCTCCCATGTACTCCAACCACTCAATACAGGTTTCATCTCGTTCCTCGGTTGATTGGTCGCCTAACTAGTTCTTATAAGGAAACGTTCGGTCTATTATCCTTATTTAGTATAAAGATCGAGACTCTTTTCTTACCCTACCTAGAGTAAGGCTTTAGGGATGATATGACCCTTTGATTGCGTAATCGTTGCCATATGCCAAATAGACATAAATTGTTCATGTTTACAATGCACCTGCAGCAGTCTTATCGAGAATTCCCCCACTCAAATGGGTGGTAATATTAATCGCCTGGAGTACGGGTTTACCTTCTGCCCCTTGAGGATAGTCAATAATGCTGACAGCCCCATTTCCTTGTTTGATACTCCAAAAATTCTCGGGTTTTAAACCGAGAAGATAGCAGAGAATCACTTTATTAATGGCATCGTGAGCTACTACGATACCTGTTTTGGGAGAATCCGAATTGGCATGGGATTTAACAAGATCGTGCCATGCAGCGATCGCCCTATCCCAAACTTGTTGTAAATTTTCTCCTTCAGGCATTTGTACCGTTTCTGGGGCTTCTTTCCACTGATGTAACAAACCGGGAAATTGGGCTTCGATTTCTGATTCTAGTTTTCCTTCCCACAATCCATGACAAATTTCTTGTAGTCGCGGCTCAAATTCTAACCGAACGCGGTGCGGCAGCACCCGCTTTGCGGGATCGCGATCCTGTAAGATAATTTCGGCGGTTTCTTTGGGACGTAACATGGGGCTAGTCACTGCAAAATCGATATTTACATCTTTGAGAAATTCGGCTGTTTTTCGTCCCTGTGCCCTACCATTATCGTTGAGAGGAATATCTCTAATACCCTGAAATCGCGATTCTCGATTCCATTGAGTTTCTCCATGGCGTACGAGCAATAAACGAGGTCCCTGGTGGGGATTGCGGGTTGACGGCAGGGCAATTCCTAAATGAGAAGTTTGATTGAGCGACTCTAATTGCACTGGATCGCCCCAACCGCCAGTAAAGTTTAAGACATTAATGCAACAGTTGGATTGCTGGATGGAATGATAGCGCTCTGGGGTAATACCAATGGCACTCATAATTAGACAGCGATTAATGCCATTGTGTGCCACGATTAAAATAGTATGTCCTTGATGCTTGGGTAAAACTTCTTGCCAAAATTGTTGGGCTTGAACGTAAAGGGATAAAACTGGATAATGATCTACTCCTGTCTCAAGAACCATCTTAAACTCGTGAGGATAATCTTTCCAGTTGCGATAGTCTCTGGCAAATTTCTCTGCTACCTCTCGTTTGGCTAATTTTTCCCATAGAGGTAGATCGATTTCCATCAATTGAGCGGTTGGCTGTAGAGTGGGAGGATTATTTAAGTAAGAATGAATTATTTCTGCGGTTTTGCTTGCCCGTTGTAAGGGACTGCAATAAAAAGCATCGATTTTAAGATTACTTAGGGTTTTTCCCACTATTTGCGCGTCGGCAATTCCTTTTTCTGTTAAGATTGACTCATCGCAACGACCTTGAATCAATTTTTGCGCGTTGTAGCTGCTTTGTCCGTGACGCACGATAATAACGCGAGTAGCCAATCTTCCAATCCTCCTTATTGAAACAGAGTAATTATCCTCAGTTATTGTAAGGCAAGTCAGAAGAAAAAGTCTTTATACTAATCTAGCGATGGGATAATCCAGTATAGATACCATTGCTCTTTTGAAGAGAATACTTTTGTGATTGGAGCGTAGCGCAGTGACCATAAAACGGTTGATTTTGGCTTTATTGACAGTTTTGGCGATCGCCAGAGTCTTATTTTCTCTAAGCGAAAGTCTGGCTCAGCCTCAAATTCAGAATCGTTTAGAACTTTACCAAACCAATTTAGTGCTTCAAGTTGCCGAATTTCAACCAGATAAACTTAATACCTCTGCCGATCTAAGTGCAGCGATAAAGTCTTTTATCGGTGAAGATCCTTATTCTAATGCAGAAAAGCAGTATCAAAAAATACTTAAAGAAGCGCAAATCAGCCGTTCTAATTTTCAAAACCAATTAAAACAAAAAACAGCTATTGGCGATCGCTCTGGTTTTAAAATAATTCCTGATGCACAAGCGACAGATAAAAATACAGATACTGTCTCTCTGCAGCAGCAAAAGCTTCAACAAGAAATCAAAGAAATAGATAATTTCATTCATGAAGTAGATTTAAAGCTAGGAATCTTAATTGCATCTCAAGGAAAAACTGAGCAAGCTTTATCTATCTGGAACCAATCGATTAATCGTTTAGATAATTCTGACAATAAATATACTCAAACTGCAACCATTCTTGCTAATTTATGGAAAGAATCACCTCAAATTTTACCGAATGCTGAATCGATTTTGAAAGCCAATTTAAATAGTTGGTTTTCCTATCGTGCTTTGCAAAGATTGTATCAAATTAGAGGAGATCGAGCTGCTTTATCTACTTTAGAAACACAACAACAGGAAAGGGCAATACAAGCTTTCTTTAAATTAGCCTTAATCGGTGGTATTCCTGTCTTAGGTGGAATTATTGGAGTAATTTTACTTATATTTTTGATCGTTCAATTATTGCTCAAAAAAGAAAAATCAATTTTAGCTACCAACAGTAATCTTACTTGGGAAACACCTTGGAACTGGGAAATAATTTGGCAAGTCTTGATTGTTGGTTTTTTCTTTATCAGTCAATTTGTTGTTCCTATAATTCTTGGTTTATCTGGTTTAAGTCTTGCGGATTCTAGTGTGAGATTTAAAGCTGTTTATGTATTAGTGACTTATGTGTTAATGGCTTTGGGAGGTATTTTAGTTCTCTATTTTTCCCTCAAAGCTTTTTTCCCATTGCCGCCAGGTTGGTTTCAGTTTAAGTTAGTTAGTAACTGGTTTGTTTGGGGCTTTGGGGGCTATCTAATCGCTATACCTTTGGTTTTGTTAGTATCCCTAATCAATCAACAAATATGGCACGGACAAGGAGGAAGTAATCCTATTTTATTTCTCGCTTTACAGGCACAAGATCGGGTGGCTTTAGCAATATTTTTCGTCACAGCCTCTTTAGCGGCTCCCATATTTGAAGAGATAATGTTTCGGGGATTTTTATTACCTTCTCTGACTCGTTATATGTCAGTATCGACAGCAATTGTTCTTAGTGCTTTTATTTTTGCGATCGCACACCTGAGTTTATCAGAAGTATTGCCATTAGCTATATTGGGCATAATCTTGGGCATAATTTATACGCGATCGCGCAATCTTCTCGCGCCCATATTACTTCATAGTCTTTGGAATAGTGGTACTTTAATAAGTCTGTTCGTTTTAGGCAGCGGCGTGAATTAAATGTAGGGACGTAGCATGCTACGTCCCTACAACAAAAATTTCTTCCCTTTTTTTCCAAACGGATTGACCCGTGATTAACTCGACCACATCCATTCCATTACCAATAACGCCCGGTACACTAGGATAGCCCGCACTCGCACCCACTAAAAAGAGATTCGGTAATTCAGTTTCATATCCCAAACGATTTAAACCAACCTGTTTGGGGATCAGTTTAGCACCGTAAATGTTGCCTTCCGGTTGTCCTAGATAGAATTCACTAGTGGTGGGCGTGCCGTAGATTTTCATACGGGCGTAGGTATTCACATCTGGAATCAAGTCTTGTACGCTGACCATGACTTGCTTGTAAACTTCCCGTTTCTTAGCTTTATATGCTTTCGGATCGGTTTTGTGCAGAGATTCAAAGGGTTCGTAGGGACAGACGGTAGCAATCTCCAGAACGTGATGCCCCTCCGGTCCCATTCCTGGTTCGTTCGATTTCATTGTCGGACAAGAGAGAAAGATCCAGGGATGACTCAGATCGCCCTCCAACTGACGCTGATAAGCTTCGTTCAAGTTGCCAGTGGGATAATACCAGATATTCCAGTTCCCAATGCCGTAACGTTGAGGATCGAAGCGGTTATCTAACCCCAAGTAAATATTGAACGCGCTAGCTGAATATTCATAGCCGGTTAGACGTTTATATTCTTGCGAGCTTAACGCACTGGTATCGTGCATCAATTGAACCGTTAATTTGGGATCTAGGTCACTAATATAGGCGTTGCGGGCATAATAAATTTCACTACCAGCCGTCACGCTTTGGACGCGATGATTTTCAACCTGAATGTGTTCTACTGGTGTTGAAAGCTTGACTACACTGCCGCCAGTAGTAATTGCTTCCACAATAGTGTCAACGAAGTGCTTAAAGTGATGTTTGGGATAATAAGCCCCTTCTGAATAATCCCAGACTAGTGAAGTATGAGTCAATAACGCAATTTCCTTGGGGGGCAAGGCATAATCGCCGCTTTGCCCTGCTAATATGGCTTGTAGCTTGGGCGACAGTCCGACACGATCGTATAAATCCTGCAATGTCCAGGTGCGTTTGATAAAAAGATCCCAGTATTTCGGAAGCTTCAACCAATCCGTCCACTTGCGATCGAACCAGTGAACTTCCCGCACCAGATCTTGGATTTGTTGATGGAGATGCGCGATCTCATCACAGTAACGGTTAATAGCATATGCTTCTTCTGGAAAGGTTGTAAGCAAACGAGCGCGTAGGTTTTCCCAACCTAACGGAATTTTGAAGTCTGCTTCTGGGGTTATCACTCGATCGATGCAGTCTGGGTCGAGGCTATTAAAGGGAATATTGCGCTCGATGTAGTCGAGAAATCTGACGATCGCTTGACCGGGACCACACTGGGATATGTAGTGCACGTCTGCACAAAAGCGGTACTCGCCATAGTCAAAGGTGTGACAGCATCCACCAGGCAGATAGTGCTTTTCCAAAACCGCAACTCGATATCCCTGCCGCGTCAGACAAGCTGCGGCTGAAAGACCACCTAGTCCAGCTCCCAGAATAATAAAATCAAAGGTTTCCATCTCGGTTCCCTCCCAAAATTCTGCGCTCGGTTTATTTATTTAGTTATTTGTTGTTCGTATATTTTTATTGCTAATAAGTAAGGGACAAGATTTTAAATATCTTCAACTTTCGATGTACGTGCTCACCTAAAACTCTGATTCTAGCTAATTCTTGATTACTCTTTTTATCTTCATAACTTAACTTAGCTCCTCTGGGTTTT
>JADEWQ010000075.1 GCA_015207585.1 Pleurocapsales cyanobacterium LEGE 06147 | reverse complement strand
AGAATCGTTTCCTTGCTTATAAGCTTGGACAACTTTCTGCCGTAAATCCAGGGAATAAGGTTTCATCTTTGTGCGAGCGCGAATCTAATCCAATTCCTGTATTCTATCTTGCTGCAAACCGCTATAACTGCGGAAGGCAAGGACGCGGAATTGAATTCCCCCGCGTCCCCTTCCGCCGTGCAACGGCGAGCGAATGTTCTCAGCATATCTCGCCGTGTTGGCTAGTGTCGGAGTATCTACTATCCCATTAGATTGGACTGATAAATTTGAAATATTAGAAAAAGATGAATGAAAAAATTATTTAAAAAAGAAAGTTATGGCGATCGCTTAACCATTTTGACGGAGTAAATTTGAATAAAAGCAAAAACACAGATCGTATTGATTTGATGTTTTTCTTTCTGTAATACCTATGATAAGTATCTAGACAGATTTAATTACACAAATTGTATTTCCGTTCCCCGTTCCCAAGGGGCTGTCACCCCGCAGGGTCCGTATCGAATTCAGGACTCTCTGCGGGCGGGTAGGGATTCTCCTGCGTCCGCCCGATAACAACGCCCCGTGTGCTTGTAAGTCCCGCTGTTCCCTTTCTCTACCAATGAATTTAATTTTGTCCAACTACTTACAGTCCGGCAAACACATAGCAAAATTTTTGGGCAAGAAGTTTCATAAGCTAAAGGAAATTTGTGGAAAAAGGATAAAAGGAAAAGAGAAAAGGAAGAATCGAGTAACATTGCCATAAAACTAACCCAACGGTCATAATCTGAAAATCTTTGTCTCTCAGCTTTTAAATCTTATGCCTCAATTTATATAGCCATGACATCCCGAAATCAGTGGTCGAAGATATTGCCGCCACGTTTAGCTCCAACAGATATTACCATACTAGTTTTGCTGCTATTAGTAGGAGCGATCGGTAATTATTTCTTTCTAAATCTTCCTTTGGGAGTGCAGTTGTTATTTGGCGGCATTGCTGTTTGGACGATCGTTATTCTGTATGGCACTTATTGGGGTACGCTAGCTGCATTAATTACCAGCTTGGTGACAATCCGGCTGTGGGGACATCCCTATGCCGTTATTATTTTTACTCTGGAAGTGTTTTTCGTTGCTTCGTTGTGGCATTCTCGGCGGCGCAGCCTTTTACTGCTCGAAGGCATTTACTGGCTGTGTCTCGGCATGCCGCTGATCGGTTTATTTTATGCTGGGGTAATACAATTACCTCTCTTGCAAGTAGGGTTGATTCTGCTCAAACAACCTATTAATGGCATTTTTAATGTTCTCATTGCTAACCTAATCGTTTTTTTTCTGCCTATCCATTACTGGACGAGACGTTCGAGACAATTATCTTCTGTATCTTTTAGGCAAATTTTATTTAACTTATTGTTTGTGTTGGCAATCATCCCCTTGCTACCGTTAATAAGTCTTGAGGGTTACTTAGCCTTTGATGAGATCGAAAATCGAGTCGATAGAGATTTAACTGCCATCTCCACAGCAGTAAAAACTGAAATGCACCGAGAACAGCACGAACGTTTGGCGGATTTGCAGAAGTTGGCACAGGTAGCACAAACAACTCGGCTACAACAGTCGGCACAATTACAGCAAAGCACGGAAATTTTGCAAAAAAACCGTCCGGTTTGGCAACAGCTTTATGTTACTAACTCCGAGGGTAAAATTATTGCCTCTAGTCCACCTTTTAATACTTCAAATGGAGCGAATGCTATTGAGCTAGCAGCTTGCAATTTTAATGAGCAATTTACTTTTGTTCCTGCTACTGAGGTCTTACAAATAAAATTCCCTGTCTTTATGGTAGGAGAAAACTCTCAAGGCTGCGTTGTGGGAGATATCGACCAAAACTACTTGCGCCAATTGCTTTTAGCAAATAGAAGTCAATCAGAGTTGAGTTTTAGTCTTGTGGACTCTAGGGGTAGAGTAGTGGTCAGTACTGACGAGCCGAAAGAAGAAATTGCTCCTCAAACTGATTCCACCTCGATTAATAATTCTTTTTTTAATTCCACCATAGAGCATCGACTGCCAATCAAAAATAATATGCCCCTAATGGTGCGCTGGCAAAATTCTTTTTTCCTACAGCGACAATCTCTTGACTGGGATCTTCCCTTGACTTTAGTAATAGAAACACCAGCAGCACCATACATTAAATTTCTGCAAGAAATGTATGTTTTCGCTCTAGTCAAAATACTGTCTATAGCACTGCTAGCCTTATTTTTCTCCTATCTATTAAGCCGTCAGTTAGTCAATCCGCTTTCTAGCCTCAGGATAGTAACTAGCGACTTACCAAATAAGCTGTCCGAGAACAAGCACATTAGTTGGCCTCGGAGTCGGATCGCTGAAGTAGAGTCTTTAGCACTTAACTTTCAACTCATGGCAGAAATACTTCAGGGAAAATTTCAAGAACTCCAAACAATAAATACAACTTTAGAACAGCGAATTGAGAATCGTACCCAGGAACTATTTAAAACCAATCAGGATTTGCAAGCTGAAATCGCCGAGAGAAAACAAACTGAAACCTCACTGCGGGAAACTACTAGAACGCTGGAAAAGTTTAGTGCCAACCTTCAACAGCTACATCGAATTGGTACGACCAAATACGACTCTTTGGAAGAATTATTTGCTGACTGTCTGGAGACAGGACGAGACATTTTGGCGTTAACAACGGGAATGGTCGGACAAATTAGCGATCGCTCCTATATTATTTGTTCCGTTCTATCCGATCTGACTTGTTTAAAGCCTGGATTGGCATTTTCTTTAGAAGAAGCTTACTGTAAGGCTGTAGTCGAAAGCCAAAAAACAATTACCTACGATCGAGTAAGCGCAATAGCTTCCATGCAGAATCACCCGCTCTATCAACAGCTGAAGATAGAGTCTTACATCAGTGCGCCTATATTTATTAATGGCAAAGTTTATGGAACTCTCTGCTTTTGCTCGACTCAGGTCAGAAGCAAAAATTTCGATGCCCGTGAGCGAGAAATGGTAGAGTTGATGGCTAAAACCATCGGTTGGTATATTGCCGAACATCAACTGCTAGAGAATTTAGAAAAATTAGTGGCAGAACGCACTTTTGAATTAAGCAAGACAAACGAGCGGCTGCAACGGGAACTTATCGAACGTCAGCGAGTTGAAAAGGCACTGCGCGAAAGTGAAACCCGTTTGGTAATAGCTCAACGGATTGCCAGTATAGGTAGTTGGAAATTCGACCTTGAAAACCAAAAGATTGCTTGGTCAGAACAAACATTTTATCATTGGGAGTTGGCTCCCACTGACCCAGAACCAACCTATGCCGAACTACTCCAAAAGGTTCATTCCGACGACCGAGAGATATTACAGCAGTCTGTCGAACGCGCGATCGCAGAAGGAATTCCTTACACCTTAGACCTGCGCATATTGAGGTCAGATGGTTCGATTGGTTATTTGGATTCTCGCGGAGAGCCTATTTTAAATGAGCAAGGACGAACGATTAAACTGATCGGTACATCTCTAGATATTACCGATCGCAAACGCATTGAGGAAGCCCTTCGACAAAGGGAGGAACAATTGCGCCTCATTACCGATTCTCTACCAGTTTGCATTTCCTACATCGATCGCGATCTCCGCTATCGATTTGCTAACAAAACTTACGAAACCTGGTTTGGTTATCCATCAGAGGAGATTTACGGCAAGCCAATAGTGGAAGTAATAGGAGAGGCAGCTTATGAGCTAGCTAAAGACCAAATAGAGCGGGTACTTTCAGGCGAACCAGTGACCTATGAAGCAGAACTACCTTATCGACAGGGAGGTATCCGTTATGTTAATGCCATTCTGGTTCCAGATATTAGCAGTAATGAAGGGGTCAGGGGATATTATGCTCTTATCTCCGATATTACGGAATGCAAACAGGCAGAGAACCAATTACGTCTTGCTCGGAATCGCTTGAGCCATCTTCTGACGGCTAGTCCTGCTATCATCTATTCTTGCCAACCGACAGATGTTTATTGGACTACCTTTATCAGCGACAATGTTATTTCGATATTAGGCTACGAAAGCAGACAATTTACCGAAACTGCCGATTTTTGGGCGAATCACCTTCATCTAGAAGATAAGCCCCGTACTTTTGCCGATATGAGCCAGATATTCGAGCGAAAACATCTCATTGTTGAATATCGTTTTCAGCATCAGGACGGTACTTATCGGTGGATAAGGGATGAAATGAAGATGGTTTACGACGAGCATGGTGAAGCTCTCGAACTCGTCGGCTGCATGATCGACATTAGCGATCGCAAACAAGCTGAAGAGGCACTAAAAGCAAGTGAGGAAAGATTTAAAGCCCAATATCGAAGTATTCCTCTACCGACTTATACCTGGCAACAACAGGGTGAAGAATGGATGCTGATCGAATACAACCGCGCTGCAGAAATTTACACTCAAGGGAAGCTCTGTCAAATTCTGGGTAAGACAGCTAACGAACTATACTCGGATATGCCGGAAGTATTGGCAGATTTTAGTCAATGCCTTAACGAACGAACTTCCATCAAGCGAGAAATGCACTATCAGATGCGCTCTACAGGAGAATGGAAGGATTTGATTGTTAACTACGCATTCGTACCACCCGATATGGTAACTGTGCATACGGAAGATATTACGGCACTAAAGCAAACCCAAGAAAAGTTAAAAGCAAAAAATGCCGAAATGGAAGCTATTTTTGAGGCATTTCCCGATATATTTTTCTATATTGCTGCCGATGGCACTATTCTAGATTACAAGGCGCAGATGACATCCGAGCTATATTTGCAACCGGAATTTTTGAGAGGAAAACCCATGAGAGAAGTACTGCCGTCTCCTGTGAGAGAGCAATGCGAGGAAATGATTACTCGGGTGTTACAAACTAACTCATTAGCGAGTTTTGAATATACTTTACCCCTAATTAACGCAGAAGAATATTACGAAGCTCGACTCGTACCCCTTCAACCAGATCGAGTCATCGCCATCGTTCGCAACATCAGCGATCGCAAGCGGGTCGAAAATAAACGCCAACAAGCCGAACAAGCACTTCGCCGCAGCGAGAATCAACTCCGCTTGATTGCCGATGCTCTACCTATTTTGATTGCTTATATGGACTCCCAACAACGCTATATCTTTACTAATCAAGCTTATGAAGAATGGTTTGGACAAACCCCTGGAGGCTTAAAGAGACTTCACCTTCAAACAGTTATGGGTTTATCACTGTACCAGCAAGTTCGAGAATATGTAGACATAGTACTTTCGGGTAAAAGAGTTGATTTTGAAATTGAAGTCCCAGCCGAAGACGGTAGTTATCATTGTTTTAGTGCCACTCATATTCCGCACATAGTCGAACATGGAGAGGTAAAAGGCTTTTTTGTCTCTCTGGTAGACATCACCGAACGCAAAGCAGTAGAGCGGATGAAGGAAGAGTTTATTTCTGTGGTCAGTCACGAACTACGCACGCCCCTAACTGCAATCCATGGTTCCCTCAAATTGCTAGCTACCGGACGGCTGGGTCAGCTTTCAGAACAGGGTCTGCAAATGCTCAATATTGCCGACGAAAGCTGCGATCGCCTAGTGCGTTTAATTAATGATATTTTAGATTTTCAGCGCATGAATTCTGGCAAAATAACGCTACGCCAGAAAAACTGCGATGCTGGTGAACTGCTAGTAAAAGCAGTAGAAGCAATGCAAGAAATAGCTCGACAACAAAATATCACTTTTTCAAGCGAGCCTGCTTCGATCTATGTCTGGATCGATCCCGACTATATCTTGCAGACTCTGACTAATCTAATCTCCAATGCCATTAAATTCTCCGATCCTGGCACTACTATCTGGCTCCAAGTTACCGAAGAACATGGTGATCGAGTTCTCTTTCAAGTTCGAGACGAGGGACGGGGAATTCCTCCAAACAAGCTCGAAAGCATTTTTGAACGCTTTCATCAAATTGATGCTTCTGATTCTCGTCAGAAAGGAGGAACTGGTTTAGGATTAGCCATCTGCCGTCAGATTATCGAGCTGCATGGTGGTAAAATTTGGGCAGAGAGTACTTTAGGTCAAGGGAGTACTTTTTACTTTACTTTGCCAAAAATAAAAGGATAGAAATAGGAACTTCAGTGAGCGGGAAGTTAGCTATTTAAGAATATTGTTCCCTATCTAATTCATATTAGACGTAATTTTGAATTGTTCATGACAACCAAACGTATTTTAGTCTGTGATGATGAAGGAGGTATCCTAGCGATCGCCCAACTCGGTTTACAAATGCAAGAAGGCTGGGAAATAATAACAGCCTCTTGTGGTAAAGAAGCGATCGCCATAGCAGAAACCGAGCAACCAGATGTCGTCGTGCTGGATGTGATGATGCCAGACATAGACGGACCTGCTACTTTAGACTTATTACGAGCTAATCCTAGCACCCAGTCAATCCCAGTCATTTTTCTAACGGCAAAAACTCGGAATGCCGAGTATCGTCAATTAATGCATCTTCCCGTTGCAGGCATAATTGCTAAACCTTTTAATCCTCTTACTTTGGGGAGTAAGATAGCAGAGATTTTGGGATGGTAGCTTAAAATTAAAAATTTAAAATTAAAAGTAAATTTTTAGGAAAATAGCTCGTTAATTGTTAAAAACTTTATGGAAATAGATATTTCCTCCATCGTGGAAGGGTATGCCAGAGGCTATTTTCTCATGGGGGACGATAATGGCAATCTGAGCTGGTATACAAGTCGTCAGCGCACTCTTATTCCTCTAGATAGTCGCTTTTGCTATCCTAAATCTTTACGCCCTATTCTCAATCAAAATATTTTTTCCGTCGCGATCGACCGAGATTTTGTTGCCGTGTGCGAAGGCTGTGCCGATCGCGAAACTACCTGGATCTGCGATGAATTGAAAGAAGTTTACCTCGCCTTGCATCGAGCTGGTTGGGCACACAGTTTTGAAACTTGGCAGGGAGAACAATTGGCAGGAGGAATATTAGGTATCGCGATCGGTGGTGCTTTTATTGGAGAATCGATGTTTTATCGCATTAGTAATGGTTCTAAAGTAGCAATGGTTAAGTTAGTAGAACATTTACGGCAAAAAAAATACGTGCTGTTCGATGCTCAACTACAAAATCCTCATTTAGAACGTTTTGGTTCCTACATTGTCAGTCCTCGGGAATATCAAACTTTATTGCGCCTAGCATTAGCCCGTCCGCGTTCATTTAAGTAGGGGCAATTCGCGAATTGCCCCTACTAGGTTATCAATAAATTTTTAATTTTGCATTGCTCTGCATTAACTGCGTAGAGTCACCTCAAATTGTTCAACTAATGCATCGCGGATTTTTTGGTGCACTGGCTCTACTTCTTCATCGGTCAAAGTGCGATCGCTCGCCCGATAGATTAGATTAAAAGCTAGACTGCGCTGTCCTTCGGGTACGTTTTTCCCTTTATATTCATCGAACAATTCTACTCTTTCAAGCAAAGCACCACCAGCTCGATTTATTGTCTTTTCTATCTGGCTTACCGATATTCCCGTTGGCGCAAAGAAAGCTAAATCTCTCTCCGTTCCTGGATAAGTAGAGTAAACTTGAAATTTCTTTGTAGCCAATTCTTCTTTACCTAAGGCTGTCAAAAGGATATCAAAAGCCAATTGAAACACATATACTGCATCGGGTAAGTCTCGCTGTTGCCTTATTTGGGGATGAAGTTGTCCAAAGATACCGAGATGTTGACCGTCCAGCCACAGAGAAGCAGTACGTCCCGGGTGCAGTCGCGAATCTTCTCTGGTAGATCGATACTCTACCTCGATGCCAAGGCGATCGAAGACACTTTCCAAGATGCCTTTAGCTTCGTACCAACTCATCGGTGCTGGCTTGCCTCCCCTAGTCCAACTACCTTGGGGATAGAGATCGCCTCCCATAATTCCCCCTACCGCGTCTGCTTCTTGTAATCCTTCTTCCCCGCGCCAGAAAATCCGCCCGATTTCAAAAGCATTGAGTACTCCATTTCCTTGTGAGTAGTTGTACTCAACCGCATCGAGCAGACCAGAAATTAAATCTGTCCGCAAAGCAGAATATTCGGCAAACAATGGATTGGCAAGGGTAATTTCCTTGCCTGTAGGTTTAACCAAAGAGTATTGCACTACTTCCGTCAGTCCTACCGAGCGCAAAGCGTTTCTCAGTTTATTTTTTACCCGATAGTCAAAAGAGAGATAGCCGGGTTCGGTTTTCTCCGGTAAAGTGTCGCAAAAACGGTCATAACCGTAGAGACGGGCAACTTCTTCAATTAAGTCAATTTCTCGTTCCAAATCTCGGTAACGGTAGGGAGGAACGGTCACTTTCCAAATATTAGTTTTCCCTTCTATTTTTTCTAAGCGGCATCCCAAAGCAGTGAGAATTTGTTCTACTTCCTCGGCTTCGATATAACCGACTCCGTCCTCTTTTTTAACTACACCGAGAACTTCATTAATCCTATCTAAACGTAACTCTATAGAACCGCGACTGGCAGGATCTGGTCGTCCATCAACTATTGACTGCTCTATAGCTTCAGCCCCAGCTAATTCCTTTAGTAAAGCGATCGCCCTGGCAGAAGCTGCATCCAATTCTACCTGATTGACTCCCCGTTCGTAACGAGTAGAAGCTTCCGTGCGTAAATTCTGACTGCGAGCCGAACGCCGAATTACTACTGGATCGAATAATGCTGCTTCCAAAATAATATTTTTGGTTTCAGCGTGGACTTCAGTTTCTTCTCCACCCATAACCCCTGCTAAAGCCACTGGTCGATCGTTGGCAGTAATCAGTAAATTTTGTCCCGTTAGCGATCGCCTCTGACCGTCGAGAGTCGTCAAACTTTCCTCATTCTTGGCAAAGCGCACGCCAATAGTTAAACTGTCACTACCAGCAACAGCTTGTAATCTTTCGCGGTCAAAAGCATGAAGCGGCTGTCCCCATTCCAACAGTACGTAGTTAGTCACATCCACCACATTATTAATCGGACGTACTCCTGCTGCTTGTAGCCGCCGTTTTAACCAAGTAGGAGAAGGAGCCAATTTTACTCCTTCAATAACCGTACCTAAATAAGCGGGACAAGCTTGTCGGTCTGCAATTTCCAGACCGAGCCAACCTCTATCCTGGGGAATTGATACTTCTGGAATTTTTGGCAGTCGTAGGGATGCGCCAGTCAAAGCAGCTACTTCCCGCGCTATCCCGACCATACTCAGAGCATCAGCGCGATTGGCTGTAGTGGCTAAATCTAAAATAACGTCATCTAAACCGAGCAAAGGACGCACGTCTTTCCCTGGTTGGAGGTTTTCTTCAGAGAAAATATATATTCCTGCAGATTCTTTTTCTAAACCCAATTCTGCTAGAGAACAAATCATCCCTTCGGACGGAACACCCCGTAACTTAGTCTGACGCAATTTGAGATCGATCGCGGGTAAATAAGTTCCGATTTGCGCTACGGGAACATATATATTTGCTCTAACATTGGCTGCGCCGCAGACGATATTTAACCGAGCATTGTCTCCTACATCCACTTGACAAACACTAAGCTTATCAGCATTGGGATGAGGCTCTACCTCTACTACTTTCCCAACTACCACGCCTTCAGCAAAAGTCCGCAGGTCTTCGATTCCTTCTACTTCAAACCCTGCTATTGTCAGGATTTTACCTAACTCTTCTGGAGTTATATCGATATCTACTAATTCCTTGAGCCAGTTTAACGAGACGCGCATCTACCCTTTGCTTTTGTTTAACCTAACTTCAGCTTAATAATTTTAACTCTATTAGGTAGATTTACGCCGCTAATGTTCCTTATTGTATCTTTCTCGTACAAGTTATTAATTGATTATATATCCCTTTCGGCATTTGCTCATGGGGAGGGGCTGTCTTTGGAGTTCATCTCCAAAGCTTGAAAGCTCTGTGGAAACCACGGGGCGTACACCAGTTACTAACACCTCATCTTGAGTTTTATATTTACTATAAATAAAATAACTAGCTATATCTATTATTTAATCAAAAAACATAATTGTTGCTTGAAAAAATAAGTTCGGCTTTATATAGTTAATTTACTAAATTGTTTCTGTATGATTTCTTAAATATTTTTGCCCTTATTTTTATCTTAAATAAGCTATCTCCGTACAAATAACTACTAATATTGTTTTAAATTTAATATGGATAATTTTATGATTTCATGTCAACCTAATTTTGAAAAAACTAGGATATGCTGTTGATAGATTTACTCAGCTTTAGAATATTGAGGGGTGATTTTTAGCTAAATAATTTCAGTAATATAGCAAGAAGCTTATTTGTCAACATAGCCACATCCTTATTACTAGATGAGCTACTGCCTCAATCCATCCTGTCCTCAACCAATTAATCATCCCAAAGCCAAAGTGTGTAAAGCTTGTGGCTCAAAACTTTTACTGCGCGCTCGCTATCATTTAGTTAAGGGTTTGGGTAAAGGAGGGTTCGGCGCAACTTTTTTGGCTGCCGATCTTTCCCTTCCAGGTAACCCTTTGTGTGTCATTAAACAACTACGTCCCAATACGAATAATCCTCAATTTTTATTGATGGCAAGAGAATTATTTGAGCGAGAAGCGCGAACCTTGGGCACGATTGGCAATCATCCCCAAATACCTAGATTACTCGATTATTTTGAAGACAGAAAGCAATTTTATCTAGTACAGGAGTTTGTTAAAGGCAGTACTTTACAGCAGGAAGTTAAGAAAAACGGAATTTTAAATGAAGATCAAGTCAAACAAGTTCTCCAAGAAATTCTGACTATTTTAAAAGACATTCACGCTCAAAAAGTAATCCATCGAGATATAAAACCCGCTAATATAATTCGTCGCGAAATAGACGACAAATTAGTTTTAATCGATTTCGGCGTAGTCAAAAATCAAGTTAATAGCATCGGTGCAGCTAATTCCGACCAAACGGCGTTAACTGCTTTTGCTGTCGGTACGCCCGGTTTTGCTCCTCCAGAACAACTGGCGATGCGTCCCGTATACGCCAGTGACATTTACGCGCTGGGAGTAACTTGCATGTATTTGTTGTCGGGTAAAGCCCCAAAAAAGATGGAATGCGATCCCATTACGGGTGAAATAGATTGGTTGAGATATATCAATGTCAGCAATAGTTTTGCTGAGATCCTCAAAACTATGTTAGAAGTTTCCGTACGCAATCGCTACAAAAGTGCTCAAGAGGTGCTGCGAGCCTTGGATATGGAAGACCATATGGATAGCTTGGCAGAAAGTATGATTAAACCGCCTAATAGCAGTTTTAATCAACCGAATACTTCTTTTTCGAACAGACATACCTCTTTCTTTAAATCCGGCAGAAGAATGTCATCGTCTTCTGGCATGACTGACGCGACTCGTTCTCGCAGTTCTTTTTCCAGAACAACTGTACCTCCTACTAGAGGATATGATAGAACCTCTACGACAAATCGGGGCAGTCAAACTTTTGCTCGAAGACAACCATTGACAGGGGCGAGAAATTTCAGTGAGAGCAAAAGACCTAGCAAAATAGATGGAGCGACCCTCTTGAGTGCCTATGCAAGTGGGAGAAGAGACTTTGGTCAAAAAGATATTAGCCTACAGGATTTACAAAAAGCTAATCTAGCAGAAGTCAATTTTCAACAGTCGAGATTAATTAAAGTTAATTTACAGGGAGCAGACCTAACCTCGGCTGACTTGAGTGGGGCAGATTTACGTCAGGCAATGTTGCGCAATGCTAATTTGGGTCGAGCTTACCTAAATTTCGCCAATCTAGAGGGTACGGATTTACGAGGAGCAGATTTGAGCTTTGCTCATTTAAAAGATGCCAAATTAAAAGGTGCTAATTTGTGTGGTGCTAATCTAACGAATACCGATATCACCCAACAACAACTGGCACAAGCAAAAACTAATTGGACGACGATTCTGCCCAATGGGAAACGGGGATTTTGGTAGAAAGCTACTATCCCTTGCCAGCCCCCTCAATCGGGGTGGCAAACAAAAGGTATGATAACAGAGAAAATATAAAAATATAGAAGAGGATACGAGTGCGGAACTCGGTTAAGATCCTTGAGTTCCCTTCCAGACTCAGGACTCAGGACGAGCTATCTGTAATATAAAGCTAAGTCATCAAAGTTACTAAATTGTAATAAAAAGCCATGAAAGAAACACTCCCTGTAATCTATATTTCCGCCTTACTTTTTCTATTAATCCTGGCAGCCATATTCATTCTGCGAGAGGTAATTAGAACTCGACGTGCAGAAAGTACCTTTTCTCGGCTACAAAATAAGTTGAAACAGGAAAAGGGAGATTCTAGGGATTATTATGAATTGGGCAGTCTTTATCTTGATAAGAAATTATTTGTTCAGTCGATCGCTCTTTTTCAGAAAGCCTTAAAAGCCCAAAAAGACCTAGAACCAGAAAATCAGGCACTTATCTATAATGCAATGGGCTATGCTTATTTTGCCCAAGAACAGTACGACCTAGCTATTCGTCAATACAAAGAAGCCTTAAAACTCTATCCCGAATATGTAACTGCTCTAAATAATTTAGGTAACGTCTACGATCGCAAACAGATGACAGCTAAGGCGTTGGAAACCTACGAACAGGCTTTGCAATACGATCCTAACAATACTACTGCCAAACGGCGTGCAGAATCCTTACGCAAACGCCTAGTGGGCAGTGAGCAGTAAACAGTCATCAGTCATCAGTCACCAGTGAGTAATTACAGTTACTAATAATGTCCATAGTTCAAAATGCCTCGAGTAAGTCAACTGACTCCTCAAGAGCAAGCCAAGCTGCTGGCAATGGCACGACAAGCAGGTTCAAAAGCTTATGCCCCTTATTCCCAATATCGGGTAGGGGCAGCAGTACTGACAGAGGCAGGAAATATTTTTGTTGGCTGTAATGTCGAGAATGTTTCATATGGTCTGACTATTTGTGCCGAACGAAATGCGATCGCTGCTGCCATTGTTGGTGAAGGTGGAGATAAAATGAAAATTAAGGCGATCGCTGTTGTGAATGAACTAGATACTCCTTGTTCTCCCTGTGGTGCTTGTCGGCAAGTAATTCGGGAATTTGGCTCCCAGAGTGTCGTTATCTTTCAGGGAGAGAAGGGAATACAAACCATCTCAGCAACTCAACTTTTGCCTGAAGGATTTGCATTCTAAGACAAACTTGTTAATTTTTTTATTGCAAGCTATATCTTATTGACAGCCAAAATTTATCTCTAAGCAAATCGATGAAATCATACCTCGCCGCCGCTATCCAAATGACCAGTAAGCCAGATCTCGATAAAAATCTGATCGAGGCAGAAGAATTAATCGAACTGGCTGTACGCCAGGGTGCAGAATTAATTGGTTTACCAGAAAACTTTGCTTTTTTAGGAAAAGAAGAAGATAAGCTAGCGCAAGCTCCAACGATTGCTCTTAAAACGGAAAAATTTCTCAAAACCATGGCGCAACGCTTCCAAATTACTTTGTTGGGAGGTGGTTTTCCGGTTGCTGTCGAGGGCAATCCGGCGAAAGCTTACAATACTGCCCTCTTATTCGATCCTAACGGTATAGAAGTTGCTCGCTATCAAAAAATCCATTTATTTGATGTTGATGTTCCTGACGGCAATACTTACCGGGAGTCTAGCACCGTCATGGCAGGTCAAAATTCACCCGCCATTTACTTTTCAGACCGTTTGGGCAATTTAGGCTTATCGATTTGTTATGATGTTCGTTTTCCCGAACTTTACCGTTATTTATCGAGTAAAGGAGCTGACGTTCTTTTTATCCCTGCTGCTTTTACGGCTTATACGGGAAAGGATCACTGGCAAGTATTATTACAAGCAAGAGCAATTGAAAATACCTGCTATATAATTGCTCCGGCCCAAACAGGCAATCATTATGCAAGACGCTATACCCATGGTCACGCCATGATTGTCGATCCGTGGGGGTTAATTTTAGCCGATGCTGGAGACAAGCCAGGAGTAGCAGTTGCCGAAATCAATCCCGAACGCTTGCATCAGGTACGCCAGCAAATGCCTTCTCTACAACATCGGGTGTTGGTTTAAGCAGAAAATAATTGAACCGAGCAGCACTTTTTCCACTTTGACTTTGACTACAAAAGGGAGCGATGCATCGCCCTCGTTTCCTTTCGTTTATTTTGTTTACCTATAAAAAAATTATTTAGTAATATAAGTTTCTTATATGGAGTTCTAATAATTACTCAAAATACATCTTTCCGCGTCAATCTTACTGATAATTATTCAAGCTAACCTAATTCACTCTAACTATCCGATTGGCGATCGCCACGTTCTTGCCTCAGCTATCTACCGCAATATTACATCCAATAATCATCACCTAGATAAATAGAGTCTTCTCGCCGATAAAAGATTAGCAAAAATCTCGAACTAGGGTTAGTTTAGTTTTTTAAATCTTTGTCCGCTCTCCAGCCAAAGTTATATTTGGCTCTTTTTTTGCTTAAAAAGCATGACTATTAAAGCTAATTATGAGATGAATAATTAAACCAATAAAACTCTATTTTCAATCAAATCTATCCAAAGATATAACTCGATTAGAAGATTCGGTTTACCCTACTATATTTACACAATTTGGCTATTTTAAGATAGCTTAGAGGTTATCTGAGAAGTCTTATTTGCTACATTCGATCCCCCCTAGCCCCCCTTGACAAGGGGGGAAAAGAATCAAAGTCCCCCTTTGTAAGGGGGATTTAGGGGGATCGAAAAACTTAAAACTGAGTTGAATCTACTTTTCAGACATCCTCTTAGTTTGTGAGAAAATTAGGATAGATTCGGAAATCAATAAGGATTTTAAAGAGTAAATAATAATTGATTGAAAAATTTAAAACATAAACTATATTTTAATGCTAAGTGAGGAGATAATTATGAAATTTAAATTTTTAGCCACTCTAGGATTACTAATTCCCCTAGTAATAACTAATCCAGTTAAAGCAGAAAATCCCGCTCATGTAGAACAATTACTAAATACTGGGGAATGTTTTAGATGCGATTTATCGGGAGCTAATCTTAATGATGCTCATCTAATCGGTACAGATTTGCGCGAAGCTAATCTAGAAGGAGCAAATTTAATCGGTGCTAACCTAGAAGGAGCAGACTTAACTGGTGCCAATCTAGAAGGGGCAGATTTAACTGGTGCTTTTGTTACCAACGCTACCTTGAATTATGCCAATCTGGATGGAGTCAATTTTACAGCAGCCACGATCTATGATGCTGAAGTAGCTGGAGCATCGATGGTAGGGCTGGATTTAACCAACGCTCAAATTTTTAACACGGGTATTGCCGTGGGTGATGGTAGCGAAGAGTAGATTTTAGTCACTTATTCGGCAAAGGTAATCTCCCAAATTGAACCAGCACCACCAAAATCGAGAGCATAAAGTTTCTGATTAAAAATTGTACTATCCATCGGAAGATTGAATTGACGAATTATTTGAGTTGCTTTGTGACCTGATATGTGTCTCCAACTTTAGTCAGCTTTAGGTGCAATAAGTCTTGTCCGGAGTCAGTTAACTTTTGATTTCCTTCCGCAGTTCCCCAACTCAAGAGAAAGGCATCACCTTTGTATTTCTGAGGAAAAATGCCTTCACTGTCGAAGGTCACTAAAGCCAATCTGACACAGTTACCTCCGGTATCGATAACCTTTCTGATTTGGATGTCGTTACTTAATGCTATGAGACGATCCGCAAGTTGAGCTGTAGCCGAGTTAGATAAGGTAATAGTTAGTAAGCTCAGGGTAAAAAAAATGATGAACCAACGAGCAATTTCATTGCATTATTATAAGATTTTTGCTCTTGATTTACTAAAAACTCAGTTAGAATCCTAGGGAGTTTCAATTTTTAGCGATCGCCTTTATTTAATACTAAATAATCCAGAACGAGAGTTATCCCAAGTAAGGCAAAGTTTAGCAGAAAATAAAATAGATATTGATTCGGAACGGACTATCCCTTTTTCTTTAGAAGATGCGTTTATCGGTATCGTGCAGAGAACAGAAAGTAAATAAAAAATTGTTAATGAGTTGACTAGAGCGATCGCTTTTTGTTCGTCGCTCGCAAGTATAATTTCTCAAAAATCTTAAAAATTAAAAAAAGTCTTCAATGCGAGTAAAAAATTCCCTATATTTCAAATTTCTCCAGAAGGTCCTGAAGAAAATGAAAAAGGAACAATCTCTTCATCATTTCTTTCTAAAAACGGCAGTCTTACCCCTGGTAATGAGATCTTGGCAAAAATATTTTTAGATTATCTACAAGATATCAAAGATCTATCTCAACATACTCTCGATAATATTTTTCGTGTTTTTGCAAACTCTTCAGTTAATTTACCTATAAATTGGACACTATTAGAAGGTATTGAAACAGCAATAGATACTTTTATTGGTTATCTGCTTTTAGATGCTTGGATTGGCAATAGCGATCACCATCATGAAAATTGGGCTTTTATCGATCTCAAAGGGAAGAGTTATTGAACGTTAGAGTTATTTAATCGTATGGTAATCCCATGGCATTTTCAATCATCTTGTCTAAAAATTCAACTGGCATTCCATTATTTTGTGCGTGACACTGCCAAGCCAAAACATTATCATTAAATTCTGCTGTTTCTCTTGCACCTGCACCATCGACTAAGATAAACGGAGCATTTGGTTTTAATCGTTTCAGAACGTGCTTTTCAAAATCTATTTTCGACATTTTAAATACTTTCTGCAAACTAAGCCCAAAATTTTAACTTCAAATTAGCATCAGTAACTAGAGATATCAAAAGACAACTTGTCAAATTTGCCAATAAAAACCAGAGGTAACAAAAATGGAAATTAAACACAGCAAAATAGCATTAGTAACGGGTGGTAATCGCGGAATTGGCTTTGCCATTGCCCAAGGATTACTAGCCAAAGGATATCAAGTAATTATCACAGCACGTTCTTTAGACAAAGCAAAGGAAGCAGCCGAAAAATTGCAATCGCTCGGTAAAGTTATACCCATCGAATTGGATGTGACAGATGATGATTCTATCGTTCGCGCTTTACAAACTGTTCGACAAAATAGCGATCGCCTAGATATTTTAATTAACAATGCAGGTATCTATCCCGACAAAGGAGTCAATATTCTCACCATCGATCGCAAATTATTAGATTTAACCTTCAATACCAATACTTTTGGTGCAATTCGCATAGTACAGGCATTTTTACCACTGCTAGAAAAATCCCAAGATGCAAGAATAATTAATGTTTCTAGTGGTTATGGCGAAATCAATGGACTGTCTGCGGATGTTCCCAGTTACTGTTTATCGAAACTGGCACTTAACGGCGCGACTATAATGCTGGCTGATGCTTTACAGTCTCAAGGAATTGTCGTAAATTCCATGTGTCCTGGTTGGGTAAGAACCGATATGGGTGGTTCGTCCGCACCAAGAACCCCAGAACAGGGAGCAGATACGGCTATTTGGTTGGCAACAGAAGCACCGCGTAGCGAGACTGGTAAATTCTGGCGTGATCGTAAAATTATCTCTTATTAATTTGGAAATAAATTATGAATAACAATTCTATCTTAGTTAAGACAAAATTCGCGATCGCTGAGGATTTAATAGTTAACCGCCTTGGTTACAGTGCGATGAGACTCACTGGACAACCTGGAAACTTTGGTCCATATTCCGACTGGGAAGCAGGAGAACAACTTTTACGTTGTGCAGTCGAATTGGGAGTTAACTTTATCGATACTGCCGAAGCTTATGGTCCAGGTTTTAATGAAGAAATTATCGCCTCTGCTTTGCATCCTTACTCAGAAAATTTAGTTATCGCTACTAAAGGCGGAATTAATAAACCCGCACCCAATAATATTCAAGCTGATGGAAGTCCTGAAAGTCTCAAACGCAGTGTGGAAGCTAGTTTGCGAAGACTAAAATTAGAACGCATCGACTTATATCAACTACATCGTCCCGATCCGAAAGTTCCCTTTGCAGAATCTATCGGTGCATTAGCCTCAAAGTGCCAACGATAAAAACCATCTTGTTTTAATCGAACTAAGCGATCCTCAACCTAGCTTCGGACAAGTGCTAATTCGAGTCAAGGCAACCTCGCTCAATTATCGGGATTTAAAGTTTGTGAGCGAGAATTCCCGTATTGCCTTTAGGCGACGGGATGAAAGCGAACTTCGCGCCTAAGTTGGATATTTATTATAGTTGTATGTTATCATGAAAGTAATATTTGATAAGGTCGAAATCAATGCTTAAAACAGTCAAGGTTAGATTATATCCACCAAAAGAACAGAAGGAATCGTTAGCTAAGGCTATGGGTTCTACTCGTTGGTTATGGAATTATTACCTTGACCTAACTAACAAAACCTATAAAGACACCGGAAAAGGTCTAAATAGAGGACAATTACAAAGTTTGTTACCTGAGTTAAAGAAACAGGAAGAGACAGAATGGTTGTCTGAGACTTATTCTCAATGTCTCCAAGTAGTAGCATTGAACTTATCTAATGCTTTCATTAATTTCTTTGAGAGACGAGCTAGTTACCCTAGATTCAAATCCAAGCATGGTAAGCAATCTCTTAGCTATCCTCAGAACGTAAAAATAGTAGGCGATTGCTTAAAGTTTCCTAAGCTAGGTCTTATTTATGCCAAGATTCATAGAGAAATCAAAGGCAGTATTAAAACTGTTACGATTACTAAGAATTCTTGCGACCAATACTACGCTTCTATATTGTTTGAAGATGGAACTAAGAAACCGATTCAATCGATAGAAGGTAATGCTATTGGGATTGATTTAGGATTGACTCATTTTGCTATTACCAGTGATGGGAGTAAGTTTGATAATCCCCGTTGGATAAAGAAGTATGAACGCAACCTAAAAATCAAACAACAGCAACTATCTAGGAAACAAAAGGGAAGTAATAACCGCAATAAATCTAGAAAGAAAGTAGCTAAAGTTCATAACAAAATTACTCGCTGTCGGGAAGATTTTCACCATAAACTATCACGTAGGATAGTAAACGAGAACCAAGTTATCGTGGTAGAAAATCTAGCAGTAAGGAACATGGTCAGAAACCGCAGCTTATCAAAGGCTATTAGCCAAGTAGGATGGGGACAATTCTGTACCATGTTGAAATACAAAGCCGAGAACGAGGGAAAAGTTTATCTAGAAGTAGACCGTTTCTTTGCTTCTAGTAAGACTTGTAATAATTGTCTGTATCAAGTAAGCGACCTTCTACTTGATCTCAGATTCTGGGATTGTCCTAGCTGTGGAACTAAACATATTGATAGAGACATAAACGCAGCGAGGAACATAAGAGACGAAGGACTACGAATTTTGACCTCGGGAACCGGGGATAAAGCCTATTGTCCAGATGTAAGACCTAAGAGTAGAGGACGCAAGAAATCTACTATTGGGCGGTCTGTTGGGTAGGAAGCCCTTATGCCTTTAGGCTAAGGGTAGTTCACTCGTACTGCAAGGACAATATAGTGGACAGAAATTACCCGTGATTCCTATGTCTGATGGTGCGGGGGAAGTAGTTGCAGTGGGAGAAGGTGTAACTCGCGTTAAAGTAGGTGACAGGGTTGCTGGCACATTCTTCCAAAATTGGATTTCAGGCAAGATCGATCGCTCTGTAATGTCTTCCGATCTCGGTGGTAGTATCGACGGGGTGTTAGCGGAATATGTGGTGTTGAATCAGGATGGTGTGGTTTTAATCCCCGAACATCTGAGCTACGCAGAAGGTGCAACTTTGCCCTGTGCTGCCGTCACTGCATGGCACGCCCTTGTTACTAAAGGTAATCTTCAAGCAGGAGAAACCGTATTAGTCTTGGGTACGGGGGGTGTTTCTGTTTTCGCTACTCAATTTGCTAAATTACATGGAGCCAAGGTAATTGCTACCTCCAGCAGCGATCGCAAATTAGAACAAATGCGGGAATTAGGAGCGGACATGACAATTAATTACAAAACTACACCCGATTGGGAGAAGCAAGTTTACGAACTGAGCGATCGTGTTGGTGTGGATCATGTGGTTGAAGTAGGTGGTGCGGGAACATTAGCTAAATCGTTACAAGCGGTGCGCTATGGCGGACGAGTGCATTTAATCGGGGTTTTATCTGGCTTTGGGGGTGAAATCAGTCCGATGCCAATTCTATTTAAAAGTGTGACGGTAAATGGGATTTATGTAGGTAGTAAAGAAATGTTTGAAGCGATGAATCAAGCGATCGCAAAAGCTCAATTAAAACCAGTCATCGATCGCATTTTTCCTCTTGCTGAAGCAACACAGGCTTATGAATATCTCAAGAGTGGTTCTCATTTAGGAAAAGTAGTAATTCAAGTCAGTCAATAAAAGCTTGAATGGGAGAGGAAACCAATCAGCAATCCATATAGAGTATAGAGTGCGGTAAAAGGAATGAATGGTTTGGTGCAAGAAAAATAAAATGAAATTAGCATTATATCATCTGCAATCTTATTCGCTACTTTACTGAACTGAAATATTAATAATCTGAACTATCTCATAGCTAGGGTTTGCTTGCGACTTGGTGGTGGAAAGATGCGATCGATTTCCTTGATATTTTCTTCTGTCAAATTTATATCCAAAGCTGCGCGGTTTTCCTTTACGCGATCGAGATTGGTAGCTTTAGGAATAGAAATAACATTATCCTGTCTTAATAACCAATTAAGAGCGATTTGAGTCGGTGTAGCGTTATGTTGTAAGGCGATCGCTCCTAACTCACGATGGTTAACAAAAGCCCCTTGTTCTACAGGAGAATAAGCCATGATGGGAATGTTGCGCTGTTTGCACCAGGGAAGTAGATCCCATTCAATACCGCGACGCATTAAGTTATAAAGTACTTGATTAGTAGCGATCTCATCTCCTCCAGGTAAAGACAATGCCTCTTCCAGATCGTCGACATCAAAGTTACTTACACCGTAATCTAATATTTTTCCTGCTTGCTTGAGATGCTGTAGTGCTTCTAGAGTTTCCGATAAAGGAATCGATCCGCGCCAGTGTAGTAAGTATAAGTCTAAATAGTCTGTTTTGAGTCTGGATAGAGAGCGAGCGCAAGCTTTAATGACACCCTGGTAACTAGCATTGTAAGGATAAAATTTGCTGACTAAAAATACCTCTTCTCGACAACCAGAAATAGCTTCTGCAACTACCTTTTCTGCACCACCTTCACCATACATTTCGGCAGTATCGATTAAAGTCATTCCCAAATCTATTCCCAGACGCAAAGCATCGATTTCCGCCTGTTTCTGACTGGCTTTTTCTCCCATGCGCCACGTTCCCTGTCCGAGTATGGGAATTTCTCTTCCTGATGGTAGTTGTAGTGTTTTCATTATTTATGTTGAGAACGTCATCTTAATTTTTGATTATGACAGGATTTTTAATTGAGAAACTGTTTATAAAGAAAGTCTAAAAGCAATAAGCTTAAGTCTATTGATAAGAGAGAATAAAGAAAAGTATTAGAGCGATCGTTAATGAAGTGTAAACCTTATCCATCGGACTTAACTGATGCAGAATGGAGATTAATTGAACCTTGATTGCCTAAACCATGACCGAGAGGTCCGAAAGCCAACGTAGATTTACCTGAAGTGATTAATGGAATTTTCTATTTATTACACGAAGGATGTCAGTGGCGAGCGCTACCTCACGATTTACCTCCTTGGCAAACAGTTTCTAGTTACTTTCGTAAGTGGCAAAGAAAGGGGATTTGGTCGGAAGTTAATGAAACTCTGAGAAAAAAAGTGAGAATTTTAGAAGATAGAAATGCAGATTCCACGGCTAGTTCAATTGACTCAATTTCTTTGAGTCTTTGTTCTAACCATTTAATATGCTCTTTGATGTCCGACTCAACCGAATTACTCTTACCTCGAAGACGATTTGTTTCGGCAGTAATCATGTCACTAATTTGACGGCGACGTTGTACCAAGTCTTGTAATTGGCGAGAACGTTTATCGCTAATTTCTCTGACTTCGGGACCAATTGCATCAGCGAAGTGGGCTAAAATTCTGGCATCAATAGCATCAGTCTTGGCTAACTGCCCTGTTGCTTTAGCATTCATCCAATTACCCGATTCTTTTCGGGAAAAGTATTCAGAAATTGAATGGCGGAAAATAGCAGGAATGCGAGATAGATTAATTACATAATTATTTTGGTGTTGATTACGATATTGTTTGGGATGCAGTAGTAACTGAAGTTCCTCGTCTGAATATTCAAATCAAGAAGATTTTAGAGGTTGATTAAATCAATACTTCGGACAAATGTGTATTTCCTCTAAAAGGCACTTCTAGGTCGATCTTAGACAAAGAGGCTGGCGATCGCCTTTACTAACTCCTGTGGTTCTACGGGTTTGGCAAGATGCATTTCAAAGCCTGCGGCTAGTGCTTTTCGTCGATTAACCTCTCCGGCATAGGCAGTCAGGGCGATCGCCCGAATTTGTTCGTCCTGCTGCAAAAGTTTCGCTCGAATTTGACGCATCAGCGTATAACCATCTACCTCGGGCATTCCAATATCACTGATTAAAACATTAGGCTTAAACTGGTCGAGCACGAGCAATGCTTCGGTAGCCGAAGCAGTAACTTTTACTTCTGCTCCATATTCTTGTAGGATGACGACAACTAAATCCCGCATATCGGCTTCATCGTCTACCAGTAAAACCCGTAAACCACTCAAATTAAACATTGTAGTAGACGAGCGATCGCCTTGAGATATTTTAGCGACAGCTGCCATCGCTGGAAAGCGCACCGTGAAGGTAGCACCCTGTCCTTCCCCCGGACTTTCAGCCCAAACGGTTCCTCCATGTAGTTCCGTTAAATGACGCACGATCGCCAGTCCCAGTCCCAATCCGCCAAATGTCCGTGTAGTCGTGCCATCTGCTTGACGGAAGTATTCAAAGACATGGGGTAGAAATTGGGGACTAATGCCTTTGCCCGTATCAATGACCTGGATTTGAGCAAATTTGTCATTTGTCGTTAGTTCTTTGTCATTAGGAGCCAGTGCATTGGGCGGCTCTGCCGACTTGTAGCAACTGGCGTTCCTTGGTGATTTGTCAGTTGTGATTTGTCCTTCTTTTACCAATGACGAATGACCAGTGACCAATGATAGCCTTATCTCAACTCGTCCGCCTCGTGGTGTAAACTTAATCGCATTGGAGAGTAAATTCCAGACAATTTGCTGAAGGCGACTCGGATCGCCTTTAATGGGTTTTACTTCTAAATCTAATTGAGTTTGGATGTGAATGCCTTTTGTGTCTGCGGCTAATTGAACTGTTTCGAGTGCCCCTTCTATAACTTTGACTAAATTGACAGAGCTAATATTTAAAGCCAGTTTACCTCGCAGAATACGAGACACATCGAGCAAATCTTCGATCAGTTGCGTTTGTAGCTTGGCATTACGCTCGATCGTTTCTAAGGCTCTATCTATTATCTCCTGGTCAAACTTGCGAGTCCGCAAAAGTCTACTCCAACCAAGAATAGGATTTAAAGGCGATCGCAACTCGTGAGAGAGTACTGCCAAAAACTCATCCTTAATGCGATTAGCAGCTTCGGCTTCTTCCCGCGCAGCCCGTTCGCGTTCTAAAAGCTGCTCTCGTTCTTGTTCGGCTCGTTTGCGAGCGGTAATATCTGCACTGGAACCAACAACCCGAAGCAACCGTCCATTTTCCTCTCGAATAAGATATCCTCGATCCCAAAGATGAACCCAGTTACCATTCTCGTGGCGGATTCGATACTCAAAGCTATAGCAATCTTCATTACTGACTATAAGAGAAAGCCAAATTGGTTTGAACCGAGCTAGATCATCGGGATGGATACGTTGTAACCACCAAGCTTGGGTTGGTGGGGCATCTTCGGGACGAACCCCAATCAAACGAAACAATCCTTCAGAGCGGTATACTTCTCCCGATTGACAATTCCAGTCATAAACGATTCCTGCTACGGCTCGAGCAGCCAAACGAAATCGTTCTTCACTTTGACGCAATGCTTCCTCTATCTGTTTTCGCTCATTAATATCAGTCGAAATACCGCAGCTTGCGTAAACTTTACCCGATATATCATATAGAGGAAACTTAACCGACATGTAAGTATGGACTTTATCTTCGTAGGGTGCCATTTCCTCAATTTCAATGGCGTTTCCTTGTAACACTAGTTTATCATTTGCTCTAAAAGCATCGGCTATTTCTTGAGAGAATAAATCATAATCTGTTTTACCGATAAACTTTTCTTTGCTTCTTTTAAATGTTTCCTCAAACTGGCGATTAACTAAGAGATAACGCCCGTCAAGGTCTTTGACATACACTAGTATTGTCGCATTATCAAGAATTGCCTGTAATTGAGCTTCGCTTGCGTGCAGTGCCTCTTCTGCCTGCTTGAGCCTGGTCAGATCTAAGACAAAGCTAATGAAATTATCCGAATCGTTCTCAAGCAATGCTGCTCCTACTACAACAGGAACTCGATGACCATCTTTGCCAATAAATGCTTTTTCGTACGGCGTGTTTGTACCGTTTGAGAGCAGTTCTTTTATAGCAGGTTTATCAAGGTGTTTGATATCTGGGGGAGTCATTTCATCCCATCGCACTCGTCCTGAGCGAACTTCTTCCTGGGTAAAGCCTGTCATGCGTAAAAATTCATCATTAGCTTCAGTAATCGCCCCCTGGGTGTTACAGGAAATAATACCAATGATATTCGAACTCACTAAACGCCGAAATCGGGTTTCGCTGGCTTGTAGTTTTTGGAAATTTGCTCTAATTCGCTCTTCGGCAATACGCAATTCTCCACAGAGGCTAGCGATTGCAAAACCCTGTAGAACAAAGATCAGTATCCGTGCACTGTCTCCCAAATCTACTATATCTTTTGGATTTATGAAAAAGCGAGCTGAAAGTATGGCAGACAGAAGCGTAGCCAATATTCCCGCTCCCGAACCTCCATACCAAGCACTAACCGTGAGAGCACCAAAAAACAAAAGGAATGGAGAGCTGGACATTTCCAACCAGGGATCGAGTACCAGCATTAGAATGAATGCCAAGGCAACAAACACGACAGCAGCTCCGTATCTCTGTACCCGGTAAAAAGGACGGTCTAGCATGCTACCTAAGTGCAATTTGATTATAGTTTTCTCTGTCTTATTACTTTAGGATAGATGTAGTTTCTACATATTTACCTTAAGTAAGATTCCTAAATCTCTTCGATTCGCTAGTTGTCTTGCCAAAAATCCTCCAAGATAACAATACTTATTCATTCAATAGCAGTTTTTAGTCTTAGGGAATACAGTAAAACATCTTGATTTAACGAACAAACTACCTCCAGCGCGAGGTGTACAAATTGAACTAATTCCTGAAGATAGTAAAGAAGCCGTCTGTACCGTGCTGTCTACCGTGCATTAGCTCTCTTATTGGAGGTGGGGGTCCGTAGGGTCCGTACTTGCGTCGGCACATCGAGCACCGTAGATTTAGAGGGAGCTAGGCAAGAACTTCGATTCAGCAACCCCATTTATTGTCTCACTCATTGAAAAAACAAAAGTAATGAGGAATACTGCATAATAAAGAAACTTGTATTCTGCAATTCACTTATAGCGATCGCCAATTGGTTATGAATGTTGTCCTGTCCCAATTCGGTAAAAAAATGACCCAACTCACGGGAGTTCGGGCAATTATGAAAGATCTTATTGCTACGTTAAAAGCCAGTCCAGGACAGGAATTTATTAATCTCAGTGCTGGTAATCCAGTCATTTTGCCGGAAGTAGAACAACTCTGGCGAGATTGCACGGCAGATTTATTATCGAGTGCTGAATATGGAGAAGTGATCTGTCGTTATGGTTCCTCTCAAGGTTATGCACCGTTAATCGAAGCAATTGTGACGGATTTTAATCGCCGTTATAAACTCAATTTAAGCGATCGCAACATCCTCATTACTCCTGGTTCGCAATCTCTTTATTTCTATGCTGCTAATGCTTTTGGCGGTTACACTTCAGAAGGAGTATTAAAGCAAATCGTGCTGCCTCTCAGTCCCGATTATACGGGTTACGGAGGCGTTAGTTTATTTCCCGAAGCGTTATTGGCTTACAAACCAACTCTAGAAATTAACGAAATAGAACACCGCTTTAAATACCGTCCCGATTTTAGCCAGTTGAAGGTTACTTCTAACACCGGCTGTTTTTTATTTTCCCGTCCAGGCAATCCTACTGGTAATGTTTTGACTGATGAAGAAGTCAACAAAATTACTGTCTTAGCTGCTGCGCATGATATACCAGTTTTGATTGACTCTGCTTACGCACCTCCCTATCCTGCTCTCAACTTTACTCCCATGACACCTCAGTTTGGCAGTAATATCCTCCACTGTCTGACTTTATCTAAGGCGGGTTTAGCAGGCGAACGTATCGGTATTGCCATCGGCGATCCTAAGTTAATTGAAGTGCTAGAATCTTTTTTAACTAATGCCTGTCTGCATTCTTCTCGCTACGGGCAAGCTTTAGCCGCAAAGGCGATCGCGTCTGGTGCTTTAGCCGATATTTCTGTTAATGTTATTCGTCCCCACTATCAACGCAAGTTGGCTATTGTCGAAGCAACTCTGGACGCAGCTATGTCTAAAGATTTACCCTGGTTTTTACATAGGGGTGAAGGGGCAATTTTTGCTTGGCTGTGGTTGCAAGATTTGCCGATAACGGATTGGGAATTTTATCAAGAGTTAAAGAAAGTAGGAGTGATTGTCGTGCCGGGCAGTACTTTCTTTCCTGGTTTACGAGAAGAATGGCAACACAAACAGCAGTGTTTCCGTATCAGTTTGACTGCTAGCGAAGCTGAAATTGCTACTGCTATGAACAAATTAGCAGAAGTAACCGAAAAATCTTATATAGCAGGAGTCAGGAGTCAGAAGTCAGTGGTCAGTTATTAAATGTTGACTGGTGAGTGGTAACTGTTCACGAGTCACTATTTTTAGAGTTTAAAGTTCAAAACAAATTGATAATTAATAATTGAGAATTGATAATTATTAATTATCCATTATCCATTGACCCCTGCTCCCTGTTCCCTTGCTATAACAAATGACAAATGAATGGTTAGAAGTTGGTACAATTGTTGCTCCTCAAGGACTGAGAGGAGAGTTAAGAGTTTATCCAGACTCTGACTTTCCCGAAAGATTTATCGAACCTGGAACGCGCTGGTTACAACACCCCGATACTGGTGCAATAGAAGAAGTAGAATTATTAGAGGGACAATACGTTCCGGGGAAAAATCTATACGTCATTCAATTAGCTGGCGTGGACAACCGCGATCGCGCCGAAGAATTGAGAGGATATAAACTATTAGTAGATAAAAGCGATCGCCCTTCTCTAGAAGATGACGAATATCACGTTTCCGATCTAGTCGATCTAGAAGTCTATCATCAGCAAACTGGAGAGAATATTGGTGTAGTAATAGATATTTTATTTGCTGGTAACGATTTGTTAGAAATACAATTGCACCAGCAACCAGTAATTGAAGACAAGCCCCTTCGCGATCTTTCTGAAATTAGTAGAAAAACCAAAAGACGCAAACTAAAATCAAAAAAAAATAAGCCAGTTACTGTTTTAATTCCTTTTGTTAAAGTTATTGTTCCTGTCGTCGATCTTGAAGGGGGTCGCTTAGAAATTTTACCTCCTCCTGGCTTATTAGAATTATTATAAGTAGAGCGAACATGAGGGCGATCGCTCTATTTAACTAACAATTTTCATTGTCCCAAAACAAAGAAAATTTTACATTATCTCGAAACAAAGTTTCTAAATAGATGCGACTGCAAGTACGATAATCTTCTACATCTCGACTAATTTGACTGCCCCAGTTTTGTAATAAAAATAGAGAAATACCTGCAGCAATCAAGCGGTCTTGATCCCAATAAGGATGATTATCGAGATAATTTTGCATTGATTGATGTAAATCCGAAGGAATTTCTGTCACGATACTAACAGTACTATTGCTTGTCATTTTTTTTTCAGTTGTAGGAAACGACAAATAAATAATTTAGCGTGTTTTTTATGATAATTACGGACAATGTTTACTAAATAAATTGTAGTGTGAGGTAAGCTTAGTCAAAAAGTATATTTATTATAAATTTAAACTAATTTCATCTTCCAAAAATAATAATAAGTTGACAGAGCAGAAAATTATAATATTTTTGTAAATTAATAGAGAACTGGAAAAATAAAAATTATCTAATCTGCTTTTTATCAAAAAGGTAAATTGTATTATTCAATACCACTTTGAAAAAAATTATTTATTATTACAAACAAAAGGAAGGTTTTTTTTTATTATAACCGATAATAATTGTGGAAATTTTGTGGAAAAAAGTTAACTTCTTTGGGGAAAATTAGTAAAATACCTAAAGTTGGTATTAGTTGTCGCTGTCCTCAATCTCAAATATTTAGTATAAATATTTATGGAAAAAATTTGACAAATTTTAACCGGAGTCTTTGTAGCATATGTCAAGATAGCAGAGAATTTTCATCCCAGGAGTAGTGACCGATGACAGAACCCTTTAGATTTCCAGATGGGCAGCTAGCCTATAACGTTGAAGACTTAGTCAGACTGTGCCAGCAATCGCCAGATGATGGCATCAACTACTTGATGAGAGAAGATTTGGAAAAATGGCTAGCCTATATTGGTAAAACTGACTTGGCGCAACGTGCTAAAAAAATCCGCAAAGAATCTTCCTTAAGCGATCGCGAACGTTTAGACAAATTTTTGGCTGCATGTCAACCAACAACCACACCAGAGTCTAATCAACCAGAATCTAACCAAGTGGAACAGCCAAATCCGTTACAAAATATTCTTCAGGCTATTAAAAATTTTCTCGCCAGCTAGCAGACGAGTTATAAAATCTAGTTTTTTCTATGTTGACACCCAAGTTTGTTTCCCAGCTTGGGTTATTTTTTTATTGTCTATTTGCCAATTCAGAAAAAAGCGATCGCTCTTTCCATTTTTTTGCCCATTATCATAAATTTTACTATGTTAGGTAAGCTTATGGTTTTAGATTGGCTGATGATTTATCCCCTGGTTTATGAATTTTAAAGAATTACTAATCAATTTTGAGAATTGCTACAGCTAACAACCAAACAATTGAAGAATTGCTTTTTTAAGGATAGCGCGATCGCTTTGACTCAAACTACCAATCTTTTTCACGACAAAAGTATCCTCTAGAGTAAACAGCTTAAACCTGACTATCGAAGAAGTTTTTAAGCCTGTACTAGCTAAATCTGGTCAAAGATCGCCATAGGCTTCTTCATCCGCTTCAGAAGACCATTCTCCAAGAGTATCCGATACTGCGTCGAGATAATCCCAGTCGATAGAGGATGCTTTTTGAATGATAATCCGATCGCCTTCGATAACAAACATAACGCGATCGCCAGCCTGAAGATTAAGCTGCTCTCTCACTTGTTTAGGGATAGTTGCCTGATACTTAGCAGTTAACTTGGAAGTTAGTTGCATCACACATTGGAAAACTAATAGCTTTATTTGTGCCGACTTACTTACGTCCCCACTGTGAGCATCAATTACTGCTCATTATCATCCTTTTTTTTAAAAGGATCTTGACCAATTCCTAATTCTTTTTTACTGCGCTTGAGTTGCTTCCACAATTGTTTAATTCGTTGATAAGCTTCTTCGGGAGGAAGTTTCCCGCCTGTTTCCAAATTACAAATATAACTTACCTTTTGGGCAAACTCTTGTAAATTAGCGTTAAAAACCAGGTTTTCCGGTTTTACATCGCCTCGATAAGAGCTACGCGGATACAAAAAATCGCGCTTTTTGCGCTCTGTGTCATTATCGTTGTTTTTATCGTCATTTTCTGCCATTTTTGTTTTCTGTTATACCAGCATTTTATCTATCAAGTTTTTAGTATTTAAACCTTATAGTAGTAAACAAAATTACTGCTCGTGACAACCGAGTGTTAATAAATCTTGTTAATAGAGAGTTTTTCGCTACTTAATATTTTTTATAATGCATACGGACAGGGAACAGAAGCAAAACTTCCCCTGTTAGTTATGACTGTAGTATCTTTTTTATCTTATCCCGGTATTAACCTTTTCTTAACCCAGGCTTAAAAAAAAGATAAGATTGGCACCGAACTATTAAGTATGTAAATTAAGCTACATCAGTCAACTACCCACCGCTAATGGCTAAGAGCAATTTAGCGGGGGCTTGCAAAGAACTAAATGCCAATTAGTTCCAGCAGGACAAAACAGTTGTCTAGCCTGTGCGGAAAACGTAACCTGAGCTAACT
>JADEWQ010000237.1 GCA_015207585.1 Pleurocapsales cyanobacterium LEGE 06147 | reverse complement strand
GCTACGCATTCCAAGGTAGGTCTTTAACTCTTGCTCTAAACGTAGTCCATTAAAGGACTTAGACTGGTCAGCTAAGTAAAACTAGAAGCTAGATGCTCCGTAGCTTTAGCTCGGAGTTGCTGACTCGTCCACTGAGAAAAGTTTTTTTCACAGCGATCCACAAAAGTTGGTTGCTTAAGAAATTAAGTTAGAGGTAATGGAATGCGTATTTTTTTCAAATTCAGCACGATCGTGTTGATTTCTATGGCGATTGTCTTAACAATAGGTTCTTATCTAAAAGGAATGATGCAACCATACGAGGTTAAACAAGACTCGGGTTCGGCGTTTGTCTCTTCTGTATTGACCCAGATTGATGCTGCACAAATCATAGACTACCGTCGCGAGCAGATGAAAGCTTTGTCTGCCCATTCTTGAAGCCATTATAAAAAATAACGCCCTTTTCCCAGACCAAGAGCTTGTTCACGTTAATGCTTTAATTGCTCTTGCCCAGCATCTCGATGAAATTTTTCCCCCTGGAACTGCTATGGATGAGGAGGGCTGGGGTGCAAAGCCTCTAATTTGGCAAGAACCAGAAAATTTTGCCAAAATCATTCATGATTTTGAATGTAGCCTTGAATCCCTCCAAACAGTCATGAGCAACCAAGCCTCAGCTACAGATACTTCTGAAGCCCTGAGCCAAGTACGTCAGCAGTGCTTGGCGTGTCACCAGACTTACCGAGTGCGCCAATCCTAGCAAAAAATAGGTAGGATTATATCGTCAAAACTGGCTCCTTAATTGGCAATTTTGCTTTCATTGGTGTAGAGATTGCTTTATTTATATTGAAAGATATATTTTGAAAAAGTAGCCCCAATTTACCGCTAATCTAGATCGGTAAAGCTCGATTTATTGAAATGGATATAAAAGACGGTTTTGTAGAAACAGTTGGTAATACACCACTCATTCGCCTTAACAGCTTTAGTGAGGACACAGGCTGCGAAATTCTTGGCAAAGCAGAATTTTTAAATCCCGGAGGTTCGGTTAAGGATCGGGCTGCTTTGTATATCATTAAAGATGCAGAAGAAAAAGGATTGCTCAAGCCCGGAGGAACTGTGGTTGAAGGAACGGCGGGCAATACAGGGATCGGTTTGGCACATATTTGTAATGCTAAAGGTTACAAATGTTTGATTATCATCCCCGATACTCAGTCTCAAGAAAAGATAGATACTTTAAGAACTTTGGGAGCTGAAGTTCGCACCGTACCAGCAGTTCCCTATAAAAACCCCAATAACTACGTAAAGATTTCGGGACGTTTGGCTCAAGAGATGGAAAATGCCATCTGGGCAAATCAATTTGATAATTTAGCTAATCGCCAAGCCCATTATGAAACAACGGGACCGGAACTTTGGGCGCAAACAGACGGAAAAATTGATGCTTGGGTAGCTTCTACGGGAACGGGAGGAACTTATGCGGGGGTATCCTTTTTTCTAAAAGAGAAAAATCCAGATATCAAGTGTATAGTAGCAGACCCTATGGGGAGCGGTCTTTATAGTTACGTTAAAACAGGGGAAATAAATACGGAAGGGAAATCAATTACAGAAGGAATTGGCAACAGTCGAATTACAGCCAATATGGAAGGCGCACCCATGGACGATGCCATTCAAATTGACGACCGAGAGTGCATTAGGGTAATTTATCAACTACTCTACAAAGATGGTTTATTTATGGGCGGTTCGGTTGGCATTAATGTCGGTGCAGCGGTGGCTTTAGCCAAACAGATGGGACCGGGTCATACCATCGTGACCGTTCTTTGCGATGGTGGGAGTAGGTATCAGTCACGATTGTATAATCGCCAGTGGTTAGCCGAAAAAGGACTCTTGCCAGATTAAAAACCTAATGTCTGGAGTTTACATTTGTGAGCGAGAAGACCTTATGCTCGTGCTTCGCGGCAGAGGGCTTGTTTCAGCTAATAAATAACTAACTAAATCTTATCTAACCTCATTGAACTCTTAGGAAACAAAATCAGATTTATTAGATTTATTAGAGAGAGGAACAAGTTCAAAACCAAGTTGGTCGGCTTTACGTTGAAGATTTTTAAGAACCCGTTGTTGATATTGTTGTTCGTAAGCA
>JADEWQ010000074.1 GCA_015207585.1 Pleurocapsales cyanobacterium LEGE 06147 | reverse complement strand
AACGATCAAACATGGTTTGCGAGGAGCGGAAAGAATTTCCGAACTGGTGCGATCGATGAAATCTTATTCCTATTTAGACCGAGGAGTTCGACAAAAAGTAGACGTACATCAAGGTTTGGAAGATACACTACGATTGTTTGCTCACAAACTCAAGCAGGGAATTCAGGTTCGGCGTAATTATGATCAAAAACTTCCCCAAATACTTGCCTATGGTAGCGAATTAAACCAGGTGTGGACAAACTTAATCGATAACGCTATTGATGCCATGAATGGTGAGGGAAAACTTGAAATTACCACCCAACATAAAAATAGCTCGATCCGCGTCGATATTACCGATTCGGGTAGCGGAATCGATCCAGAAGTGCGATCGCGTATTTTTGAGCCATTTTTTACTACTAAACCAGTCGGTAAAGGTTCGGGGTTAGGATTGGAAACGGCAAGGCGTATTGTCGAAAACCGCCATCAAGGTACGATCTTGCTTGAATCTAAACCAGGGAAAACTTGTTTTACTGTCTGTTTGCCTATCTCAAATTAAATTATATAGCAATCCTAAATCATTCGTGAAAATAACTTCTGCCCTCTGCCCTCTGCCTTCTGCCTTTCCTACTTTTAAATTTTCATGACTCAAACAGGATTGCTATAGGTTTCTAATTTTTGCTCTCAGACTCTTGCCAAGCATCAAAATTACGCTTAACCCAATCCATTCCTACCTCATTATTTAACTTAATTTTCTGCGGTGCATCCGCATAAATTTTATTTAAGATACCTGTATCTTGTTCGACAACAACTTTACTCAAACTAAGAAATTGATTTTTTAGTAATTTAGCTAAGGGGTTACTTGCTTCGCCAAATAACAATACGTAAGTTCGAGTTTTAGTTAATGACTCTGGAACAAAAAAATGACATTGAGCAACCTTACCAAACGGAGTACTACCATAAAAAATAACCAGAGAAGGAAAGTAATTTTCTAAATGAGCTTGGATTACATCGGGAAGTAAAAATTGGTTGGGTTGCTTGAGCTTTTGCCAGAAAGTTTTAGGTGCAGTGGGAGTATTAAAAAAAGCCTCGGAATGATAGCCGTTGTCGATAAACTGCTCGAATCTCACTTCGGTAATTTCAAACAAATCTCGATGCGTCCCATTTTGATGATTGTAATCGTGCATGATTAATAACATCGATAGCAAGTCTGTCTCGACGCTGGTATCTGCCGTATAGCCGATAAATTCGTATTGTTGGGCAATTTTATCTAAAATATCGGGTATAGGGATTTTGGGTTCATAGTCGCCATAAGACCAAATAAAATCGTCTTTAATAATTAATTTTAAAGGCTGCATCTGGGGTAAAGTTTTCTTATCTGTTCCTGGTAAGACAGTGCAACCACGAGCGTCAAATTCCAACGCATGAAATGGACAAACCACCGTACTCGTTCCATCGCTTTGAGCTTTGCACCATCCTTCAGATAACATCGCTCCCATGTGAGGACAGACATTAGGTAAAGCGTTAACCTGTCCCGTTTTATCTTGCCAAATTACATAATCCTTGCCATAAAGGGAGATTTTATGTGGTTTATTTGTTTGTAGCATCGATTTATGCGCCAACAGCCAAGGCGCACCTTCTAACATAGACATCATCAATTTCCTCAATTCAAAATTTTGAGCAAAAAACTCTATTACGACAAATAAAATAAATAATGTCGCAAGTTGAAGATTTCTGCGAATTAATCACCTTTAACAGCTAGTAAAAACTTTTATCGATCTTAAATATATGACTTATTATTCGTATTTGTCAAGATGAATCTCAAACAAAATTCACTCCGTCGTCAACCACAACAAAAACGCAGTCAAGAGCGCGTCGAAAGAATTTTAGATGCAGCAGCTATAGTTTTTGATGAGGTGGGTTTTGAAGCTGCTACTACTCATGCGATCGCTGCTCGTGCAGATACAGCCGTAGGTTCGCTCTATCAATTTTTTCCCGATAAACTAGCAATATTTAACGCTTTAGAATTACGCCACGTCGATCGCGTCTATGTTATCTGGGATAAATTATTGCGTCCTGAAGTTATCCAGTTACCATTTGCCGATTTTATTCACACGATTAGAACTCAATTTCAAAAACTATTCGAGCAACCAACTTCCAGAATTATTTTTGTTCAGTTTTTTACTTCGCCAACTATTTTTAAAAATATCGACCACAGCTTTACTCAAGAAGCCATTCAATTTATGACAAAGCTATTACAAACTCGCAATCCAGCTTTAACAAATAAGCGCAGTCAGCTATTATCAGAAATTTGCGTTCACGGTATTAATACTTTAATTTTATTAGCGTTACGCAGCGATAAAGCACATTGTCAGGAAATTTTTATTGAGATTGAAATTTTACTCAAAGCCTATTTAAAAGATGATATTGGTGATGAAATAACTAATAATAATTCGATTCAACCGTGGGAAAAGCTAGCGCAGTTATATCAACTTAATTCCCGTCAAAGCTTAATCTTAAAATATGCAGCCGCTCGCCCAGAAATAACCATCCAAAACTGCGAGGCTATGTTTCTCGATGTATCTCGGCGTACTCTGCAAAGAGACATAAAAGTCATGCTGGAGCAAAAATTACTGCTTCCTCAAGGCAATACCGATCGCCGTTGTTATCGTTTCAATCGTGAATTGCCGAACTTGTGACAACTTATGACAAAGTTGCCAGCCTATAGCGCGGTGGAGGATTAATGGCTGCTTTTCGGGAAAATTGGCTGATTCCCAGAAGAGATGATGCGAAACAGATATTTCAACGTGGTGTAGAAAGAGGGGAGTTAAGAAAATGTATCGATCCAGAAGTGGCGATCGATGCTTTGTATAGTTCGTTATTTTATCGCTTGTTACTCAGAGACTGTTTATAAAACAAATATTAAGAAGCATTCTTAAGTAGAGCTAAGCGTCTTAGCATCAAACGAATCCTAGCAGCATAAATCATTGCCTCGCTCATTTCTGGTAGCTGTTCGTAATCAATAACTAATCTTCTATTCTTTAACTTCCATTAGCAATCCTGGAGTATCGACTAATAGATGTCTCTTTCTTCCTTTTACCTTTTTATGTCCATCCCATCCATAAGTCTCCCCCTTTGATTGGTTGTTTTTATGGATTGAGAATCAATTGAACCAGCCGTGGAGTCTGCATTTCTATCTTCTAAAATTCTCACTTTTTTTTCTCAGAGTTTCATTAACTTCCGACCAAATCCCCTTTCTTTGCCACTTACGAAAGTAACTAGAAACTGTTTGCCAAGGAGGTAAATCATGAGGTAGCGCTCGCCACTGACATCCTTCGTGTAATAAATAGAAAATTCCATTAATCACTTCAGGTAAATCTACGTTGGCTTTCGGACCTCTCGGTCATGGTTTAGGCAATCAAGGTTCAATTAATCTCCATTCTGCATCAGTTAAGTCCGATGGATAAGGTTTACACTTCATTAACGATCGCTCTAATACTTTTCTTTATTCTCTCTTATCAATAGACTTAAGCTTATTGCTTTTAGACTTTCTTTATAAACAGTTTCTTAAACCTATCTTGAAAATCAAAAGTCAAAAGTTTGACTTTCAAGACAGGCCTGATGTATTCGATCGAACTCAACTTGCTAAAGCTTCTCTGGCTTGTTCGCGATCGTCAAAATGAATCTTTTCCGTACCCAAGATCTGATAATCTTCATGACCTTTTCCTGCAATTAATACTCCATCTCCCGGTTGCGCATTGCTAATAGCAGCACGAATAGCAGTAGCGCGATCGCTAATAACAATTGGTTTTATTGAGGCAGGAATTCCTCCAAGGATATCATCCAAAATCTTTTGAGGATCTTCGGTTCGAGGATTATCAGAAGTAACTACTACCACATCGGCTAATTGAGCGGCAATTTTACCCATTAGAGGGCGTTTGGTGCGATCGCGATCGCCTCCACAACCAAAGACACAAATCATTTTTCCTGCAATGAAGGGTCGCGCCGCTTTGAGGAGATTTTCTAAACTATCGGGCGTGTGGGCATAATCGACAATTACACTAATTTTCTGATCCTGACTAATTTGTACTCTTTCCATTCTGCCAGGAACGCCAGGAAATTGAGGTAAGGTTTCGACTATAGTAGTTAAATTTACGCCTAACTGTAAGGCTGCACCGACTGTTGCAAGTAGATTAGAAAGATTGAATTGACCTACCAATGGGGAACGAAAAGAAACTTCTCCTACAGGAGTATGTAAAATGCCGCTAACGCCAGTAGATTCGTAATTAAGATCCCTCGTCCATAAATGAGCCTGTGAGTCGCTGACACTGTAACTCCAAATCCGATCCGGCTCTAATTGTTGAAGCAAACGCCGTCCGTAGGGATCGTCCAGATTAACAATGGCTTTGCCTTGAAGATAGTCGGGATTAAATAATAAAGATTTTGCCTGGAAATAATCTTCCATATCCCGGTGATAGTCCAAATGATCTTGAGTCAAATTGGTAAATACTCCCACAGCAAAAGTACAGCCTCTGACTCTTCCCTGTGCCAAAGCATGAGAACTTACCTCCATTACTGCACATTCATTTCCTGCTTGTACTGCGGCTGCCAGTTGGGATTGTAATTGGACGGCAAAGGGGGTAGTATGAACGGCAGTTTGGTGATAGCCCTGCCAACGGGTATAGAGAGTACCGACTAAAGCAGTCGGCATTTGGGATTGCCGTAAAAAATATTCAATCAGATGAGTAGTAGTGGTTTTGCCATTAGTTCCCGTTACTCCCACCATTCTTAATTGCTGTGCAGGATAGTTATAGAAGGCTGCTGCTACTTCGGCACAGGCTGCGATCGCATCTTCTACCTCAATAACGCACTCATCAGCCATTGGGGGTTGTTTGGCTGCTGCTTGAGGAGTAATTAAAGCAGCGATCGCACCTCCTGCTAATGCACTCTGCCAAAACTCCCCTCCATCTACTCTAGTCCCTGGCATCCCGATAAATAAATCCCCTGGCTGGCAAGCATGGGAATTGGTACACAGCCCTTTAACTTCGGTATCCAAAGCTGAACATTCAGCGCTCTTTTTGACTCCAGAAACTTTTGATAACAATTCGCGCAGTTTCATCATTGCAATTTTGAATTTTGGACTTTAGATAGAAGATAGTTAAAGCTTGTTCCTTATTCTGCGTATATTTTTAGGAATAATAACTTAAATATTTCTGCAACAATTGTTCCAACTGTTTAACAGAAGCGCGAGGAGAAAGGCGCGGTAAAGGTTGTTCTCCTGCTGGTAATTTTTGACATAGTACTGGAATTTGGTACTGATAGATAGCAAACCAATCTTCGCGGGTAGTAATATCTCGTATTTCTAGTTCAAATTCGATGTTTTGTACCATCCCCAATTTTTCTTGCAATCCTTCACACAAATGACAACCAGGTTTGCTGTAGAGAATTAACTGCATTGGTTTTTTAGCTAGCCGTATTTTTTTAGCAAATAATAATAGTATAAAGCTCAAAAAATTAAAAGTCAGGCTTTGAAAAAATGCCATTTAATATAAGTTGCCAGGAGGCTATAACCTCATCAGCTCTCATAGTTTAACTTGAAATTGTGATAACGGTATCTCAAATGACTAATAATGTAATCTTAATTACTTTATTAGGGCTTTTTACTTGCCAACTATTAAAAAATGCTCAAATTTATCTAAAACTTAGACAATGTATATGATGTGTAAAACTATTAGTAAGGTTTTAGCTATTTAAGGAGCAACAATGAACAACAGACTGCGCAACGTACTCATCGGCACCGGTGTTGCTGCTGTTGGAGCGATCGGCACGAAAAAAGCTGTAGATTATTTTCGCAACCGGGGTCAAGAAAAAGTGGTTGACGAAAATCAGGGCGATGCCGAAGCAACAGCCCCAGATGAAGTTGCCTATGCTACGGTAAAAGAAGATTCTGTAAAAGACTTCCTCGATAAAAGCTTTGGCGAACCCGGACGTTACGTTCCCAACCGTCCGCCCAAAGTTTTTGAATATCAAGGTCAACAATATATGGTAATTTGGGCACGGGATAATAAGCAAAATAAGAATCAAATGCTGGCTTTTCAATATGTTGACGGTCAACGCAAAATGGTTGCTAGTGTTGGCTATACCAATAATGAAACCGATTATAATGTCAATTTAGATAATACTTCTTTTGCCGTAGACGTAAATGGACAAAAAATAACTTCAGGACAAGGCAAAACCAAAGGGGCCAATGAAGTAGACTTTGTCTTGGCTTGATAAATTATTTCGATTTAATCTAACAATAATTAAATTTTTTACTACCACTGTCTGTTGAGTTAAAGTATTTAACTTAAATTCCAGTCAGTGGTCTTTTATTTTTTAGATGGAATCCATTTTTTATAAATACTCTCTGAGTCTAGTTCGGCTAAAGCGTTGTCATGGAGTGCCTGAAAACTGAATGGCTCTACAAAGCAGAATAGGAGTAAGTCGGCAGGAAAATTTATAAGTACGTAACAAAAACGATTAGGATGAAGATTAATACTTTGTGTTTTGTAGTTAAACAGGTAGACGTTGAATATCTTTATTGTGACCGATAACTACCATAATTAATCCTTTAGTCAATTTTTGTTGAGGTTCGGGATTAATCACAAACTTATCCCCATTACCGAAAGCCAAAACATTCAACCCGTAGCGACGGCGCAATTGCAGTTCGGCGATGGTCTTTTGGTGAAATGCTTCCGGGACTAATACCTCAACAATACTGTGATCGGGATCGAGTTCGAGGCGGTCTATAAAAGCGGGTTTAGTCAGCGTTTCTGCTAAAACACAACCAGCATCATGTTCGGGAAAAACTACGTGATCTGCTCCCACTCTTCTTAAGAGTTTTTCGTGAATTTCTGAGGAAGCTTTAGCTACGACATGGGGAACTCCTGCTTCCTTAACGTTGAGGGTAGTAATAATGCTTTCTTGTACGTAATTACCAATGGCAATAATGACTGTATCGACTTCAAAGATCCCCGCCTCTTTTAAGGCTTCTGGTTCAGTAGAATCTAGTTGGAGAGCGTGGGAAGCGAGTTTATGGGCTAAAACTTGGTTGACTAACTTTTCGTCTTTATCTGTCCCCAGAACTTCATAGCCCATTTTGTGAAGAGTACCGCATACTGCTCTTCCAAAACGACCCAAACCAATAACTGCAAATTGGCGATTTTCACCCCGCAGACTGGTTAAAAATTTAAGAGACTTGAGATTCACTCGTTACCTCGCTAACTTATCACTAGTTAGCATCTTAATTAAATTTAGATAGAATTATTATTCCATTTTTTTATCTAACCAACCAGTAGATTTTCTTGTGGATACTGAATATTAGTCGGACGAGGTTCACCAATAATTGCTGCTATTAATAGCAATATACCAACTCTTCCCGTATACATAGTAACAATAATGACTAGTTGGGATATGGCAGAAAGATTAGCAGTAATTCCTGTCGATAGTCCTACAGTAGCAAAGGCAGAGATTACTTCAAATAAAATTTGAATTAAATCCAATTGAGAATCTACCACTGAAATAATCATCGTGGCTAATACAATTGAAGTAGCCGAACCAAAAACAACCGCCACTGCTTTCAAAAGAAGCGGGTTAGGAACTTCTCTTTGATATAGAACTACCTCTTCCTTGCCTTCTAAAACCGAGCGAGTGCAATTAAATAAAATTCTCAAAGTCGTAGTTTTAATCCCGCCACCCGTACCGCTAGGACTGGCACCAATAAACATCAATCCCATGGTCAGGAATAAACCGGCGATCGTCATTTGACCGATGTCAATGGTGTTGAAACCAGCAGTTCTGGTAATCGTCGACTGAAACCAGGCAGCTAAGAATTGATGTTGGAGATTGAAATCGCCTAAAGTATTAGGATTGTTTATTTCTGAGAGCCAAAAGCCAACAGTACCTAGAAATAAAAGAATTAGAGTCGTGCTGGTCACTACTTTGAAATTAAGAGAAAAACAAAATCTTGCCTGCTTTCCCTGTAAACGATTGACTAACCACAAATACAATTCAATAATTACCTGATAACCAATCCCTCCGAAAATAACTAAACCCGTTACAACTAAATTAATTAACCAAGAAGAATAATAGCCAATCAAACTATCTTCAAATAAGCTAAAACCAGCATTATTCCAGGCACTGATACTGTGAAAAATTGATAACCACAGACCTTGAGAGGCGCCATAGTCATTAGAGAATATGGGGAGCATCAGAAAAACGCCACTAATTTCAAAAATAAGAGTAGTAGCAATAATCGAACGGATTAAATTAGTACTTCCCTGTAACAAAGGGCGATCGAAAGATTCTTTGATCGCAAATTTCTGTCTCAAGTCAAATTTTCGGCCTATCAGTAATATCAAGAAGGTGGTAGTGGTCATGTAACCCAACCCACCAATTTGAATGAGAAGGACAATAATTAGTTGTCCCCAGAAAGAAAAGTAGGTGCCCGTATCAACCACAATTAAACCAGTAACACATACGGCAGAAGTAGCAGTAAATAAAGCAACAAGCGGATCGTTCCAGGTGCCACTACTGGTAGCAAAGGGCATCATCAACAAGAGAGTTCCTATGCTAATAAGGGTCAGAAACCCAAGACAAATAGTGCGAGCAATAGTCATTACTAATTAAGACAAAAAAAATGCTCTTTGTTGGAGCATACCTCAAATGAAGTTTTTTCTGGTAATGGTAATTATCCATTGAACTAACTGCTGCCATTTAGGAGAACGAGCAAGGGCATTAGCATCTAACTGATGACCCCAATTACGAGAAAATTCAGCAAAACTTTCCGTCCAGTTAATTACGGTTTCTATGGGGGAGAAAGGCGTGTAATCCCAAGCCTGTTTTAAATACTCCACCATTTCTGCCTGATGATCTGTATAGTACAAATACCAAGCAATCCATACCAGGGTACCGTAGCGAACCGAATACTCCATTAATCTAACCTTTTCTGGCAAATGAGGCTGTTGAAAAAAATTATCGATGACTGCTGTTAAAGAGCGAGCTTGGGGTAAACCTTTATTCATGGCACTTTGCTCGTGTTGACGATAGCAGACAACGATTTGGCGCAACCAGGCTGATTGACAACCTTTTAAAGCCAGTCTAAGCACTAAATCCGTATCTTCTGCCGGAGGAAATCGAGGATCGAAGCCGCCGACATATTCTAACCATTCACGCCTGAACATCATCGCACTAGGCAGTACTGGTTTCCAGCGCAGCCAATTTTCTAGATCGAGTTGGGGTACGCTTTCCCAAGGACGCACGTCCATAAGTTTTTTTCCTTGAGAATTTACTCTTTGCCAACCGCTGTGAACTATACCTAAATCCGGTCGCTTGTCAAAAATAGCTGCTTGTGCAGCTATTTTACCTGGTAAAAAGTAGTCATCTGCATCGAGAAAAGCGATTAACTCTCCGTTAGCTAGGGCAATACCATGATTGCGAGCTACTGCTACTCCTTGATTCTGTTGGCAAATATAACGGATAAAATTGCTTAGAGGTTCTAATGCTTCTTTGGTGTTATCCGTCGAACCATCATCGATAACAATTACTTCGTAACTGCAGTCTTGTTGTTGTAGCACACTTTCTACAGCTTGAGTAATATAGCGATCGCAGTTGTAGGTGGGAATAATTACGCTTACTGTCGGTTCGGCAGTAGTAGCTTTCATATGGATTTAATCGTCCCAACAGACTAGAGTCAAAATCCTGAGCGAGACAATGGCTAGATGTAGATACCTACATATCTATTACTGGCTTATCTATCTTAGCTTCAATTTGCGTGTTTGGGCTGACAGTTTAGGCTGCATATTTAAGACCGAGTTTACATAAACTGCTCGAGCTAGATTAGCTCTTAGCTAAATCCAAATCCCAACACGCATTATTTCGGCTTTCATTTTGTTAAATCTCTTCATTTAAATTTTTAATTGTTAATTTGATGAAACTATTTATTCAATATTTAGTGTTGCTACAAAAAAAAGGAGCGATCTCAATCACATAAATAATAGATAATTGTCGACTATGTATAATCAATTAAGTAAATAAAACTAGGTATAAATCGCTCGTTTACTAGCGATAGCTGATATTTTAGCGATCGCCACTAAAATATAGTAATAAATAATCGGCTCTATTTTTTGATAATTTTAAAAAAAGCCTAAAATGTCGCTATTTTTTCTCTAAAAATAGGCGAGGGGAGTCAATAAATAACAAAAAATAATTTTTTTAAAAAATAAGCCTTTCCTTAAATACTTAAAATCTTTGGATTAACTTTAAAAAAATCTAGCTAAGTTTACTTTATTTTTAAATTTAGCTCTAAACTGATGTGGAAATCTCTGAATTAATTTAAAAGCCTAACTCATCATAAATACTGATTGAATTATGAATTTAAAGCAATAAAATGATTAATGATCGAAACTTTCAAAACTTTCAAAAAAGTTTGATTTATTAGCGGAGTCACGCAACTACTATTTGGAGAGATAAAAATGAATTTGATTAAATCAATTTTAATTCATTTGTAATTTATTTTACCAAAAACAAATAATCAGCCAATTTATTATTGCCAAAGAAAATTTAAGCTGCTTAAATAAAAGCAAATTCAAGATTAATTTCAGTCAAAAAGAGGGAGCATTCATGTCTAGTATTCTTGCTGATTTTAGTACCGATCCAGCAATAATGGAGTCTAATTCTTCTATGGGATTAGACATTATCGGTAATGACGATCAAACTAACTTTTTTGTCATCGAAGGTAAGGGGAATGATGTTATTGTTGGCGGTAACAAAACAGATTTTATTAAGTCTGGTTTAGGAGATGATATTCTTATTGGTGGTGATGGTGATGACATATTAGATGGTGGTGCTGGTAACGACATCTTAAATGGTGGTAGCGGCAATGATATTTTGAGAGGTGGCGATGGTGACGATATCCTTATTGGTGGCAGCGGCAATGACGTACTAGAAGGTGGCGATGGGGATGATATCCTCATTGGTGGTGATGGCAATGATGTTCTCAGATCCGGTAAAGGTGTAGACATCGTGATTGGCGGTACGGGCAAAGATATTTTTGAATTCTTTGCTGACGACTTTGTCTCTGGAGAAGTAAATCAGATCGTTGACTTTACCTCAGCAGAAGATGTCATTCGCTTTAAGGGTATTGGTAATGATGCAAACGTCGTATACGACAGTAGTACTGGTAAAGTATCTGTAAATGGAGAAGATGTATTGCAGTTAGACCCAGGACTAGACCTGACTGTAGATGATAGTGATAAAAATGGTAACTGGGAGCTTTTCTAATAAAAGCGTTCTAGGTTAAACAAAATAATTTAGGGAAAGGGGTAAACGGAAAAACTCCGATCCCTTATCCCTAGTTAAAGAACAAAAGCCGAGTGATATTGTGATTTGACTTCTCCAAAGGCTAGAAAGCGCGTTGGATTCTATCCCTGGCTTTGAGTACAAAAATGTTGCACTACCCAATAACCAAGCTAGCTGTCACTGAGCTTGCACTCAGTGCTGGCAGTCAAAGACCAGCTACAGACTCAGATCTGCTGATACCTAAGTACCACATACATCGTCTTTACCTTTGTTTTCGCTTTCCGAGTGGTTGTCTCTACCAGTTTGGCAGATTCAAATCGCTAATCCGTGCTGCCTACTTGCTACGTCACGGTGCCTAACCCATTGCGTCTAGGTCATCGGTGGCGGGAGTTTCACCCTACTAGCACGGAGTCAAAGCAACCAACCTTGCTCTTACTCGCATGTACATATTTTTCCACAACTCGGTTGCTTGAGCGACCGATTTGTTTTTCATCCCACGCCTAAAGGACGTTGGCTTTCAAACATCCCGTTTTTTCTGTAATTTCCGGTTGCAGTTTGATTGACAACCCACGACTTCAATTGTGGGTTTGTTAACATTGTTATTTAGTAGACATCACTATCAAGGGATGACTGAAATGCCAGACTTTCTCGGGCATCGCTTCGTCAGAATGACTAATTAGCAACCAGTTTTACTAACTTGTCAATGGCAAATTAACAATTGTCTCATCAGCCTTAGGTAGGTTAGGAAGTCTAAGTATGGTAAGTAACTTGCACGATCGAAAATCTTATGAGAGGGGAAACCTCTATCCAAACAATTAAAACCTATTTGGCTCAAGGACAGTGGAATAAGGTCGTATCTATCTGTTCCCAAGCATTAAAAAGCGATCCGAGTCTTTTAGAGCTATATCCTCTACTGGGGAAGGCTTTGGCTCATCAAGGAAAACTAGCAGCAGCGATCGCTGCTTATCAACAAATTTTGGGCACTCAACTAGAGCGAGCAGAAATTCATGCCGAGTTAGGTATTTTGCACGGCAAACAACAAGAATTAGTAAAAGCAGCCTGGCACTACCAACAAGCTTTAGCATACAAGCCTGACTGGGCTGAATTACATTACAACTTAGCAGTCGTGCTGCACCAAATAGGTGATTGGGAAGCGGCAATTACTGCCTACCGTCAGGCGATCGCTATCAAACCGAATTATGCAGCTGCCTATTTTAACCTGGGTGTGCTTCAGGATTGCAGAGGAGAGTTGGAAGAGGCGATTGAAAACTACCACCAAGCGATTAATCTGCAACCAAATTATGTTAAAGCATACAGCAACTTGGGCAGTACCCTTGTAAAACAAAAAAAATATACTGCTGCTATTGAAATTTATCAACAAGGATTAAAACTCGATCCTAGCTGGGCAACACTGCACAACAATCTCGGACAAGTTTTCTGGTTTAACGAGCAGCCAGAAAGGGCATTGACTAGTTTTGAATACGCTATTGCCCTCGAACCGAAAATGGCGCTGGCTTACCACAACTTGGGAAAATTATGGCAGCAACAAGGCAACTATCCCGCAGCCATTGAATGCTTCCAGCGCACGATTGAGTTAGAACCAAGAAATATTTGGGCTTACAGTCATTGTGCCAATGCTTTACTAGTTCGAGGACAGTTGGAATTGGCGATGGAATATTTGCGCGAGGCGATCGCCCTCCAACCTTATTTTATTAAGGCTTACTGTCAGCGAGCTAAGTTGCTCGAAGGAAAAGATTTATTGGAGAAGGCTAAAATTGCTTGCGCTCATTTCCTCGAAGCACTCCAGCAAAAAGGCGAACGCACTCAACTCTATCAACACCTTTGGCAAACTTATTATTATCTAGGAGATATTCTGTTTGAATACGGAGGTATTCAACAAGCAAAAATTTATTATCAACAAGCTTTACAAATTAAGCCCGATGAGGTGGAACTTTACTTGCGGTCGGGTAATTGTTTGGCTAAACAACAGCGACTCGACGCAGCCGTAACTATTTATCACATGGGTTTAAATCTGCAACCCAATCATCCACAAATTTGTTTTCAATTAGGTAAAATTCTCGAGCGACAACAACAAGCCGAAGCAGCGATTGACTATTACGAAACCGTTTTGCGACAACAACTAAGTTTGGGTGCTGATGAATGGGGACAGTTACCTCATCTATTTCCTTTAGATGAACATTTAGCTCAGCTACCTCACGCTATCTACTATCACACCCAAGACTGGATTAGAGATTGCGAGTTAGATGACTTCCACTACACTCAGGTAAGTTGGGGAGATAAATATCTTAACCAAACGAGTGTCAGGAAAAAACAACCGGATTCGATTTTTCCCTTTACTGCCAAAAAGAAGCCGGAACCAGAATGTGGTGGGGTTAATTGTGCTAGTTGTATGAGCAAATTGATCGACTATTTCGAACCAGTTCAACTAGGCAAAAATACTTATGTATGTTCTCCTCTCAACTCTCCGCCTATAGCTTCTCCCCTTCCCTTCGTCGTTACTATTCCTGAGGGACGAGTTTGGATAGCACCGCAGCAAAACTCTTGGATGATTTGTAATGCCCTGGCGGTGATTACTCCTGATGGCTATCTCTTAGGAGATGTCTCTCGTTACTATCCCTGGTATTTGCCCGGATGTCCCTATCAAGAACGAAACGACCACACCTTCTTAAGTTTAGAAGAAATCCCACCAGTAGAAGAAATTGACGGTACTGTTGCTGTTCTATCTGGATTGGCGGGTCATGTTTACTATCACTGGATGATTGATATCATTCCGCGCATAGAGCTACTGCGCCGCAGTGAGATAGACTTAGAGCAGATCGATTGGTTTTTAATTAATAATATCGACCAGCCTTTTCAACGAGAAACTCTTACCCTGCTAGGTATTCCTCTGACAAAAATTTTACCGAGCGATCGCTACAGTCATGTTCGAGCAAAAGAATTAATCGTTCCCTCTTTTCCGGGACATCTAGATTGGGTATCTCCAGGCACGATTCAATTTTTGCGTCAGACTTTTTTGCCCCAGATCCCCAAGAATAACTATCCCGAACGTATTTATATCAGTCGCGCTCGCGCTCGCGGACGACAGGTAATCAATGAAAACGAGGTAATTAATGTACTTAATAACTGGGGCTTTCAAACTATCTTTTTAGAAGAAATGTCGCTCCTACAGCAGGCAGCTTTGTTTGCTAATGCTAAAGTAATTGTTGCTCCCCACGGTTCTAGCTTGACCAATTTGGTTTTTTGCAGCCCTGAAACAAAAATTGTCGAGCTATTTTCGCCCCATTACGTTAGAACCGATTACTGGATATTGAGCCAACAACTACAATTGCAACATTATTATTCAGTCGGGCAAAGCTTTGACTGTTACCCCCTGCGGCATCTAATGTATCAAAATTCTTTAACGGAAGACATTTTCGTCGATCTAGGTTCTTTGCGATTAATTATGCGACTAGCTGGTATAGCAGATTGAATCAACCTGTGTTAGAAAATTAGCATCAATTTTTGATGTAGGTTTATCCGACTACGTTTTTACCATAATTATTCTGGAAATTATTAATAGTTTATCCGTGAATTATAAACATCTAACTGCAGCAATTTCTGCTTGCGAACGAGCTTTGAACGAGCAAATCGAAAATCCGCAAAATTGGCAACTAGCTTGTCGCGATTTAGGTAATATTCTTCAAGGATTGGGAAGATTTGACGAGGCAATCCAGTGGCATTCTTTTGCTTTGGAGAGTCAGCTGAACTTGGTGGAAATTTATTTCTATCTCGGCAAACTTCATGCCAATGAAGAAAACTGGCTTGAAGCGATCGCTTCCCTCAAAAATGTCCTCGAGTACCAACCAAATTCGGTAACTGTCTATTCATCTCTAGCACAAATCTACGGTCGTCTGGGACAAAAAGAAGCAGAGATGGACTGTTGGTATCGGGCACTAAATCTCCGTCCCGATTTAAGCGATGCTCGAGGTTACCATAAACTTGCTAAAGCCCTACAAGAGGACGGGAAAATAGAAGCAGCTATTACCTGTTATCAGAGGGCAATAGAACGCAGTCAGAATTTTTTTGCTCCTTACTACGAATTGGCAGAAATTTGGTTCCAGCAAGGACAGTTAGAGCAAGCTAGTTCCTGTTACCAAACAATTTTGGCTCAAGACCCCAACCAAGCAAGAGCATACCACAAACTGGGATCGATCTACCTACAACAAAACCAGTATGAAGAGGCGATCGCTGCCTTGCGACAAGCAATTCAAATCGATCCCCAATTTCCTTGGGCTTACCGCGAACTTGTAAAAACCTTCATAAAATTAGAAAGATGGGATGAGGCGATCGCCACCTGTCATGCCATTATCAATTTAGTCGAGGAATTTCCTTGGGTGTACGTTTATCTAGGTAATGCTCTCCGTCAGAAAGGTAGAATAGCCGATGCCGCGTCTGCTTTTCAAAAAGCTTGTGTTTTGAGAGGTTGGCATCAGTGCCTCACCAAAAACTATCATTTTACCCAAGATTATTTTACTTATCGCATTCCTGTCTGGACATCCCACTTACAATCTTTCGCTGCTCAACCAGATCTTAAAATCTTAGAGATTGGTAGCTTTCAAGGTATGTCCACCTGTTGGTTGCTAGACAACGTTCTTACTCATTCCTCGGCAGAGCTTACTTGCGTGGCAGACAATTTTAGGGAACTATTTGCTGCCAATCTTGCTAAAACGGGAGTTAAAGAGAAAGTAATCCAGTTAGCAGGGAATGTACCTCAGTTACTCGCTTCCTTATCTCCCGAAACTTACGATGTGATTAATTTTCAGAGTAAATGTAAATTGAGCGATCGCATTCGACAAGATGTAGCTCTAGCTTGGCAAACGCTCAAAGCTGGCGGACTAGCTCTTTTTAATGATTATGGTTGGACTAATCCGGTTGCTCCAGAACAAAACCCCAAACTGGGGATCGACCAATTTTTGAACTCGGTCAAAGGTCAATGGGAAATCGTCCGGCACGCTCCTCAAGCTTATCAACTAATCATAAAAAAAGGAGTCAGGAGCCAGAAGCCAGGAGTCAGAATTAATTAGTGGGGGATTCCGTCCACGACTAATTGTAAGCTACTAACTAAAAGCAAGCTCTTAGCTGTTAACTAGATTTTTGAGCTAATAGCTAAAAGCTCTCTTAAGGGGGTCTTAATCCCAATTTATTTTTACTTCTGACTTCTGATTTGATAAAGTTTCCGCCGCGCTATATTTTTATGAAAGAAAAAACTCAAGACAATCGCCTCACTGGAGAGCGGTCATTAGGCGATAGTAACGTCATAGCGGCAGCAATCGCTAAATATACGCAGCTAGTGGCAAATAACCCCCAGCAACCGGAAATTTATGTCAACTTAGGTAGTTTATACGCCCAACAAGAAAAGTGGCAAGAAGCGCTCGCCTGCTACAAACAAGCTATTGAATTAGCTCCAGAATTTGCTGGTGCTTACCGCAATTTAGCAAGAGCGTTAACTAAAATAGGTAACCTACAAAAAGCAGCCGATTGCTGGGATCGGGCACTAAATTTAGAACCTGATTGGGCAACAGCAGAAGAGCACTATACTTTAGGCAATCTACTTTGGGTGCAAAAAAAACTCGACCGCGCTGTGCATTGCTATCGACAAGCGATCCAACAACAACCTAATTATTGGGAAGCCTACGAGCAACTGGCTAGCGCGCTACAGCAGCAGCAAAAGTGGGAAGAAGCTATTGCCGTTTATCGGCAGATAAAACAACTCAATCCAGACTTTGTTCCTGCCTATCTCCAGCTAGGCTCAATTTTTTTACAGCGGCAGCAATATCCAAAAGCGATCGATAACTATCATCGTGCCTTAAAAATTGCTCCCGACTCCTCTAATTTTCAACGACAAGCTATTGACGGCTATTGGCAAGCTATTAATGCTTATGTTGAGGCAACTGCTCAATATTATTATCAGTTTGGTAAGTTACTGAGGAGCAAAGGATGTTTTAGGGAGGCAATTAAAGCCTATCAACAAGCTATTGAACTTAATCCTCACTTTGCCGCTGCTTACATCGATCTTCAATATACCCCTGTTAGTTTAAAACAATTAGAACAATTAATCGACTTCTATCGACACATAATTCGGCATCATTCTAATATTCCCATTGCTTGGGGTAATTTAGGAGATGCCCTCACCGAACAAGGCAATATTCAAGAAGCTATTAATTGCTATCAAACGGGTTGTTATCAAAGAGTAATATCTTTTTATCCGCAACTAGCTCAGTTGGATTGGAAAGAGAAAAAAGAAAACGGACCGGACTTTATTATTATTGGTGCAGCTAAATGCGGTACTTCTTCTCTATTTAATTATTTGAGCCATCATCCTCAAATTCTTTTTCCCCACAAAAAAGAGTTAGATTTCTTCTGGAAACATTTTAATAAAGGAATTGATTGGTATTTGGCTCACTTTCCGGCTATTACAGATAGACCCGATTTTATCACTGGAGAAGCAACACCTAATTATCTGCGTTTTCCCCTTGCTGCTCAAAGAATTAAAGAATGCTTTCCTCAAGTCAAATTGATCGTCTTACTGCGCAATCCAATAGAGCGAGCAGTTTCTTGGCACTATCATAAGATTAGCAGTGGCTTAACGACGGGAACAATAGAAGAAGCGATCGCCACAGAAATTAAGCAACTAGAAAATTGGAACGAAGCAGATTTTATCAACGCTGGTTATCGCAATCCCGATAATCTTCTCAGCAGTTTATATCTGTATCAACTCAAAGTTTGGATCGATTTATTTGGAAGAGAACAGTTACTCATTCTGCAAAGCGAAGATTTATACAACAATCCAGATCGAGTAATGGAACAAGTATTTTCTTTTTTAAATATATCCATTAGCAAGCTATCTCAATATCCTAAAATCAATGCTGGTTCTTATAACTCGATCGACGATGACTTAAGACGGACTCTGGCTAATTATTTCCAACCATACAATCAGCTACTGGAAAAATATTTAGAGATGAAATTTACCTGGGATTAAGTATGGAGTTCGATAAACCGTTCAAAGTAAATTCATCTGTTTTCTCGGCTGGAGACCCACGCTTTGAAGAATGGGGGTTTTGGGTCTTTGGGGATTGGGGAGGTTGTTTCCCTAAGTCCCAAATTCCCTATCTCCCTACTCGACAAAGGAGGAATGCCGAGTCCTCCATTATAGGGTTTACTTTTAAAGGTGGATGAGGTAGAATCGCTCTATGACTCAAGCACTGACTGTCCGTTGCCAGCTTATAGTACCAGCTAACTTTCGCCAAGATATTGACGAAACTCTTGTTGGTTTTGCCGATGCCTGTAATTAAATACTGGCAGTAGCAAAACGCGAAGACTGTTGGAATACAACTAAGTTGCACCATAAAGTCTACAAACCTACGCGAGAAGCCACAGGGTTGAAGGCTAATCACGTCTGTCAGGCAATTAGAAGAGTAATCAACCAAAAGAAAGCCACTAAACAAATCCACAAATTCAGACCTACAAGTAATTAGTCTGGACGCTCGAACGTTTAAATACATCGAGGACAGATAAAGAGAGTTAACTGGAAGATGAAGATTGGTGGCTATCAGATTGCACTGCTTAAAGGTCAAACTCCAAAGAGTGCGACTTTGTCCAAGAATAAACCAGGCGATTACTACATCAATATAGTGGTGGAAGTACCGACACAACCGAGAAATCAAACTCCAAGGGTTTTGGGTGTTGATGTCGGTTTGCGGGATATAGCTACTACTAGTAGAAAAGAAATAGTTTAGTTCAGTTGCACAAATAATGTCAAAATCGGGTAGTTGCTGACGTAAAAAGGAGGCTAGTTCTTCTCGCTGCTGCTCGTCAGAGTCGATTAATAAAATATACTTTGACTCAAATAAATCTTTAGAAATTTGCACTTCAATTAGCCTAAAATATCAATTTGTAAAAACTGACTCAGTCAAATTTATTGCGCTCGCTAATTATTATCTTCTCAGTCAGTCTTTGATTAAAATAATATTTGGTAAAATTTTTAAGATAATTTAAGGTTAAAATGAAGTAGTTAAAAGCTCCTTTCTTAAGAGCGGAGCTTAAATTAAAAAACTAAATCGTCTTGGAGTTTTCTTAAAAAGAAATAAAATAAACAGATGCGACGGCATATCTGTTTAACACTTTAGCTTTAAGAAAGTGCTAATCTTTTTTTCTTGTTAGCAATTTCCTATTATTCTACGAGCGAGCTTAACTAATTCTTCTCAAGTCGCATCTATTCCCATTCAATAGTACCGGGGGGCTTGGAAGTGATATCGTAAACTACTCGATTGACACCATTAACTTCGTTGACAATCCGATTAGAAATTGTCTCCAATAGATCGTAAGGAACTCTTGCCCAATCGGCAGTCATGCCGTCTTCACTGGTAATAAAACGTAAAACAACCGGATGAGCGTAAGTACGCTTGTCTCCCATGACTCCAACACTGCGAATGGGCAACAAGACGGCGAAAGCTTGCCAAAAGTCATGATACATGCCGCAATTGCTGATTTCATCCCGGACGACATAGTCGGCATCGCGAAGAATATTTAGTCTTTCGGCAGTGACCTCGCCGATAATCCGAATAGCCAATCCTGGTCCGGGGAAGGGATGACGGCGAACGATTTCTTCGGGTAGACCGATGGAACGAGCTACCTTGCGCACTTCATCTTTAAACAGTTTTCGCAGTGGTTCCACCAATTTGAAGCGAAGATTTTCTGGTAAACCGCCCACATTATGATGGCTCTTAATTTTAACGGCAATTCTTTCCCCTGTTTTGGGATCGACATTGGTATCGGCGGACTCGATCACGTCTGGGTAAAGAGTACCCTGCGCCAAATAATCGAAAGGACCTAATCTTTGAGATTCTTCTTCAAAAACGCTAATAAATTCATGTCCAACGAGGCGGCGTTTTTCTTCGGGATCGGTTACGCCTTTAAGCTGTGCCAAAAAGCGATCGCGGGCATGAACGTACTGTACGGGAATATGAAACTGCCGATCGAAAATTTCCATTAATCGTTCGGGTTCACCTTTGCGCATGAATCCCTGATCGATAAACATACAGGTCAGTTGGTCTCCAATCGCCTTGTGGAGCAAGAAAGCCAGAGTAGATGAATCTACACCACCCGAAAGGGCAAGTAATACTCTTTTATCGCCTACTTTGGCACGAATTTCCCGAATGGCTTCTTCGACAAAGGCTTCTGTCGTCCAAGTCGGTTCGCACTCGCAAACATGATAAACAAAGTTACGAATTAGAGCAATACCGCCGACAGAATGAACGACTTCGGGATGAAATTGAACCCCAAACAGTTTTTTCTCTGAATTGGCGATCGCCGCACAAGGAGTATTCTCGGTATGGGCGAGTACGGAGAAACCTTCAGGTAATTGGGTACAAGAATCACCGTGGCTCATCCACATCGTAGAGCCATCTTCGACATTAGTCAGTAAATCGGTGGGATCGTCGATGCATAGGGCAGCCTTGCCGTATTCACCTCGCTTGGCTCTTTCTACTACTCCTCCCAACTGTTTAACCATTAGTTGCATGCCGTAGCAAACTCCCAAAATGGGAATTCCTAAGTCCCATATTTCTCGATCGCATTGGGGAGCGTTTTCATCATAAACCGAATTTGGTCCGCCAGAGAGTATAATTCCTTGAGGATTGAGATTGCGCAGTTGATGGGCAGTAGTACGATAAGACAGCACTTCTGAGTATACTTGGGTTTCCCGAATGCGACGGGCAATTAACTCTGAATATTGCGAACCAAAGTCGATAATGGCGATCATTTGGCGATGGATGCTGCCTGTTAGAGACTGGGGGGATAAAGTCTCTGTTGATTTGGCGATTGGTTCGGTCTGGATAGTCACTATTATCTGAGGTTAATTCTGTGTTGGTGGACGGGTAAGAAATAAGGAAACTAGGCTTTATAATGGGAAAAACCTTCCCAACTGGAACTAAGATCTATCCAGCAGTGAAGCCTTCTGGTGATTTGTTGAGAAATAGTAATAAAATAAATATTCCGGTTATCTTAACATAAATTTCTTAGCAAAAGCACGGCATTACTACTCTCTATGAGAATACGACGTTGGCGGTCAAACAAAACTGAACCAATACAGACTTCTTGCTCGGTATGTTTGCGAATGTAGCCTTGGGACCGTCGATCGATTTGGGCTGCGATCGCGCTATAAATTTGCTCTACCCAATGACTTCGCTCTTCTTGGTCTAACTTCTGTAGTATTTGTAAAGCTGCCTCGGTGGTCGGAGCGTCAAAAATTTGTCGTAATATTGATGAGGGCAAACCCAACCGAGCACAATGAGCTGTGAGAATTTCTAAGCGTCCGTCCGCAAGATGATGATGGGTATGAAAAATCCCTCCAGCTAGTTTGATCATTTTACCGTGGTAGCCAAACAGCAAAACTGACTTAACTCTTTGTACTCCAGCTACTACTAACATTGAACCCAGCCAATTAGCAGTTTTTATCAGTCGTTGCGGATCGATTCCTAAGCGTTGTGCCAAATCCACACCATTTTCGCCGATACAAAAAACTAGTGAGTCGAATTTAGCAGCTTTTTCTCTCAATTGAGCTTGGTAAATTTCCAATTGTCCGGGAGCAGTCAAGGGCTGAACTATTCCTGTAGTTCCCAGTAAAGATAGTCCTTCAACTATACCAAAAGCTTCGTTAGAAGTGCGTTCTGCCAGTTTTCGTCCTTCTGGTAAAATAATTGTAACGGCTATTTTCTCGTCTGTGCGCAGCAATGGAAAGAGATTTTCGTAAAGTAATTGCCGCGCATAGCTATAAATTGCTGCTTGTTTCTTGTTATCTATTCGATGACCGATACCCTCTCCACCTATAATTTCTATCTGACACTGAGGAAGGGGCGATCGGGAATTAGTAATAGCAATTTCTTCTTTGTCCTCCCTTCTTTGGTGCTTCTCTAAACTAATACTTTGTTGCTCAATTAATTCCACCATTGCCCAAACGGGAGTATGGCGGGTTAGATCGAGATGGTCTCCCGGATCGCTGCGGGTAATGGCTAGGGCAGATTGATGGTTTAGTTTGGCAACTTGCTCGATGGGAATAGCAGCTTTCCCAGACGGATTAATTAAATTGACAGTAACACAGTCTTCGGTTAATTTTTGCTGGAGATGACGTAAGGCAGCGATCGCTGCAGCACAAGCAAAGACAGGTAAAGTGTAGCCAGACGAAGAAGCATTCATTCAACTATGCTATCATCGTTTTCTTTCTCAGGAAGAAGCGGAAGACTGCTTACTAGTTGACGGCACGAGCGCGTTAGAGGGCAAAGCTCGTGATGGGTTTGTGGAGAGATGTTTGCGGTTCTGGTTCGACCCTTGGCTGCGAACAACCCTATTTCTGCCGGCTTCTTTTGCTTGATATAAAGCGCGATCGGCGGCTGAAATTAGTGCTTGCGGTGAAGATTCGTGACGGGGAATACATCCTGCAACACCGACAGAGAGAGTGACGTACATATTGATAGGTGAATTTAGATGAGGTATTTGCAAGGCTTCTACCTTTAAACAGATCTGTCGGGCTAGTTTTTCTGCTCCTTCAGGAGTAGTATTGGGCAAAATAATGGCTAACTCTTCTCCACCATAGCGAGCGGCTAAGTCTGCCGGACGTTTGATCGCTTTAGCGATCGCTTGCGATACTTGTTTCAGACAGCGATCGCCTGCTTGATGACCGTAAGTGTCGTTGTATAGTTTGAAGTGGTCGATGTCGCACAAAATTAAAGATAGATGTACTCTTTCCCTAGCTAATCTAAGCCATTCCCTAGCGATACATTCGTCAAATTTACGGCGGTTGGCAATTCCGGTCAAGCTATCGATCTCGGCTAATTTTTCTAATTCCTGATTCGCCTTTTCTAATTGTTGATAGAGTTCCGATTGGTGAATGGCGATCGCTAACTGTACGGCAATCTGTTGTAGTAATTCAATTTCGCCAGTTTGCCACTGACGGGGTTGAGTATATTGTTCGGCGGATAATAAACCCCACAATTTTTTCTCGTTAATAATTGGCACTAATAGCACCGAACAACCTTCAAATTTTTGCTGTAGAGAGATAGAATTCTCTGCTGAAGGGTCAACTTGCTCTAGTACCACCACTTTTCCTTGCTGTAATTGCTCAAAGTTTTTTGGCAATCCGAACATATTTCGATGACAAGCATTATTTACTTCGCAATTGTTAGTTGTCTGAGAATTATCCGACTCAAACAAAATTTGAGAGCGATTGGGAGAATCAACTTTAGTAATCATTATTTTGTCTACTGACAGAAACTGATTAATTTTCTCCACTGCTGTCGAGAGAATTACCTCCAAATCTAATGATTCGTGAATACGCTGGGTAATTTCTGCCAGAATGCGGTCCCTGTGTGCTTGCTGGGCTAACAGTTCTTCTGCTTGCTTGCGTTCGGTAATGTCGACACAAGAACAAATAAAACCGGCAAACTTGCCACTGTTTGTAAACCGAGGCACGCCCGTATTGAGCACCCAGCGATATGCTCCATCAGCGTGCAACAAGCGGTATTCCATTTGAAAGCGACTGCGATTTTGGAGCGCAAATTTATATAGGCTCAAACACTGATGGCGTTCTTCTGGATAGATATTGGCTAACCAGCCATTTACCAATTCTTGTTCCAAGCTGCAACCCGTAAACTCTAGCCAAGATTGATTAAAAAAACTACATTGACCATCAGCATCTGTCATCCACATCAACACTGGTGCAGTATTTGCTAGTGTCCGAAAGCGTTCTTCGCTTTCGTGGAGAGAGGCTATCAGACGGGCTTTCTCTCTTTCTGCTTGTTTGCGCTCGATAGCATAGTTAATGGCTCGCAACAACAAACTACCAAAGATTTGACTTTTAATTATGTAGTCTTGCGCTCCTGCTCTTAGAGCTGCTAGAGCCTGTTCTTCATCATCGACTCCGGTTAAGATAATAACCGGAATTTCAGCACTTACTTGCTGTATTTTGGCTAAATTTTCTAGACCCCAACCGTCCGGTAAAGACAAGTCGAGCAAGATAATATCGAAATTATTATTTTGCTGCAGATAATTAAGACCATCCCGCAGTCTTTCAACTGCTATTAGCTCGATTTTTTTCTTTCCTAGCTTGGCAAAAAACTGCTTTAGAAGTTGAGTATCAGCTCGATTGTCTTCAATTAATAAAATTTTGATTGCTCTGTCTACATTTTGCACGGGTATTTAAGGTGCTATTTTTGTGAGAAATAATGCTACCCTAATCTTCTTAACCTATTTAATTAATTTTGTTAATAATTTTTAGTTTTTTTTTTATATTTTCGGTAATTATAACTAATTTATTAGAAATTTGATAGCTTAGTTGTCAATCTAAATTCTTAGATAATAACTTTAATTTACAAGTTATTTTTATTTAACTATTATTAGAAAGTTTATTTCAAAATGACGGTAGTTTAGCAAAATTAAGCCAAAAGTCTTGAATAAGCGTCACAGTTTCGCAAAACGCATCTAAGTCATTGGGTTTGGTTAGATAACAATTTGCGTCCATGTGATAACAATTAATAATATCTTCTTGACATTCAGAAGTAGTTAGAATAATCACAGGAATATTAAGAAATTTAGAGTTCGCTCTAATTTCAGCTAAAACCCCTAAACCGTCTTTTTTAGGTAAATGGAGAGCGAGTAAAATTAAATCTGGACGGGGCTTGTGGCTATATTTGCCTTTTTGATGTAGAAAAGCGATCGCCTCTACTCCATCTGTAACAATTTGCAAGTGATGAGTAATTGTAGCGTGGCTGAAGACTTTAGCGATTAATTTTGCATCAATAGGCGAATCTTCTACTAACAGAATTTCGATCGCTCTGAATTTTTTTATCCTGAATAATGTTGCAATAACAAGCAAATTTAAGCAGATGAATAAAATAGACTACTTACGAATCAGCTTAATTGACCGATGTAACTTTCGCTGTCAATACTGTATGCCAGAGGGAGCAGAACTTGACTATATTTTGCGCCAAGAATTGCTGACCAATGAAGAAATATTAACTTTACTTAAGAAAGTGTTTATTCCCTTAGGTTTTTGTAAATTTCGCTTGACTGGTGGTGAACCTTTATTACGTCCGGGACTAGTAAATTTGGTAAGAGATATCGCTTCTTTGCCTCAAACTCAGGATTTGGCTATGACCACTAATGGTTTTTTGCTGGCAAATATGGCACGGGAGCTTTATAATGCTGGTCTGCGTCGCATCAATATTAGCCTCGACTCTCTCAATCCCAACACTTTTGATACCATAATTGGTAATCGAGGGCGCAGTCGCTGGCAACAAACTTGGGCAGGTATTCTTGCTGCTCACCAAGTGGGTTTCGATCCTCTAAAGTTGAATGTCGTAGTTATTCCCGGTTTAAACGATTCAGAGGTGCCAGATTTGGCGGCTTTAACTATCGATCGTAACTGGCACGTCCGCTTTATCGAATTCATGCCTATTGGCAATAATACTCTATTTAGCCAGCGTGCTTGGATTTCTTCAGAACAGTTGCGCCAGCAAATTCGCGCTCGTTGGGGCTTGATTGAATCTAGCGTTCGCGGTAACGGTCCTGCCGATGTATTTCAAATTCCAGGGGCTAAGGGAACTCTAGGTTTTATTTCCCAGATGTCCGAGTGCTTCTGCGATCGCTGCAATCGCGTTCGCTTGTCGGCTGATGGTTGGCTTCGACCTTGTCTGCTTAACGAAACAGGACAAATCGATCTTAAAACTGCTTTACGTACGGGAATCTCTCCAGATCGACTTCAAGCAAAAGTCAGAAAATTATTGGAAATTAAACCAGAAATTAATTTTCAGCAAAGAAACTCCGGCACACAGACAGGATGGTATAGCCGCACCATGTCGCAGATTGGTGGCTAATCAGTCATCAGTAAACAGCGATCGGTTACCAGGTATTATATAGATTCTCTCCTAACACCTAATACCTGATACCTAAAACCTCTCCTCTGACTCTTGTAGGGGCGATTGACCCTCACCGTCCGCCGTAGGCGCAGTGTGGCGAAGGTGCAGCGTTCCTGGAGGGTGACGAAGTCTAGCGGTCTCGCCAAAGACGAGGCACTGCGCGGTGCGGCGGCACCCGCTGCGCGGGATCGCCCCTACTAATAACTGAAATTTATGCCATACGAGAATAGTATTCAACTACCAACAATTCATTAATTTGCAGAGCAATCCATTCCCGTTCAATGATTCCGTTGACTTTACCAGTTAAAGTATTTTTATCAAATTCTAAATGACTGGGTAGATTGGCTAAACCAGGATATTGCATATTAGTTTCCACGAGTTGACGAGATTGCTCGCGGTTTCTTACGGCAATAACATCTCCCGGACGACATTGATAGCTGGCAATATTAACTACCGTGCCGTTAACGGTAATATGACCGTGGTTAACCAGCTGACGAGCGGCAGGAATGGTGCCAGCCATACCTAAGCGAAATACAGTGTTATCCAAACGCATCTCTAGCTGTTGTAGCAAGGATTGTCCGGTTGAACCAGTAGCTCGCCGTGCTTTGCGAACGTAACGGATTAGCTGTTTTTCGGTGACTCCATAGTTATAGCGGAGTTTCTGTTTTTCTTCTAAACGAATTGCGTATTCGGAACGCTTTTTGCGCGCTTGTCCGTGTTGACCTGGCGGATATGATTTACGCGGACTCTTGCGAGTTAAACCGGGTAGTTCGCCCAAACGACGTACGACCCGCAGGCGCGGACCTCTATATCGAGACATGTATTCTTCTCCTATCTATTAAAATTGCCCCAAATATAAGATTATATCAAATGACTATTACTTGACTTAAACTGAAAGTTGACTCATTTGTGGGTAAATTTATTTCTCGTCTAGCTTACCAGCAATGGTTAAACTAAAGCTTTCAACAATGATTGTAATTTTAATTGAATTTCTGCAAATTCTTTATCGGGATTAGAGCCAGAAACGATTCCCGCGCCTGCATATAGCCGAGCGCGATCGCCTTCTATTAAAGCAGAACGAATCCCTACAATAAACTCACAGTTCCCCTGATAGTCTACCCAACCTAAAGGAGCAGCATATAGAGAGCGATCGAAGTTTTCGTAACGACGAATTTGTTCGCAAGCAATTTCTGTAGGTACGCCAGCTACAGCCGGAGTAGGATGCAGGTGAGCCACAATGTCTAGCGGATCGAGGTTAGTTGGCAAATGAGCATAAATAGGAGTCCATAAATGTTGAATATTTGATAATTGCAAGAGTTGTAAGGGCAGTTGTTGAGGTTTTAAATCTAGTTGCCGCAGACGTTCAAGTAAAAAATCACTAACTGCTTGATGTTCTCGTTTTTCTTTTCGGTTTTTGAGGAGTAAATTAGCTAGCTGTAAATCCTCAGCTGCCGTTTTGCCTCGGGGAGCAGAACCAGCTAAAGCATCAGTTACTAATTGTTTGTTTTGAATGCTAATTAAGCGTTCGGGACTAGCACCAATAAAATTATGCCCTTGACCATTGCTAGTAGAAAAAATGTAGCAATCGGGATGACGATGACGCAGATTATTTAAAGATGCGATTAGATCGAAGGGAACGGGAGAAATAACATCAGTAGCGTGAGCGATAACTATTTTACTGAATTCGTCTATAGCAATGGAATTTAATGCCGAAGTAATTACTGATTTAAAACACTCCGAATAATCGATAGGTGAACTATTAATTGCTTGAAAAGAATCATCAAGATTTTTACTTATTTTTTCCTGTTGTGACCAGTCAATATTGCGAATTTTTTGTTTGATTTGTTCGAGTAAAATTTTGATGTCTTGATTTTGAGCAACGGGTAAATTAACTATAAAAAGACACGTTTTGTTTTTTTTAATGATTTGAAAACGCGGCAGGAAAATTGTTGCTGGTGGAAATGGTGAATAACCATTCTCGGAGTCTGGAAAAAAAGTGAAAGTACAAAATAAACAAGGACCGGCAGCAGATAAATTAATTTCTCCTTTGCGGATAGTTTGTTTCAAACAAGTTTGAATGAATTTTTGAGCTACAGTAAATCTATCTGAAGAATTAACAGTGATATGCTTGGTAATTCCATAGGCAGCGATCGCTTCTTGTTTAGCTGGATTCTCCCAATAAAAATGTAGGTCATTAGGTCGCACAAATTTTTCCAGAAAAGCAAGAGGATCGATAGAGGGAATTTTTTGAGCAAAACTGATAATTTTTGTTCTATCTGTGATGGGAATATTTAATTGTTCGCCATTCCAAAAATAGTCTAATTCTATATTTTTTGGACAAAACTCATTTAATTGGGAAATAACAGGCATGGAAATTTTAGACTGTGTCATTCTAAAAAAGAATAGAACGAATTGCCAAACAAACTAAAAATTATTTTTTTATTGTTTCTAATATTTTAAATCTTAGTATTACCGATTATAAGTCATTCTTTACTATCTTCCTAATGGCAAAATCTGACAGTACGAGACTAGTACCGCTGTGCGGAAGTCAAAAGGCACGCATGCAAAAGGCAAAAGGTTTATAATATGGGCGTTTCATTGCTCTGGAATGGTAACTACGTTTGGGCTGACTTGTACTAGTTGCTTTGCTCCAGAAGTTACACATCTTTGCCCAGCCTATCAAATTTCGGGAGGATTGTGTAAAAAAATACGAAAATGCTCTCACTCTTTACTTCTTGAGGTATCGGTTTTAACCCTTGTATTTTTTAGTTTTTTTCTTATATATAGTACATATTTACTAGTCAAATAAGCAAGTTTTAAGGTAGGCAAAATAACTCGTTTTTTTAATCCTCCTCGGACAGCAATTACCATTAAAGAAAATCGTGAACTTTCGTGAAACTAGGTAAACACGAGGTAAAAGACCTGATACGGTACACAATAATGACTAAAATGACTAGTTTATTATTCGGGATTGTCCTAACTTGGCTAGGCTAATTCGAAATTTTATATGACTACCGAGCTAATTACCCAGAAAAACCGAAAACTCTGGCTGGCTGCTATCAAACCGCCGATGTATAGCGTTGCTGTTATTCCCATAATTGTGGGGACAGCAGTAGCATTTGCTCAAACTGGGATTTTTCATCCCCAGATATTTTTTGCTTTTTTAGGGGCAGCTATTCTGATTATTGCTTGGTTGAATCTCAGTAACGATGTCTTCGATTCAGAAACAGGTATTGATGTCAATAAAGCTCACTCAGTTGTTCATCTGACAGGCAATAAAGCTTTAGTTTTCTGGGTTAGTAACTTATGCTTGGGTTTAGGTATTTTAGGGATTTTGGCTATTGCTTGGTGGCAAAGAGACTGGACGGTGTTGGGGCTAATTTTGCTCTGCTGTGCTTTGGGCTATAGTTACCAGGGACCACCTTTTCGTTGGGGCTATTTGGGATTAGGAGAAATTATTTGTTTTATTACTTTTGGTCCTGGTGCAGTTACCGCCGCTTATTATTCCCAAGCGCAATCTTTTTCTTGGGAAAGTTTAGCGGTGTCCTTTATCATCGGTATTAGCACCTCGATTATTTTATTCTGCTCCCATTTTCATCAGGTAGAAGACGATTTAGCGGCAGGAAAGCGATCGCCTATAGTCCGTCTCGGTACAGCTAGAGGTTCACAAATATTAACTTGGATGACGGCAAGTATTTTTGCCGTAACTGTAATTTGGATTATCTTGGGTTACTTGCCCTGGTTAGGAATATTAATTTTTGCTAGTTTACCCTTTGCTTATCAATTAGTCACTCACGTAGAGCAGTATCACGATCGACCAGATAAAGTTAATAACTGTAAATTTTTGGCAGTTAATTTCCATTTTATAAGCGGACTGCTCTTAGCCTTGGGAATAATCTTATCGACTCAGATGAGGTATTAGGCATTGGTGACAAGTTAAGAAAATGTACAAATTGTCAAGTATATAGAAATAGAAGCATCAAGGGCATTTTAAACTAAAAAAGGAAACAGATTAAAGTGCGCTCGCGCTCTTGCGTCAT
>JADEWQ010000073.1 GCA_015207585.1 Pleurocapsales cyanobacterium LEGE 06147 | reverse complement strand
AAAGGTAGAGTTTCGCTACACTCTGTCGAGACAGGTAAGCGACTTTGTCAAAATGCTAAACCTCAAGATATTAACTTCTTAACCTACAACACATGGAGGACAAAATATGCCAATTAATTCCTGCCCTTCGTTTCCTCCCTTCGCCAAGCTGAGTACAGCTATGGCGAGGGTCTCCACGGAGGCGGAGAGATGAAGTACTAGAAATATCGCTATGTAGGGAGCGGGAGTCGAGTGCAAGATACTCCGCCGTAAGACGGTGTGGAATGCACTGCTGCCGAAAGCAGCGATTCCGGCGAGGTCGGCAGCGGAGCCTGCTTGCACTTCGTCAATTAAAGTAAGCAATGCAAGATTTCTAACTAATATCTAAATTAAACCCATCTCCTGTTTCGCTCCAGCTTCGCGTGTGCGGCAGCACCTTACAGTGCCTCGCTTTCAGCAAGATCGCTTAGCTGCACCTTTGCTCTTTAGTGCGCCTACGGCGGAAGGTGACACGCAGGGCATCACTTTCAGAGAGATCGCAGAAGTCTTTTTTAAAGTGGTTTTTTACAATTAGACTGAAAACGGCAGCCAAACAACTAATAAGCAGGTCTAATAGGACGGGAATAATGTTAAATTCCATGTATTCATTATTTTTACCAACTCAACCAATTACTGACCCCGTAGCGGTTTTTCTGGTGATTTTGGCGATTATGCTCATCGCTCCTCTTTTGTTTGAGCGGCTGAGACTTCCAGGAATTGTTGGCTTGATTATAGCAGGGGTAGTTGTAGGTCCCTATGGATTGGGATTGCTAGAACGAGGTAGCACAATTATCCTTCTCGGTACGGTGGGGTTGCTATTTTTAATGTTTATGGCAGGGCTAGAAACTAGCCTTGATGACCTAAAAGATAATGGCGACAAAGCATTAGTCTTTGGTTTAGCTACTTTCATTACTCCAATGCTCCTCGGGACTGGAGCTATGCTTCTGTTGGGATACGGTTTTCTGGCTGCAATTTTGGTAGCTTCTTGTTTTGCCTCCCACACGCTATTAGCCCTACCAATTTTGAACAAGCTAGGGATTATGCGGACTCAATCGGTGACTGCCACCTTGGGAGCCACGTTAATTACCAATGTGCTGGCTTTATTAGTTTTGGGAGTAGTAGTAAGAGCCCATGAAGGAGATTTAACCCTTGGTTTTTGGTTATTTTTAATTCCTGCACTGACTATTTATACTTTTGCAACTCTATGGGGTATTCCTCAACTAGGTCGCTGGTTTTTTCGTCGCTTTGGGCACGATGAAGGAGCAGAATTTATTTTCGTTTTGGCTACTCTATTTATAGCCTCATATTTAGCTGGTTTGATTGAAATTGAGCCAATTATCGGCGCATTTTTAGCAGGAATTGCTCTGACTCCCCTAATCCCTCAACTGAGTCCTTTGATGAATCGGATTCAGTTTATTGGCAATACTTTGTTTGTACCTTTTTTTCTAATCTCTGTGGGCATGTTAATCGACCCCTTGATTTTGATTCAACAACCACAGTCTTTGTTAGTTGCCGGGGTCATGATTGGGGCAGAAGTAGTCAGCAAATTTATTGCCGCTTGGTTTGCTGGCAAGGTATTTAAGTTTGCTTTTCCCAGCACGATGGTCATGTTTGGTCTGTCTGTTGCCCAAGCCGCCTCTACGTTGGCAGCAATTACGATCGCTTATGAAATTGAGTTGGTAGACCAGTCAACTGTTAATGGAATAATAGCGATGATTTTGGTGACCTGCGTCGCCTCTCCCTGGCTAACAGAACAATGGGGGAGAAAAATCAAACCTAGTTTTGAAAGTTCCAATACTCAGCCAAAAAAGATTCCTGCGCTCTCTTTGCGAGTGTTAGTACCTATTGCTAACCCCAGTACAGAAGATAATCTTTTGAATCTTGCTTTAATTTTGGCCAAAGCAGCAAAAGGGATGTTACTTCCCCTTCACGTTCTTTCGGATCGCGAAGAAACTGTTGGCATGGCAGCTAGGATGCAGCAGAGAAAATTACTAGACACGGCTGAAGAATTAGCCCATGCTGCGGCAGCCCAAGTTCAGCCGATCGGTCGGGTAGATGATTCTATCGATAGAGGGATTGTGCGGACGGCAATCGAGCAAGATGCTACTTTAATTGTTTGCGGTTGGAAGGGATTTTCTACCTATCGAGAGAATTTTTTTGGCAACGTACTTGACAATGTAGCTCAGCGCTCGCCTATACCAATGTTAATTACTCGCTTAACTGAACCGATCGCCAACACCAATCGAATATTTGTAGCGGTAACCAAGCAACAAGCACTTTCTCCTGAATTTGCCGAAATAGTTAATATTGCTGAAAATCTGAAAACTGAACTAAAGGCGAATTTAGAACTATTAATCGTACTCACTAGTAAGCAAAAAAAAGTGTCGGAGTTAAAGGGAGTTGGACTTAGTGCAGATACTCCTATTCAACAAGTTCAGGGAAATTTTGTTAGAACTGTCTCGAGTAGGCTTAAAGCTCACGACTTGCTAATGTTAACTGTTAGTACCGATCTCAATCCCATGGTGCGAAGACGAGCCGTAGGAGTAGAACCAGAAACAATCGCTCGAACTCATCCAGAATTATCTATCGCGATCGTTCATTTTCCCCATAATATCTGAAAATTTAGCGATGCGAAGCACCGCGAAGCGGAACGCGAAAACTTCTAAAATTACATAACGCTTTAGTATTCTTAATTAAGAAATAATTTTGAGCAAAAAGATGATTGTAGAGCGAATTCACGATTCGATAAAAGTCGGCGTTCTCGGTTTTGGTGGCTTGGGTCAAGCAGCAGCTAAAATCCTTGCCCCTAAAAAAGAGATGGTTTTGGTGGCAGCAGCAGACCGCAAAGGATATGCTTACAATGGCGCAGGATTAGATGCGGACGCGGCGATTACTGCTTGTTATAAACATGGTTCTGTGGTTTATCTCGAACCAAACGGCATCCTTAGCAACAAAAGCATTCAAGATTTGGTAGCCAAGGGGGCTGTAGATGGATATTTCCTTGCCTTACCCAATCTACCCAATACCTTTATGGCAGATGTTGCCAGACAATTTATCGAGTCTGGTTGGCAGGGAGTGTTGGTAGATGCTCTCAAACGCACCAGTGCAGTAGAACAATTGCTTCAGTTGCAAGATGAATTAAAACAAGCAGGAATTACTTATCTGACTGGTTGCGGAGCGACACCAGGACTGTTGACTGCCGCAGCGGCGATCGCTGCCCAAAGTTATGCGGAGATTCACAGCGTTAAAATTACCTTTGGGGTAGGTATTGCTAACTGGGAAGCATATCGAGCAACTATTAGAGAGGATATCGCTCATTTGCCGGGTTACGATGTCGAAACGGCAAGGGCGATGACTGACGCAGAGGTAGAAGCATTACTAGATAAAACTAATGGCATTCTCACCCTAGAAAATATGGAACACGCCGATGACATCATGCTGGAATTGGCAGGGATTTGTAGTCGCGATCGCGTTACAGTCGGCGGTGTAGTGGATACCCGCAATTCTAAAAAGCCCTTGAGTACTAACGTTAAAATTACCGGACGTACCTTTGAAGGCAAAATCTCGACTCACACTTTTACTCTTGGGGATGAAACTAGCATGGCAGCTAATGTCTGCGGTCCTGCTTTTGGCTATTTAAAAGCGGGAATTGCTCTTCATCGTCGTGGCATACATGGTTTATTCACTGCGGCAGAAATTATGCCTCAATTTGTTAAATAACTTTGGTAAATGTATCGACCAGATATAACCGTAGGCGGCATCTCTACTACAGAACGCCGCCTATTACTTATGTACGGGCGTTGCTTCGTACCCTAGTCTTCGACGTACTCCGTGTATGGAAACGCGCGCGGAGCGAACAAACCTTTTCGCCCCTACTTATTAATTACTCTTCACTAATAAATTTAATTTTGTCCAAATACTTAGTTATCTTTAATTGCGAGATTTGATATAATAGCAAACTTAGCTTAGTAATCCGAGGGTGACTAGCTCAACGGTAGAGCATCGGACTCTTAATCCGCTGGTTCAGGGTTCGAATCCCTGGTCACCCATAATCGGTTTGAAAAAGTTAAACTCAGGGTCGGAAACAGGAACCTATCTGACCGGGAAAACCGACCCTCTTTATATTGAATTGAATTTTACAATTATTTTGTGAGCAATTATTGCTGTAAAATTCTCGGGCGGAACGTGACTTTTTAGACTCAACATTAAACGGTAAAAATAGTCAATCCGCTCGACTCGATTGCACAGTAGATAAAGTGCATATCGTGTTTTTCTAAACTATAAAGGCACGAAGAAATTCTTAAAAAAGAGATAATTGCTTCTCTAAAACTTAACGCAATCGAGATTTGAACACCTAAACCCAAAAATATAGAGGAGGTCAATAACGATGGCAAAAGTCGTTGGGATTGATTTAGGAACTACTAATTCCTGCGTTGCCGTGATGGAAGGCGGGCAACCCATCGTCATTGCCAACACTGAAGGCAGCCGCACTACTCCATCGGTGGTTGCCTACACTAAAACTGGCGATAAACTAGTCGGGCAAATTGCCAAACGTCAAGCAGTGATGAACCCCGACAATACCTTTTATTCAGTGAAGCGGTTTATCGGGCGTAAATATGACGAAATTACTGGTGAAGCCAAGCAAGTTTCCTACAAAGTTCTGCGGGATAGCAATGGCAATGTCAAACTAGATTGCCCCATCCAAAAGAAACAATTTGCACCAGAAGAAATCTCAGCTGAAGTGCTGCGCAAACTGGTTGATGATGCCAGCAAATATTTGGGCGAACCCGTCAAGCAGGCGGTGATTACGGTACCTGCTTACTTTAACGATTCGCAGCGGCAGGCTACTAAAGATGCCGGACGCATTGCTGGGATTGAAGTATTGCGGATTATCAACGAACCAACCGCCGCTTCCCTCGCTTATGGACTGGACAAAAAGAGTAACGAAACCATTCTAGTCTTTGACTTAGGTGGTGGTACCTTTGACGTATCCATTTTGGAAGTCGGTGATGGTGTATTTGAAGTAAAATCCACCAGTGGCGATACTCACTTAGGCGGTGATGACTTCGACAAGAAAATTGTGGATTGGCTGGCAATCGAATTTCAACGCAATGAGGGGGTCGATCTTCGCAAAGATAAGCAAGCCCTGCAACGCCTCACCGAAGCCGCGGAAAAAGCAAAAATCGAACTGTCGGGAGCAACCCAGACTAACATCAACTTGCCTTTTATCACGGCAACTCAAGATGGTCCCAAACATCTAGACATGACTTTGACGCGATCGCAGTTCGAGCAAATGTGCAGTGACTTGTTCGATCGCTGTCGAATTCCCGTCAACCAAGCTCTACAAGATGCTAAACTAACTGCCTCGGACATTGATGAGGTAGTATTGGCAGGGGAGGTAAAAGACGTGTTGCTGCTGGATGTCACTCCTCTATCCCTGGGGGTAGAAACCCTCGGCGGCGTGATGACCAAGCTCATCGAACGCAATACTACTATTCCTGTCAAAAAATCCGAAATCTTCTCCACGGCGGCGGACGGACAAACCAATGTGGAAATCCACGTTCTGCAAGGAGAGCGGGAAATGGCAGCCGATAACAAGAGCCTCGGCACTTTCCGGTTAGATGGAATTCCCCCGGCTCCCCGTGGCGTACCCCAAATCGAGGTTACGTTTGATATTGATGCCAATGGCATTTTGTCGGTTTCAGCCAAAGAAAAAGCCACTGGCAAGCAACAATCAATCACCATTACTGGTGCCTCTACCCTCGATAAATCCGACGTCGAGCGGATGGTACGCGAAGCCGAACGCAATGCCGAAGAAGACCGCAGAAAGCGCGATCGCGTAGATACCAAAAACACGGCAGATTCTGTTGCCTATCAGGCTGAAAAACAGCTGCAAGACTTGGGCGACAAAGTGCCGAGTGCCGACAAAGCTCGTTTGGAAGGTATGATTAAAGATCTGCGCGAGGCGATCGACCGAGAAAACTACGAGCGCATGAAATCCCTCACCAACGATATCCAACAAGCCTTAATGCAAATTGGTAGTGCCGTCTACTCACAAACAGGTTCACAAACAGGTAGCACTTCCAGCGATAGCAAAGGCGGTGATGAGGATGTGATCGATGCGGACTTTGTAGAACACCGTTAGGAAGAGCAAGAGACGCGGAGAAATTCTTAAAAATATTCCCCGCGTCCCCTGTAGGAAAAGCAACTATTTATAGATCGATCTGTTCGTACTGGAATCAACCCGCTCGATACAACATTCTATTGATTCGGTGGAGGTGTTAATGGCTGCAACTGATTTCAAAGACTATTACGAAATACTAGGCGTGAGTAAAAATGCCTCCCCAGAGGAAATTTAAAAAGCCTACCGTAAATTGGCACGGAAATATCACCCCGATCTCAATCCGAATGACAAGGAGGCAGAAACACGCTTCAAAGAAATTAACGAAGCCCAGGAAGTTCTCTTGGATCCGGAAAAGCGTCGGAAATACGACCAGTTTGGTCAATACTGGAAGCAAGCCGCAGCCGGTACTCCTCCTCCGAGCGGGGCTGGTTTTGAGGAGATGGATTTCGGTCAGTATGGCAGTTTTGACGACTTCATTAACGAACTGCTGGGACGATTTGGTCGAGGCGGCGATCGCTCGAGACGGCGCGCGTACACCTATCGCACGACCACGGGACCAGAAGGTTTTCGGGAATATGTAGATTTTGGTGGCGGTGAAGATCCCTTTAGTCGCTTCACCGATGTTCCCGGACAAGATACCGAAGCAGCGATCGCCCTTACCTTTGCAGAAGCCTTTCAGGGCACTCAAAAACGTCTGCAAATCGATGGGGAAACTATTACCGTTCGCATTCCCCCAGGAGCCAAGTCCGGTAGCCGGATTCGCATCAAAGGCAAGGGACAAACTAGTCCTTTTAGCCAACAGCGGGGCGATCTGTATTTGACGATTGAATTATTGCCTCACCCCTTCTTCAGATTTGAAAAAGAGAATATTACGTGTGAAATTCCCATTAGTCCGGAAGAAGCAGTGCTCGGTGCCCAAATTGAGGTGCCGACTCCCGACGGCAAGGTGACAATGAAGATACCTCCTGGCGTGGACTCCGGACAAACTCTGCGATTGCGAGGTAAGGGCTGGCAAGATCCAAAGGGCAATCGGACAGACTTAATGGTAAGGCTAAAAATTGTTACGCCGAAAGATTTAACCTCTACCGAACGAGAGTGCTATGAAAAATTGCGGCAAATCAGTAGTTTTAATCCCCGTCGCGCGATTGCGGAGGTACGTTTATGAGTTCTAGTCTTAGCTTATCGCGGGTGGTGTGGTCAAACAGTGGCGATCGCCTCTACAGTTTTGAACAAGCTGCCTACTTCACTCAAACTTCCGTTTCTCTGATCGAACGGTTTGTTGCACTGGGGTTGATCGAACCCGATGGAACCATGTTGCGCCGCCAAGATTTAGTTCGCGTGGTGCAGATTCAACGATTGCGCCGCGATTTGGGATTGAACCTGATTGGAGCCGCCATGGTACTGGATATGGCAGCGGAAATTGCCCAATTGAAGGCTCAATTAAATGCCTATCGAACCGTTAATAGTTAGATGAATTCTACTCAGCGTTTGAATCAGTAACTCTTATTCATTCGTCAACTTTGATGTATGAAATATGAATGGAGGGATGCAAAATGAAACTTAGCCGAGAAAAAATTCAAAAAGTTTTAGAAATTGCTTCTGAAAAAGGAGAGGCAGGCTTCGAGGAGAAAGATATTGCTCATTTGTTCAATGATGAAGAATACGACTTAGTGTTTCACCTCGATTATTTAACTGAGAAAGGCTTCATTGATGGAGAATTTACCCCAGGAGCCTACGCTGCATTCGCTATTTTGCCGAAACCCATCCATTTTATTCGCGGCAAAATTACACCCAAAGGTCAAGACTATTGGCAAGGACTACAACAAAATAAGGAAGTAACTGCGAAAAACTGAAGGATTATAGCAGTTGAAGCAAAGGTTAAGACAGTTTGTCCCGTTCCTATAGTTCGCTCGTAGGGACGTAGCATGCTACGTCCGTACAAAGTTCAAAATGCTCTATTATCTGTTTCCAAGAAGCTGTGTGCGGAAACAAGTTCTGCACGGAGGTCTAGAGTGCGGCTTGGCGGCTCCCGCACCGCCCCTCACCTTGAAAGCTCCACCGTTCTCTGTAGAAAGTATTGATGTCCTAATCTATAGTTCCCTTGCTATAACACTATCTTTTAACGTTTTTAAACTCAGGAGGGATTGAGTCATGAATAAAACCACTCAAAATTCATCATCCGATATTATTATTAGTCCCGAAACCGATGCTCTGGTCGAACAAGAAATGGCAAACCAAAGTGCAGACTTGAAACAAGAAACCAAAGCACTAATTGAAGCGATTAAAAAGCGTGCTCAGTCTGAACGGCACATGATATTACCCGTGAAGCTTATCTAGCCGCAGTACGACGCGCCAGAGAAGCGATCGAACAAACTAAATTAATCGATCCCGATCGCATCGAACAGTCAGTACAACTAATTCAACAAGAAGCACAAAAAAACTGGCAGTCGATTGTGGATGAAATTCATCGTCTGGGCGATCGCCTTTCGGAGGCTGCCAAAGCGGCTTGGAACGCGTTAACCCAATCAAAATCCCAACCGAACGATTCTGATTCATGATTAAAGATTAATTCTCCCCAATTCCCTAAGATCCTAACTCCCTATTCCCCTTAATTTTAAGAAAATGAAACGTCCCTACTTTCTAGCAGGAGGATTGGGGGGAATTGCTTAATTTAATCGGAATTAATAAACTAGCAATTGTCTCGTGCTGCCACTATGCATGCAACGGCAAATCGCTCACTAGGTATCCTTTCCCTCACCATATTATTAGTATCTGCTCACTACGGTTTGGGTTTCATTCTGGGAACCGCAGAGCAGGCGATCGCGATCGGCACGGCAGGAAGTCTCTACGCCGTTTCGCTTGGCTTGGGATTTTTGGCACTGCTTGCCCTCGTTAAATTCTATTGGCACGCCGTCGAACAAATTTGGACTCTGTTGGGGAATCGCTATGGTACTCCAGTCAAAATTGGTATTGCCTTGATGTCGTGGACATCTCTAATTGGCATTGAAGCCGTGCAAATTATTGCCGCCTCGGCTATTTTGAGCATTGCCGGATTTTCTAAACTGCCCAGCACGATCGGACTAGCAATACTATTTTGTCTGCTTTCGCTGTTGTCTAGTGAACGAGCCAGTAAAGTATTTCGGGGTTTGCTCTTGTTCAATATTGGAGCACTGTTGTATGCGCTCTGGCGACTGCATGGTTTTTCAGAGTTAGAATTGGCTGCAATTCAGTTTTTACCGTCTCTCGCTCGGGTCGATTGGCGCGAGGAACTGGGAGTATCGATTTCTACAATCCTAGTGGTGACGATTGATATGAAATGTCAGCAGTTTATCGTGCAAGCCAGGACAGTTCGTACTGCCTATTGGGCGTGTGTTCTGGCGGCGATCGCCCTTATTGGGTTGGCGTTTTTGCCCACTGCTGTCGTCATGGCTGGACAACACCGAGGTATTTTGCCGGAAACCATCACCGGGAAAGAAGCTATTCCCTATATTCTGTCCTGGCTAGGAGGTGGTACCCATCAATGGCAGGGAATCCTGTGGATACTAGCACTTGCCATTCCTGCATTGGGCATCGGCAGCAATATTCTGCGAATTCAAACTAAAACCATCTTGGATTTGGGCGTAATTCCCAATCTGCCACGCAACCGTATTTTGGTCGCCATCCTGAATGCCCTATTGGCGTTTGCCATCGCCCTCAAAGATGGTGAAATTGTGAATTTGATCCTCGATTTCTATGCGGCTTACTTACCTTGCGTGTGGATTCCTTTGGCTGCCTATCTCCTCGCTCACACTAAACAATATATTTTTTCTCAAACTAGCGTTCGTCTTTCTTTATTGATGAGTGCGATCGCCTCTCTACTCACTTTAGGAATTACGCTGTTAAATCCCCAAATGATTTTCTTTAACAGTAACGAATTGACAATTATAACGATGGGAATGGGATTTGGTGGTATCAGTTTGTTGTTCTCGGAGGTATTTACAAGACATAACCGGCACATCCAAGATCGACAGGAGATACAATTATGATTGCGGAAATTGGCAAAACATTGGTGGCGATCGGTGCGGGCATTCTTTTGCTAGGAGGTTTACTCTGGCTCAGTGACGGAACCCTTAAGAACTTTCCTATCGGTCGTTTACCGGGAGATATTTTGATACAAAATGAACGCTTTACGTTTTATTTTCCTTTTACTACGGGCATTCTATTGAGTCTCGGTTTAAGTGCTTTACTCTGGCTAGGACGATTCATTACCAACCGTTAATGATTTTTACCTAATTGATACGCGAGACTCCCATGGCTATGAAATTTCCCCTTTCACCGAACCAAAGCTGGAAATCTTGGTTTCAAAGAAGCACAATCGTGCATAATCTAGAGTTTTTTCAGAATTTTATCGTGATTTCTCTATGTATTGGCTTGTTTTGTGTCATGCTCATCCGGTTGGGTGAGATGTTTCTTTCCCTATTAAAACCAATTGATTTTCCGGCAATTACGTCGGATATTTTGTTTATTCTGATCTTGGTGGAAATTTTTCGCCTGTTAATTATTTATCTTCAAGAACAGCGAATTTCGATCGGAGCTACTGTGGAAGTGTCTTTGGTTTCGGCGTTACGGGAAGTCATTTTGCAGGGAGTGTTAGAAATTTCCCTAGAACATTTGTTCGGTGTCTGTATGTTTTTAATTGTATTAGGCGGGTTGTTATTTTTGCGAGTCTGGATGTTTCAACAATTTGATGCTATCAAGCAGATAAAAACTGAAGAACTGTCAGAACATCGATCTCAACTGCGTCGTCCATCATCCATCGAGCAATATCCTTTTTAATTAACTGAGATGATTTATCTTCCCGTTACACTGTTACTGTTCTTACTATTTTTGCTACTCTTTCCTTTCATCTGGTTTGCGATCGCTCTGGATGTAGTAGAAGTCGCAGTTGCTAAGTTGGGCTTTTCTCCCAATGTTGCCTTGCTACTCTTTTTAGCTGTCGTTTTGGGCAGTACCATTAATATTCCCCTGTACGAGCGAGTGTCTCGCGTACCGATCGTTCCAGACTTTGCAGAACTCTGGATGAGTCGATTTTGGGGGATTCCCCTGAGAAAGATGGAGCAGAAAACGATCGTGGCACTCAACGTTGGCGGGGGACTGATTCCCACACTATTAGCCATCTACGAATTTACCCGTTCCGATCCCTTTGCCATTTTAGTAGTAACGGCGATCGTCACTGTGGTGAGCTATTTTTCTGCTCAAATTGTTCCCGGTATCGGCATTCAGATGAACGCCCTGGTGGCACCATTAACCGCCTCATCGGCAGCCTTGTTAATTGCTGGGAGTGGGGCAGCACCTGTGGCATTCGCAGGCGGTGTTTTAGGAACTTTGATTGGTGCGGATTTATTGCACCTGCGAGAAATTGAACGGATGACAGCAGGCATTGTCAGCATTGGCGGAGCGGGAGTATTTGATGGAATTGCGATGTGCGGGTTGTTTGCCTTGTTATTAACTTAATTGGTTAAGTAATTTTAGGAGGTGTTCGATGATGTTTAATATTGTTCGTCGCAGTCAAATAGTTGGTCTAATGGCAATGGATGGTAGCACTGCCACTCGCACGGGCAGTGTGGAAGAAGTTTGGGTAGATGATAATGGTCAAGTCGTTTACTTTGCCAGTCAGGGTGGCTATACACCCTTTGAGCAAGTTTTCGCGATCGGACCGGATGCGGTACTGACCTATTCAGACTTGGCAATAGAACCTCCGGCAACGTTGCGACGCTTACATCGCATGGCGGTACAAACTCCCTCTATCAGCGATCCCCTCGGTTGGGTGGATGACTTTCTCTTTGATTGGGAAACTGGAGACATTGCCGCTTACATCGTAGAGGGCGAGATTGCAGCTCCCTTTGGCGGGCGGGCAGTATTGTTCCCCGAGGATGTGGAGGTAATTGATACCGAAGCTATTGTGATTAAAGAAGATACTCAAAATCGCCTTAAGAGCGAGTCTGAAGGGCTGAAAGGCTTTTTGAGTGAAAAATCCCAACAGGTAAAGAATTTGGTTAAACGCATGGGCGATCGCCTGCAATCCCTGGTTTCTCCACAAGATAAACCTGAAGTCGTACGCGTCAAAATTAAAGAAGTCCGGGATGAACTAGCAGCCTCCGGGCAACACGATAAAAATGCCCTCCAAGAAGCTGCCGAGTTTTTACAAGAAAAATGGGATGACTTTCAGCATAGCCTCAGTCGCACCGGACAGCGAATGAAACAGGCAGTTGATTCGGCTTGGAAGCGATTAACTCATAAATCTTGAGCGGTCTGGCAAAAAAAAGAGGAGGGATAGTCATGTCATTGGTAAAATCATCAAACCCAACCTTAAGACAAGTAGGTATAATTGCGGGAACGGTTTTACTCAGCGTTGCCCTGACAATTAGCACTTTGCATTTCTTTCCTCAACTCGTACCCGTCTCAGAAGGAGCAATCGCCAATGCGACTTCTACTGAACTCGCCCCAGTTGCAGTTGCTCCCTCGAATCGGGAGCACAGCTTTGTCGCCGCTGCCATTGAACGCGTCGGTTCAGCTGTCGTGCGGATTGATACAGAACGTACTGTAACAGTTACGCCAAACCCTTTCTTTGACGATCCCTTCTTCCGTGATTTTTTTGGAGAAGACATTTTTCCCCAACTACCGCGAGAATACCATCAGCGGGGACAGGGATCGGGCTTTATTATCGATCGCAACGGCATGATTCTCACCAACGCCCATGTCGTGAATGGGGCAGACGAAGTAACCGTGACTTTGCGCGATGGACGGACGTTTAAGGGGAAAGTACGGGGTGTAGATGAGCCCTCCGATCTAGCAGTGGTCAAAATTGATGGGTCTAATCTGCCAGTTGCGCCCTTAGGCAGTTCTGCCGATCTCCAAGTGGGAGATTGGGCGATCGCGGTTGGTAATCCTCTTGGCTTAGATAATACCGTCACCCTGGGAATTATCAGCACCCTCAACCGTTCTAGTTCCCAGGTTGGTATCCCGGACAAGCGACTCGATTTTCTGCAAACTGATGCCGCTATCAACCCCGGTAATTCTGGCGGTCCCTTGCTCGATCGGGGTGGAGAAGTGATTGGAATTAATACTGCCATTCGTGCAGATGCCCAAGGAATTGGGTTTGCCATTCCCATTGACAAAGCAAAGCAAATTAAAGACATACTGGCACGAGGTGAAAGAGTTCCTCATCCATATATTGGCATTCGTATGGTTACCCTCACTCCAGAGGTTGCCAAACAGTTCAATGAAAACCCCAATGCTCCTTTGACTGCCCCCGAAATCAACGGCGTGCTCGTGGTGCAGGTAGTTCCTAATAGTCCAGCCGCCACTGGTGGTATTCGTCGGGGCGATGTAATTACTGAGGTTGATGGCACTTCTATTACCACTGCCGAGCAATTGCAAAACCGAGTCGAAGCGAGTCGCATTGGTCAACCGTTGCGGATTAAAGTGCGTCGGGGCGGGCAAACTCAGGAACTAACCGTACGTCCGGCAGAACTTCAAGAAGCAGCTCAGTATTAATGCCGTCGTGCTTCTTCTAACTACTCCCACACCCAACGGCGATCGCTTTATCTTCTTTATTGGACAACTTTTGTTGGGTTTAGCCGATTCTACCTATAATAGTCTGCTGTCCGAGAAAAGCGATCGCTAGCGTACTATCTTTCTTTTAAAATAAATGTAGCGAACGCGAAGCAATAGAGAACTAATTAAGATTACCTAACTACTGAATGCCTCGTATTACCAAATTACAATTTGACCGAGGTACTCTGATCTTACATCCACCACCGCGAGGAAAAGCTTGGATCGATTTTGCTACCTGGGACGATCGCATCGAAAAGTTTCGCATTCCAGCTATTTATTACCGTCCTTTAGTAGAAATTTTACAAAAGGACAAGATTGACTTTCTCGACGAAGCTAAAGAATTTTTTTCTCTCGAACTCAATGCCAGTTTTGAGATAGAACCCTATCCCCATCAACAAGAAGCACTATTTGCTTGGAAACAGGCGGGAAGACAAGGAGTGGTCGTATTACCGACGGCGGCGGGAAAGACATACCTCGCCCAACTAGCGATGCAAGCAACTCCCCGTACTACCTTAGTAGTAGTACCGACTTTAGATTTAATGCACCAATGGTACGCTCAGTTAGAAGCTGCCTTTCCCGATGTAGAAGTAGGATTACTCGGAGGAGGTTCGCGCGATCGCACACCGTTGTTGATTGCTACCTACAACAGTGCGGCGATTCATGCCGAAACTATTGGCAACCAATACGCCTTGCTCATTTTTGATGAGTGTCACCACTTACCGACAGATTTCTTTCGTGCGATCGCCGAATACGCGATCGCCCCTTATCGCCTCGGATTGACGGCAACTCCCGAACGCAGCGATGGCAGTCACAGGTATCTCGATACTCTCATCGGTAAAGTCGTCTATCGTAAAACTGCTAAAGAACTTTCTGGTGCTGCCCTAGCTCGACATAAAGTAGTTCCCATTAAAGTTACACTATCACAACGAGAGAGAGAAACCTACGACCGAGCGATTAAAATTCGCAACGATTTTTTACGTCAAAGCAATATTTCTTTAGCCAGTCTTCAAGGTTGGCAATTGTTTGTCCAAGCCAGTGCGCGATCGCCAGCCGGAAGAAAGGCAATGTTAGCACACAAACAAGCAAAGGAAATTGCTTTAGGTACAGATGCCAAACTGCGGGTGCTAGCCGATCTTATTAGTAAGCATTACCCCGAATCTCTCCTTGTTTTTACCAACGATAACGCTACCGTCTATCGCATTTCCCAAGAATTTCTCATTCCTGCCATTACTTACCAAACTCCTGTCAAAGAAAGGCACGATATTCTCAAAAGATTTAAAACTGGCGAATACAAAACTCTAGTTGCTTCCCACGTTCTCAATGAAGGAGTAGACGTACCCGATGCGAGCATTGCCATTATCCTTTCTGGTACTGGTTCGACTAGAGAATATATCCAGCGACTTGGTAGAGTACTGCGTAAGGGAACGGAGAAACATAAACAAGCAATTCTCTATGAAGTAGTTGCCGAAGATACTAGCGAAGAAAAAACTTCCGAACGCCGACGAGGCTGGAGAGAAGACAAACAACCCAGCAAACCTAAACCCAGAAAACGATCGCAACCTCACCATCAGTTAGAAATTATTTCCTTTCCTTCTCCTTACCAAGAAAGTAGTTCAAATTTCAAAGCAGCCGAAGAATCGGTGCAATGGCAACAAGAAAATACAGAAGAAAAAACACAGAAAAAAGATTCAACTGACGAAGAAAACTAAATCGATCGACCTTTTGCCGCGAGTCGATCGAAGCTCAAAAGGCTTTAATCTTTCCAATCTAAAGGTAGCAATCTAGTTGCGTCTTCAGCCGCTAAAGGACGACTAAACCAAAAACCCTGCATTTGCTCGCATTGCAGACTCCGTAATAATTCAATTTGCTGTTTCGTTTCTACTCCCTCTGCTACTACTCGCAGATTCAATCCCTTACCCAAGGTTACCAGAGCCAAGATAATAGCTAAGTCTTGAGGATCGTTTTTTAAGTTTTGCACAAAAGAGCGATCTATTTTTAGCGTATGGAAAGAAAATTTTTTCAGACAGTCGAAAGAAGAGAAGCCAGTAGCAAAATCATCGACGCAAATATAAACTCCTAGCTCTTGCAGTTGCTTTAAAGTACGGTATGAATATTCCCTATTCTTAGCGAGAGTAGAAGCGTTAATTTCTAACTCCAGTAAATGAGGTTCTAACCCTACCTCGGACAAAATTTTCTCTACCATTAAAGGCAAGTTAGGTTGTTGAAATTGCAGCGAAGATAAATTGACTGATACCCTTAAAGGGGGAAGTCCCTGAGATTGCCAAATTTTAGTTTGGGTACAGGCAGTTTTTAATACCCATTCTCCAATAGGAATAATAAGTCCGGTTTGTTCTGCTAGCTTGATGAAACTTGTTGGGGAAACTATGCCCAATTCTGGATGCTGCCAGCGTAAAAATGCTTCTATACCCTGAATATGACCGCTGTTAACATTTATTTGAGGTTGATAATGAAGTAATAATTCATCTTTTTCCAAAGCTCGGTAGAGAGAATGTTCTAACCGCAACAGCACCGATGCTTGAGCATTCATGGTTGGGTTATAGAATTGATAAGGGGGACACTCTTCTAGACGGGGGCGATAAAGGGCAAAGTCTGCATTGTTGAGCAGAGTATCGACTTGCTCTCCATCTTGGGGATATATAGCAATACCTATATGGCTCTTGAGGATAAATTGATGTTCGTCTAGTTTAAAAGACTCTTCCGAAGCATGGGCGATTCTTCGAGCGATCTTGGCAACCTCTTCTATCGTGTCAATTTCAGGCATGAGTACTGCAAATTTATCCTCACTCCAATAAGCAACTGTATCGCCAGCACGTAAACAGGATTTCAATCGCTCTGCAAAGCTATAGAGTAATCGGTTAGTTAGCTCATTGCCGATATTATTGTTTATTTCTGAAAAATACTCGAGCTTAATATAGATTACGCCGATCAGTTTTTGATGTCTTTTTCCATGAGCAATCGCCTTTTTTAGTTGCTGTCGAAAAAAAACGCGATCGTTTAAGGAAATAATTTGCTCCGGTGGAAAAGAGATAGAATCTTTTCTTAGCTCTCGTACAATAATCAAAAATTGTGGTTCTGTTCCAGTACCTACCAAGCTAATCTTCATTTCCACCTTAACTGTGGAGCCATCTTTTTTGCGAAGTACTATTTCATCCGTCAAGCTAATTTTATTCTCTAAGATATACTGCAAATTAGTCTCTAGATTTTCTTGCTTCCAGCTAAGGCGATCGATAGTCAGCTTGCATATTTCTTCTCGAGTGTAGTTTAACAATTCACAACTGATGGCATTGACATCGACAATTTTTTTAGTTGTCCCGTCAACGAGTACAATTCCTACTGGAACTTGGTGTAGTAGAGTGCGATAAAATTCTTCTTGCCATTGTAGTTTTTCTTCTAATTTTTTTTGCTTGGTTAAATCGACAATATAGCTTCTGATTATCTTATTTTCTGGTAAATAATGAGCATTTTGCTCGAAAATATGCTTATTTACTCTTACTTCTCTTGTAATTTTATTGTTATTTTGATTGCATTGTTTGATTAAATCTGACAAAAAAGGATGAGCGATATTTTTTTGTTTTAAGTCAGGAAATTTGCTAATTGTCGCAGAATTTAAATAAGTAATATTTCCCTGTAGATCGATTTCAAAAATAGGTTGAGAATTTAATTCAGAAAAAGAAGCTAATCTAATTAATTCATAATTATCTAAAAAATTGGTCTGTCGCTCTGGATTAATAACAGTTTCTTTATTAAAAATAGTTTTTTTGCTAATTGGTTCTGATTGAGACTTTACTGTTTCTTTAAGGAAACCTTCTCCTGCCTCTACGACTAAACCCAAATCAGATATAATTTGATAGTTGACGATTACTTCATCGCCTAGTCTAATAGTATCTCCATGCTTTAATTCGTGAACCAAACATCTTTTTCCATTAACATAAATTCCATTACGACTACGATTACCTTGAAGATCGCCGTCTAAGAGCCAATAAGAATAATTGTTTGTTTTGACATCTGTTCTTCTTAAGAAAGTAGCATGATGACGAGATATTTTAGGTAAAGAAATAATAATGTCATTATCGGATTGCCGCCCAATTGAGTAAGTAGCTTCTTTTAAAATAATTGTTTTTTTTAATGTAGGTTCTTCAATAATTAAGACATGGTGTAATGACTGAATATTTGGTTTTAAATTTGTTTTAAAACTTTCCATATATATATTTATAAAAAAATAAATATCGTTCATTTATTATTGTATTTGCACCTTTAATAAATAGGTAGTCCGCTCGATATTGACTCGTTAATATTTGCTAAATCTTCAAAATGAAGTATTTTTTTATAAAGTTACGCTCATTAGGCGAGGAGATTAATTCGTTCCTGTTGTAAAAATTGTGTAGCGTCTTCTGCAGAAAGGGGACGACTAAACAAATAGCCTTGCATCTCTTTACAGTTAAGACTGCGTAGTAGTTTTAGCTGCTGCTGGGTTTCTACCCCCTCAGCAATTACCCTGAGATTAAAACCTTGCCCTAGAGTAATTGCTGCTGAGATAATTGCCATATCCTCCGGTTTGTTGTGTAAATCTCGAACAAAACACCGATCGATTTTTAGCGTATTAAAGGGTAACTGCTTCAGATAGCCTAAAAAAGAATAGCCAGTACCAAAATCATCCATGGAAATATGCACTCCCATGTTGGCTAATTTGAGGAGAGCAACGCGAGCAAATTGAATATCTTGTAACAAGCTAGTTTCAGTGATTTCTAGTTCCAGCCACTGAGGCTCTAACCCTGTTTCTTGCAAAATACTATTTACAGTAGCTACTAAAGTTGCTTGTTGAAACTGTATTGGAGAAAGATTGACTGACATCCGTACGGGCATCAAACCAGCCATTTGCCATATTTTATTCTGAGTACAGGCAGTTTTTAAAGCCCACTCTCCAATAGGTACGATCAGTCCAGTTTCTTCTGCCAAAGGGATAAATTTATCTGGAGAAACCAAACCTAGTTCAGGATGTTGCCAGCGCAAGAGTGCTTCCATTCCACACACCTTTTCGGTAACGATGTTCACTTGCGGCTGATAATACAACAACAATTCTTTTCGTTCTAAAGCGCGGTGTAAAGAAATCTCTAATTTTAATAACTCAGAAGTTTCCGAGTTCATCGTAGGACGATAGAAACGATAGTGATTTCGTCCCTGTTCTTTGCTGCGATAGAGAGCAGCATCAGCATTGCGCAGTAAAGTTTCTCCATCTTCTCCATCTTGAGGATAAATGGCGATGCCAATACTATTTCTGACAAAGAGTTGATGTTCTTCTAGTTCAAAAGCTGGTTTAAGAGCTTGAAAAATTCTTTGTCCAATTCTAGCTGCTTCTTCAGAATCGTCAATTTGAGGTAGGAGAACGGTGAATTCATCCCCTCCCCAGCGAGCTACAATATCACCTTTGCGCAAACAGGATTTCAATCTTTGGGCAAAATGCTTAAGCAGTCGATCGCCAAAAGCATGACCGAGACTATCATTAATATTTTTGAATCGGTCTAAATCGAGAAACATTACTGCTAGTTGTCTTTTCTCATGTTTGGCTTTAGCAAGAGCTTGAGATAACTGCCGATTAAATAAAGTCCGGTTTGGTAAACCTGTTAACAGGTCGTGAAAAGCTTGATATTGAAGCATGGCTTCTGATTTTTTGCGTTCTGTGATGTCGCGAACGACGAAACAGAACATTGCTTTGTCACTGGATAAAATCGAGCTAACACTTACTTCTACGTTGACTAAAGAACCATCTCGGCGGCGATGTAAGGATTCTCCTAAAAAGTCCAACTTTTTGGTAGAAATTTCTTGCAAAGAGCGATCGATAACTTGAGTTTCTAAGGCAACTACATCGTAGAGTCTCAGTCCAATTATTTCTGCCGAACTATAGCCTAATAAATTACAGTAGGATGGATTAGCTTCAACAATCTGTTTGGTATTAGCATCCACCAAAAAAATGCCTTCGGAAATTTGTCTGACGATCGCCCGATAGCGTTCTTCACTTTCCCGCAAAGCTTTTTCCATTTGCTTGCGCTCGGTAAAATCAAAAATATAACTTCTAATAGATTGGCTTTCGGGTAGATAATGAATGTGTTGCTCAAATACTTGGCGATCGATACAAACTTCTCTAATAAATAAATTTTCGTTCGTTGCTGCTACATTTTGATATTTTTCTAGTAATCCGGCTAAAAGAGGATGATTTAATTTAGCTTGATAAATATCTTTGAATTTCAGTAAGGTTGCTGAATTAAGATAAGTTATTTCTCCCTGTAAATTAATTTCAATAATAGGATAAGGATTTAACTCTGGGAAAGAAGCTAATTGAAGTAACTTTAGCCGATCTGAATCTTCTTCAGACTCGCTAGGAGAAAAAATTGTTTGTTTGCGGTCATTTTTAGTTATTTGAGTGCGCTGGACGGGGGAACTTTCTGCGTCAAGGGCAGTGCTTTCACTTTGCTTTGCTGGTTCGGGCTGCTTATGGTTATTATTAGCTAGTTCCTCGAGATAACCACTGTCATAAGCAATATGATAAGTAGCTTTGGACTGACGGCTAAAAATAATCGAGTCGCCGTGCTTTAAAATATGGGACGAGCAATTTTTGCCATTGATAATTACGCCATTAGTGCTGCGATTGCCTTGAAGGTCGCCATCAATAATCCGAAACGAATTGTTCTGAAGTGGTAATTGGGTTTCCCCGATCACAGTGGCATGATAACGGGATACTAAAGGATCGTGGATAACAATGGCATTATCAGAAGCACGACCTAGGGAATAAACATTTCCTTTAAGCAGAACAATACGTTTAGCTTTGGTATCTTCAATCACTAAAATATGGCAAAATGGCTGCCGATCGCTCATTGTTTAATAAAAAGAGAGACAAATGATACTGTATCTATAGTTCCCCGAATAAACCGCTATATTATCTTAATTATTTCCAATTAATTGAAACTCATACAAGCGATCGCTTTTAATTGCCTCAAAAGCTGTACGGATTGCTTAAGACGAGAGAACTTCTCTAACAAAAAAAATGTTTTTAGGCGATCGCCTGCACGAAATAGTTCTAGAAAAAACAGATAAAGCGATCGCCTATATGATTAATCAACCTAGGTGCAAATCTGTAAGTGCTCCCAAACTGCTTGAAGAGACTAGTTTAGCGTATTTTGCTAAAACTCCTCTAGTGTAACGGGGTTGGGGAGGTTGCCAGTTTGCTCGACGCTTGGCTAATTCTTCCTTTGAAACGTTCAGTTGCAGCAGTCTTTGATGAGCATCGATCGTAATGCTATCTCCTTCTTCTACTAGGGCGATCGTACCGCCAACTGCTGCTTCGGGAGCGACATGACCGACTACTAAACCGTAAGTACCGCCAGAAAAGCGTCCGTCTGTAATTAAGCCAACAGAATCCCCCAAACCAGCACCAATGAGAGCAGAAGTGGGAGCGAGCATTTCTCTCATCCCCGGTCCACCTTTAGGACCTTCGTAACGAACTACAATTACATCACCCAAATTAATCTTGCCAGCGAGGATAGCATCCAAACACTCTTCTTCCGATTCAAATACTCTAGCAGGTCCGGTAATTTCAGGATTTTTAACACCGCTAATTTTGGCGACAGCACCTTCAGTAGCTAAATTACCCTTAAGAATAGCTAGATGTCCCTCTTGGTAAACGGGATTGTTCCAAGAACAGATTACATCTTGATTAGCTGGCGGTTCATCCGGCACCTCGACTAAGATTTCGGCAATGGTTTGTCCGCTAATAGTCAAAGCATCGCCGTGTAATAAATCGTGTACGAGTAGCATCTTCATCACTTGAGGAATACCGCCAGCATTATGTAAGTCAACGGTGACGTATCTACCGGAGGGTTTGAGGTCACACAAGACGGGAACGCGCTGACGGATAGATTCAAAGTCGTCGAGAGTAAGGTGCACACCAATTGTATTGGCGATCGCCAACAGATGCAGTACCGCATTAGTAGAACCTCCTACAGCCATAATGACAGAGATGGCGTTTTCAAAAGCTTTACGAGTGAGAATTTGACTGGGCAGAATTTGCTTGCGGATCGCCTCAACCAGTACAAAAGCAGATTTTTCCGTACTTTCTGCCTTTTCTTCATCTTCCGCTGCCATAGTCGAAGAATAAGGAAGACTCATGCCCATTACTTCAAAAGCAGAAGACATGGTATTGGCAGTAAACATCCCTCCACAAGAACCAGCTCCCGGACAGGCATTGCGCTCGATCCCCAGTAATTGTTCCTCGTCAATTTTGCCCGCACTGTATTGTCCGACAGCTTCAAAAGCACTGACTACGGTTAAATCTTGTCCGTTGTAGCGTCCTGGTTTGATCGTTCCTCCATAGACAAAAATGGCGGGAATATTCATGCGAGCGATCGCGATCATTGCCCCAGGCATATTTTTATCACAACCGCCAATAGCGAGAACTCCATCCATATTCTGTCCGTTGCAGACGGTTTCAATCGAGTCGGCGATTACTTCACGGGATACCAAGGAGTATTTCATCCCTTCTGTCCCCATAGAAATACCGTCGCTGATGGTGATAGTGCCGAACATTTGGGGCATTGCTCCTGCTTGTTTGAAGGCAGTTTCCGCCCGTTCAGCTAAATTGTTAATGCCCATATTGCAGGGAGTGATGGTGCTGTAACCATTAGCCAACCCGACAATTGGTTTGATAAAGTCTTCGTCAGCGAAACCGACGGCGCGAAGCATGGCACGGTTAGGCGAACGCTGAGGACCTTCGGTAACTACTTTGCTTCTGCGATTATCTGCCATTAATTTAACTCTCCTGTTTGATGCCGCCACTTGATTTATGATGAACTATTTTATTTGAGGAGCGATCGCGCGAATGCGGGTGCTGCCGCACCGCTCAACTTTAACTCAACGTTCTGGTCGAATAATTTCGAGCTTGCCCAAAATAGAACTTAAGAAAATAACTTATACCAAATCCGATTCTGAAAACATACTTTTCGTTTGGGAGTTTTAATTAGGCTAAAAAGCTTCTGCCCAATAACAATTGGCAGTGCTGCTCCGCAATCTGAATGGAACGCAGTTATTAATTGCGAATTGCGAACTGCGAATTGCCTTTACCCAACTTTTAAATCTTGTATTTCAACAGGATTTAGTATTAGCGCGTTCTGGCAAAAAATAAACCCCGATAAATTAAATCGGGGTAATTTCTTATGATACCGCTGAGATTACAGCCAAGTAATAGCAAACTAAGAATTATTTAATCATCTTTTACACCAGCCACTCTTCTACTGCTTCTTCTTTGGTGTTAGTGTGACGGGAAGGGGTTTCGCGATTGAACTTCATGTGAATCGAACGGGTTTGTTCCCCATCAGCAGCTACTGCCATAATCGGGTAGTCGATCGAACCATCTTGGAAGGACATTTGGAACCGGAAGGTACCGTCAGGATTTAGTTTGATCGGACGACCGCCAATGGTCACCGTAGCATCGGGTTCTGTTGCACCATAAACAATTAACTCGGCATCAGCAATCAGCCAGAACTTGCGCGGGCGAATTGGCGCAGCCGAAGCAGAGAAGCCAACACCGGACATACCTACGCCTGACATAGTTAAGCCAGAGACAGTGGGAACTGCCCACATACCTACACCAGAAGGAAAGACGTAGGAACTAACAGCTTGTTCGGGAACTTGTTGCATAGAACCGAACAGAGAACCAGCAACCCGCATTGCTTCAGCCGATTCAGCCATGCCAAAGATTCGATCGTAAATCGTTGTCGGGTCAGAACTTTTTTCGCCAGATATTGCTTGTTTCTTGCTGGGAGGAACTAGTTCGTAAACAGTCTTATCACTCAAATCTTCTTCCCAATCCACTGTGACGAAGATATCCTCGCTCCAATCAGAAGGATAGACAGGAGGAATGCGTACCGAAGCAGAACGAGCTAAAATGAGCCAGCGACCATCAGCACAGCGATAACCGATCTCGACAACGTAATTGCGATCGCTAACTGGAATGGGTAAGTACCATTCTCTTGCCAACTCGTCACAGAGATATTCTTGGACGCTATGGGGAGCTTGATATTCCAGGCTAATATCGGTTGCATCGTAGAGGCGCAGAGCTAGTTGCTGTCCTCCTTGACGGCGTAATTGTTCTTTATGCTCATTGGAAATATCCCAATAAGCATATGCCCATTGAGAATCGCGGGGCATCAGGACAATGCGACTTTCTCCATAACCACCTGGTAGTTCGCCTAAATCCTCATCTACCGATGCTAAAGGACCGCCAACGCGATCTTCTTGACCCACATCAAATTTTCCTGCGTCCATTCTTTGTTCCTCCTCGATTTGAGATGAACCTTGAGTGATTGTTTGTCTTTCTCTTATTGCTTGTTTAATAGAAGCCAGTAGTTGCGCTTTGCGCATCCTACTATAACGAGGTATACCGAATTCGCTGGCAACTTTGCGTAGTTGCCGTAAAGTCATTTCGTCTAAGGATGGGCGTTCTTGTGCCATGAGATACAGCCTCCGATTGATAGGACGGTAGCTAGCTGTCGGCAGCTTTTAGTTATTACATTCACCACCAGTGAGGCAAAATACTCTATTCCTAAACCACACTTTTTTCAACCTCTTCGGTCGGGTTTTTGTATTTGGTTAGAACGAAGATTATTTGCTTCCTTGCTTAACTATATGTAACAAAAATTTGGTACCTGGGATCAAGGGTACAACCTTCAAAATATTAGGCATCCAACGAATTAATCGGTCTTTTGGGGATCGTTTCGTCAAATAATCATGACATTTGTACGAGTTGAACCTCAGCCAACAAGCGATATTGAAGAAGTTCAAGCAGGTTGAGAAGTTTGTACGTCTTGTATTTAAAACGTCGAAGTAGCTGGGACTTCCAGTTTTGATAATGTTAATAAATCATGACACGCTCCCAAGCGTTATTTATTGTTACTCTTGAGGTTGCTCTAACTGTTGTGGTTCAACTTCTTCTATTTGTTCTTCTTGTTGCTGTTTGATTTCATGGGGTTTTTTGGTTAATCCCAGTCGGTCGAGCAAAATTACCGCTCCTATGCTGAGAACTAAACCCAGACACAGACCAACACCGATTAGCAACAGAAAAAGACGCTCTAGCTGTTTCTTGCGAGCAGCAATAATTTTTTTGGACAAATTTTCGTTCTCGCCGTTGTCTTGACTATGGGAAGCTTGAGTTTCTAAACGAGGAAATTGCCATCTCTCGTTATCAAAGTTAGAGTTATCTGGATGATTCATATTATTCATGGTCTGAAAGTCTGCCATTATCGTAAATCTCGACGGAATACTTTCCCATTGGGAGCAAAAATAATTTCTGGAAGAGAGCGATCGCTGACTATTTCTAAAGTTTGCATATCGTAAGTGGTATAGACTGTGGTAGCTGAAGCCAGGAAAATATCAACGACAGTTATAGTTTTGCGCGCTGGAAGATTACTATTAAGTAATTGTCTGGGTCCGCTACCTAGTGCGCCTGTATGAAGTAATTCTAGGTGACCTTTTTTCCCAGGATAGTAAGCGTGATGATGTCCGCTAATGTAGGTATGAACTCGATAGCGTTCGAGGAGCGATCGCAATTTTTCTGCATTATTTAGATATTCCCCCGGTTTATCTCTGCCCACAGCTACAGCATAAAGGGGTAAATGACCGATGACAATCCTTATACTTGCCCGTTGCGCCCTATCGCTAGCTAAACTTTGTTCTACCCAAGCCAACTGTTGTGGGGAAATAATATGGGTCGAAGCATCCCAGACAAGATAGAAGATCTCATTTTGGCTAAAGGTGTAATAAAAAGGAAAATTACCGCGATCGATGAAAGATAAACCGGGATCGTGCTGAGATTCGTTCCAATAAGCAGAAGCTAACTCTCGCTCATTTTGAAAAATTAATTTCTCTTGGACTACCGCACCAGAACCATCGTGATTGCCAATAGTAAAGCCAAAAGGGATGCCGGAGTCTCTTAGAGGTGCAGCTATATGCCGGTCGAAAGCTGTCCACATTGCCTTTATTTGTGACTCAGTAAGGCTGCGTTTTTGTCCGGCAATCATATCTCCGCCGCAGAGGACTAAATCTGGTTGCCATTCAGGAATAAGGGCGATCGCTCGATCTACTTCTGGTTCGTAAGTAGTAGAACCATATTGACTATTTAGATCGCTAATGACAACAATTCTGATATCACCGGGAGATAAATTTTCCCGTTCGAGGGATTTTTGGCTGCTCGAATTATTAGCAATTTGCTGCTTTTGGCGGAGGTTAACACCTTTATTGTGAAAAGTAGTCTTGGTAGCGCTATGACTAGTCAGAGATAAGCGTGTCACAACGGCGATACCTAATCCACCCAGGCTAGCAAGAACCATCAAAAACCGACGGCGATGAAGATTCATAATTCAGAAAGGAAAATTATGGATGAGTCATAAAAGACTGCCGACATGATATAAATCCTTGGGAGTGTATGTAAATAACTCACTTCAATTAACATTTACTTTTGCCATGAGTACTAGTGAAAACACTGCGCTTCACGCGAAAAGTTCCCGCGCCCAGCGCACTCAAATACAACCTAAAATAGGGCTGGCATCCCGTTTGGTCAATATTATTCTTGCCATTAAACCTCTAGCCAATTTTGCTAAACAGCGAGCACGCCAGATGATGATTCAAAGAGCCGAAAATATTGGCGTACCCTGGCGAGAGAACGTGCGACAGTTAAGCGATCGCGATTGGGAAAAAGAACTAATCTCCGTACAAAATCCTGAACTACAATATCCCGATTATTATTTGTCTTCTTTTCATGCTTATGAACGAGGAAATCTTAGCTGGGAAGCGGCTTGGGAAGTAGAATCGGCTGCCTATGCCGTTCACGCTAAAATTTGGTCCGATACAGGAGCACAAGGCGATTCTCAATTAAGACAAAGCTATCACCAAATAGTCAAGCAGCAGGTATCGATTCAGCCTCAAGATATTCTCGACCTCGGTTGCAGCGTAGGCATGAGTACCTTTGCCCTTCAAGCAGTTTATCCCCAAGCTAAAATTACCGGAGTCGATTTATCCCCCTATTTTTTAGCCGTAGCAAAATATCGTTCCGAGCAATATCGACAACAAATCAATTGGCTTCATAGAGCTGCAGAATCGACTAATTTGCCCGATGCTTCCTTCGATCTTGTCTCCGCTTGTTTGGTATTCCACGAACTTCCCCAAACAGCAGCCAAAAAAGTTATTGCTGAAGCTCATCGCTTGCTTCGTCCTGGAGGTTATCTGACCATTATGGACATGAATCCCGAATCAGAAGTTTATCGAAACATGCCTCCTTACGTCCTCACCTTACTCAAGAGTACGGAACCTTATTTAGATCGATACTTTACTTTAGATCTAGAAAAAGTATTGCTCGATACTGGCTTTTGTACCCCCACTATTACGCCTAACAGTCCTCGTCACCGAACAATAGTTGCACAATCTTTAACTAAACAATAGTTGTGTTGGTGACATCCTTTCAATATAGATAAAAATAATGTTTGAAAAGCTCCCCTATTTAAATCCATAGATTTTGGAAAGGTCTGGTCTACCAATAGTCTAGTTCCAATGAACCTTAATCTATTTGGAGCGAGTGGCAATCATAATTTATAAGGATTTTATAACCTTTTTCGGAAATGTTTAATGTAGATTTTTTCCACAGACAAAATTGAAGAATTGAGCTTAAATGATAGCAAGCGAGGTCCAGGGTACTCCGCCCTGCAAGGGACGGGGCGTACAAGCGGAGTCCTGGGGGGCGAATTTATGTCGCCCGACAGCCCCTCCGGAACTTGGTTCCGGCAAAAGATGCTCCGTGTAGTGAGGCGGCGAGTCTGCCTTCGATTTGCAGACACAACCCCTCGCTTGCTTGGACTTTGTAAGGAAGGGCGAGCCTTCAAGAAAATTCTACTACTTGAGAGTCAAGCAAATTACTTGAGAAAAACTAGGATTTAGCTAGAAGTCAACTTTCTTAAAGGGGAAACAATTCATATGTGGGTTACCGACCCCAAAAGGGGCAAGCAAGTGCGGTTTTTTAATCGCTTAGAAGTTGTAGGCAAACTCATTGGAGCGATCGATTTATTGTCTAGATTTTGTTAAACGCTTGTTTAAGGTAGGACGCAATGAATCAGAAGTCATAAACTAAACTAGAGTTGTTGGGAAATAAACCAGCAAATACTTAAAACCCAATTTTAGCAATCCTTCCGGACGTTTTTATTCAAAATAACTATAACCCAGACAGTGCGACAGTTTTAGCAATTTTTGACTTTATTTCCTAACAACTCTAATAAAGAACAATGACCAGTTAATAAAATATTGGTTATAAAGGATTAGTTAGTTAGAGTTAGATCTCCCAGTTTTGTAAATTAAGCCCGAGTAAGACAGTAATTGTGCCTACTTAAATAATACGCAGAACTGCAAACTTGTCCAAAACTACCAGTTACTAACAATGAATTCATCTAATGGCAATCACATCGACGGCAGTAAACACAATAATCAAGCTGAGCCGATTCGTATTCTCATCGTAGACGATCAGAGCATGATTCGCGAGGGACTAAAAGCCCTGATTAGAACAGAAAAAGACTTTGAAGTAGTAGGTACTGCCGAAAATGGAGAAGATGCTATTAGGCAGGTGGAAATTCTGGAGCCAGATGTAGTCTTAATGGACATGGAAATGCCTGGTATGGATGGGGTAAGCGCCACCAAAATCATCTGCGAAAAGTTTAGTAACGTTAAAGTATTAGTTTTAAGTACTTACGATAATCAAGAATATATTTCCCGCTCTTTAGATTCCGGAGCGATGGGATATCTACTTAAAGGAACTCTAGCTCATGAATTAATAGGAGCAATCAGATCCGTTTATCGCGGCTATGCTCAAATTGGATTTGGCGCATTTCAAAAAATACAAACCCTAACTCCGAAAGACGAGCGGCAGGATGCTCCAGTCCAACCGGCTTTAGTAACTCAAGCTGCACTAGATAATTCAGATGGACATCAAGGAACTAATGGTAAGTTAGTTTCCGTTCCAAGCATAAATAGAAGTTTTGCCGAAAGAGGACTGGCAACCAAAAATAAATCTCCATTGCCTCAACGTAAATTTGAACAAAACATCGTGCTGCGCCAATCTCCTAAGTGGTCGCGGGCAGTTGTTTGGGCAGTTGTGGGAGTAACGACTTTTGCTGTTGTTTGGTCGGCTGTGGCAAAAATTGAGCAAGTAGTTCCCGCTCGGGGTCAGCTCAAACCCGTAGGCAAAGTGCAAGAAGTACAAGTACCGACTAATGGTGTAGTTAAAGAAGTTAGAGTAGAAGAGGGAGAACGAGTAAAAGAGGGTGAGTTGCTGGTAAATCTGGATTCTAGTGCTTCTAAAGCTCAACTTAAATCTTTACAAAACATTCTTCAGTCCTTATCTCAAGAAAACCAATTTTATCGCACCTTAATGAATGGAGATGTGGGAACGACTAAATTAGAAGAAGCAAGTAAGCAACTAGATATTCCTAGAGAAATTCCTCTTTTAGCACGCAATCGAGCAGAATTGCTAGCAGAAAACCAACTCTTCTATGCTCAATTAGGACTTTCTCAAGATAATCTCAGTCCCGAACAGATATCTCGACTTAAAGCAACCGAAGCAGAACTTCAATCTCGTGCCGCCTCAGCCAGATTAGAAGTAGAACAATTAGAAAAACAATTCAATCAGAACCAGGTACAGCTGGCAGATACGAAAGCCCAACTAACTACCGCTAGGCAAGTGGTAGCAGAAATGGAGCAGCGCAATCGAGAAGCAATAGCCCAAATAGAGGAAAGTTTAACTATAGATCGAGAAATTCTGAGTTCTCTCCAACCTTTGGTTGCAGAAGGAGCACTTTCTCGCTATCAACTAAATAAACAGCGACAAGAAGTTAGCGATCGCTACGCAAATTTAGTCGAACAAAGAGCCAGTGGAACTATTGAACTAGACCGCCAAAGACAACAGGTTAAAACTCTTATAGCTGAAATTGAGAGACTGCAACAGGAAGAAAAACGACTTGGCTTAGATATAGCCCAAGCCAAAGAACAATTAATCAATACTACTGCTTCGTCAGAAAAGGAGATCCGCGATCGAATTGCTGATAATCAAAAGCGCATTGCTGAAATAGACAGTCAATTAAACAAAAGCATCGTAGAAAATGATAAGCGCATTGCCGAAATTAACAGTCAAATTAGTAGTACAGAACAGACTTTGAGATATCAAGCTCTGTATGCTCCTGTCAGCGGCACCGTTTTCGATCTAAAAGCTTTTCCAGGATACGTTCCTCCTGTAAATCAAACGACAGAACCGATTCTTAAGATTGTACCCGATGAGAATCTAATTGCCGAAGTTTTTATAACCACTCAAGATATTGGTTTTGTCGAAAAAGGCATGATAACTGACGTGAGGATAGATACCTTTCCTTTTAGTGAGTTTGGTGATGTCGAAGGAGAGGTTATTTCCATTGGTTCAGATGCTCTCGAACCAGATTCTACGTACGATTTCTTCCGCTTTCCAGCCAGAATCAAATTAGAGCAACAGCACATTAATATCAGAGGCAAAGATATTCCACTTCAATCAGGTATGTCTATCAGTGCCAATATTAAAGTTAGGGAAAATCGGACAGTGTTGAGTCTGTTTACTGAGAAGTTCTTTACCGGGATAGATAATTTTAAACAAGTACGTTAGCAAAAAGCGACTGCAGCAAAAATCTTTTAGCTCCCCATATCTACAAAAAGCAAAAACACCCGTACATCAAAAGATTGAAAAACAAGGGAATAAAAACCAAAGCAAGATAAGCTTGTATAATACTTATCTTATTTAGTTTAAAACTAACTTGCCATTTCTCATTCCCTAATCCGCTCTTAAGAACCTAGACAAGATAGGATAAAGTTAGACAAACTTAGACACTATCCTGATGTCTTATTCCTGCTTCGCTCAGAGTCACTGAAACCTAAGTTTCTGTAACCTACTCTGTCCACAG
>JADEWQ010000072.1 GCA_015207585.1 Pleurocapsales cyanobacterium LEGE 06147 | reverse complement strand
CAGTTAGCTCAGGTTACGTTTTCCGCACAGGCTAGACAACTGTTTTGTCCTGCTGGAACTAATTGGCATTTAGTTCTTTGCAAGCCCCCGCTAAATTGCTCTTAGCCATTAGCGGTGGGTAGTTGACAGTCTCATACCTTAAATTAGCATTCGTTCCAGCTGGTAAGTCTGGACGGCTTTCATGTACTGCGCCCGTTCAAAGGCACTTTCATCGGGGCAGTTAATTTGGCTCATGCTTCCCTGCATTTGCTTGACCGATTCATACTCGTGTTCTTCCATCCACTGGAGCATTTCCCGCTCGACTAATTTCACGTATTCGGTGCCATGACGTAATAGCGCACTTACCAGCATCGTAATATTTGCTCCTACCATCAACATTTTTAACACGTCCTTTGCTTTATGAATGCCGCTAGTTGCTGCCAGATCGGCGGAGATACGTCCGTAGAGAATAGCAATCCAGCGCATGGGCAGGCGCATTGCTTGGGGAGTGCTTAAGAGTACGTTTGGTTGTACCTCCAAGGCTTCGATGTCAATATCGGGTTGATAGAATCGGTTAAACAGAACCAGTCCATCAGCACCAGCTTCGGTCAACTGCTTTGCCATATTTGCCATGTTGCTAAAGTAAGGACTGACCTTGATGGCAACGGGAATGGTAACTGCTGCTTTAACGGCGCGCAAAATATCGAGGTAATTTTGCTCGATCTGAGCACCAGTTAATTCCATGTCTGTAGGAACATAGTAGATATTTAATTCCAGCGCATCTGCTCCCGCCTGCTCTATTTGTCGAGCATATTCAGTCCAACCACCCAGAGTCGAGCCATTAAGACTGGCAATAATGGGAATGTCCACCATCTCCTTAGCCTTACGAATATGGTTTAGATATTCTTCTGGACCGACATGAAAGATTTCTGGTTCGGGGAAATAGGTAAGGGCTTCGGCAAAGCTTTCCGTGCCATATTCTAAATGATGGTGTAATTCAAATTGCTCCTGCCTGAGTTGCTCTTCAAAAAGGGAATGCAAGACCACGGCAGCAGCACCGGCATTTTCCATCCGTTTAAGATTATCGATGTCTTCTGTCAGGGGAGCAGCAGCACCAACAACTAAAGGCGATCGCAATTTTAATCCTAGATAAGTGGTGGTTAAATCCATTTGTTTCTCCTTGTTGAGAAATGTGAATTGGGGATTGGGGCTAATGTAAAGTAAACCCATTCCCCGTTCCCTTATTTTCCTGGTTTCTTGTTTCAACCGAGCTAGATGGTCTTGCTAACGGTTGTGGTATCCTCGTCCGTTTCTTGCCCGTGATCGTTATGACTGTTAGACATCTCTAGGGGTCGAGCTGCTAGGTATTCATACATTTTCCAGCGAGTATCCACGTCGTGTTGGGCTTCTTTGAGCAGTCGTTTGGCATCTTCCGGTTTGCTCTTGGTGAGCATCTTGAACCGATTTTCTGCATACATCGACTGGCTGACAGATTTTTTGGGCGATCGCGAATCTAACTGCAGGGGATTTTTGCCTTCTTGCTTGAGTTCTGGATTGTACCGATAAAGCAACCAGCGTCCGCTTTCGACAATCTCTTTCTGATGGCTCATTGCTGTTGTCATATTGATGCCGTGAGCGATGCAGTGGGAGTAGGCAATGATGAGGGAGGGACCTTCATAGGCTTCTGCCTCTAGGAATGCCCGCAGGGTATGTTCGTCTTTTGCCCCCATGGCGACGCTGGCAACATAGACGTTGCCGTAGGTCATGGCAATCAAACCCAAATCTTTTTTGGGTGCTGGTTTGCCCCCAGCGGCAAATTTAGCTACCGCACCTCTGGGAGTGGCTTTAGAAGATTGACCGCCCGTATTGGAGTAGACTTCGGTATCCATCACTAGAATATTGACATTGCGACCGCTAGCGATGACGTGGTCGAGGCCGCCAAAGCCGATATCGTATGCCCAGCCGTCACCGCCAATAATCCAGACACTCTTCTTGACTAGATAATCAGCAAGGCTGAGGAGTTGTTTGGCATCATTGGTTATTGGTGAGGATTCTCGAGCGATGATTGGTTGTAATTTTTGCTTGAGTAGCTCGACTCGTTCGCGCTGTTCCCAAATGTCTGCTTCGGATTTTTGGTCGGCGTTGAGAATGGCAGAAACTAAATTATCGCCGATCTCGCTACTCAGTTTTTGCAGTAGTTCGGCAGCGAACTGAGCGTGCTTGTTGATAGAAATGCGGAAGCCCAGACCGAATTCGGCGTTATCTTCAAACAGGCTATTAGACCATGCCGGACCGCGGCCTTCAGCGTTCTTAGTCCAAGGAGTGGTGGGCAAGTTGCCGCCGTAGATGGAGGAACAACCAGTGGCGTTGGCAACCAAAGCGCGATCGCCAAATAACTGAGTCACCAATTTAATATAGGGAGTTTCGCCACAACCGGCACAAGCACCAGAGAATTCAAACAAGGGTTCTTGCATTTGCTGCTGGCGAATTTGACCTAATCTGAGCTGACGGCGATCGAGATTGGGCAAGCTGAGGAAGAAATCCCAGTTTTCCTTTTCTTGTTCCCGCAGGGGTAGCTGCGGTTCCATGTTAATCGCCTTGCGCGAAGGCATGGATTTATTTTTGGCAGGGCAGACATCTACACAGATGCCGCAGCCGGTACAGTCTTCTGGTGCGACTTGGATGGTAAATTTTTCACCGGCAAAGTCTTTATCTTTAGCATCAGTGAATTTGAAGGATTCGGGTGCTCCCTTCAATTCGTTTGCGTCGTAAGCTTTGCCCCGAATTACGCCGTGGGGACAAACCATCACGCACTTGCCGCACTGGACGCAGACATCGGGGTCCCAGGCGGGAATAAATTGAGCGATGTTGCGTTTTTCCCATTGAGAAGTGCCAGTGGGATAAGTTCCATCACAGGGTAGGGTACTCACGGGAAGCAAGTCTCCTTCTCTGGCAACCATCTTACCCAAAACTTCCCGCACGAATTCTGGTGCGGTGTCGGGTACCGGAGGTTGTCGATGAGTCTTGCTGCTTACTTCGGCGGGTACTTTGACTTCATAAAGATGAGCCAGGGTATTATCCACTGCCTGTAAGTTCATGCGGACGATTTCTTCCCCTTTCTTGCCATAAGTCTTTTGAATCGCCTGTTTGATTTTGGCGATCGCCTCTTCTTTGGGTAGCACTTCTGCCAAGGCGAAGAAACAAACTTGCATGATTGTATTGATCCGTCCGCCCATGCCGCTGTTGCGAGCCACTTGGTTGGCGTTGATAACGTAAAATTTTAGTCCCTTACGAATAATCTCTTCCTGGACTTCTATAGGCAGTTGCATCCAGACTTCATCGGGACTGTAGGGGCTGTTGAGTAGGAAAGTAGCACCAGGGGCAGCAACTTTGAGGACATTTAATTTTTCTAAAAAATTCCACTGGTGACAGCCGACAAAGTTAGCCCTATCGATAAGGTAAGTGGAGCGAATTGGTTGTGGTCCGAAGCGCAGGTGGGAGACGGTAACTGCCCCCGATTTTTTGGAGTCGTAGACGAAGTAGCCTTGAGCGTAGTTGTCAGTTTCTTCTCCGATAATCTCGATCGAATTTTTGTTGGCACCGACAGTACCGTCGGAACCCAAACCGTAAAACATTGCCCGTACTACATCATCCGGTTCGGTGGAGAATTCGGGGTCGTAGAGCAGAGAAGTATGGCTCAGGTCATCGTTAATGCCGATAGTGAAGTGATTTTTGGGCTTGCTTTGGGCTAGATTGTCGAAAATGCCCTTAATCATTGCTGGATTGAATTCTTTAGAAGAAAGACCGTAGCGTCCTCCTACTACTTTGGGCATTTGCCCGGACCACTCTTCGTTGAGAGCAGTAACTACATCTAAATAGAGAGGTTCGCCACCCGCACCCGGTTCTTTAGTGCGATCGAGGACGGCAATTTTCTCCACCGTTGTCGGTAAAGCAGCAACTAATCTACGAGCGTCGAAAGGACGATACAGGCGTACTTTGAGTACGCCAACTTTCTCTCCTTGTCGATCGAGATAGTCTACGGTTTCGTGTGCGGCTTCGCAGCCAGAACCCATCAGGATAATGACGCGATCGGCATCGGGTGCGCCGTGATATTCAAACAACTGATAATGCCGTCCCGCGATCTCTCCAAAGCGAGCCATCGCCTGTTGAACGATATCGGGACAGACATCGTAGTAGGGGTTGACGGTTTCCCTTGCCTGGAAGTAAACGTCGGGATTCTGAGCCGTACCGCGCAAGACCGGACGGTCTGGAGTGAGAGCGCGATCGCGATGAGCCAAAACCAACTCATCATCAATTAAAGCCCGCAAGTCACTCTCTTCTAATAATTCGATTTTTTGAATTTCGTGAGAAGTGCGAAAGCCATCAAAAAAGTGAATAAATGGCACCCGCGATTTGAGGGTAGCCGCTTGGGCAATCAGAGCAAAGTCGTGGGCTTCCTGCACCGAAGCCGAACACAATAGAGCAAAACCCGTGGCCCGAACGGTCATTACGTCACTGTGGTCGCCGAAAATCGATAGGGCTTGGGCTGCCAGGGAACGGGCAGCAACGTGAATGACGGCACTGGTGAGTTCCCCGGCAATTTTGTACAGATTGGGAATCATCAACAGTAAGCCCTGAGAAGCGGTAAAGGTGGTGGTCAGAGAGCCAGCTTGCAATGCCCCGTGTACTGCCCCTGCCGCTCCACCTTCACTCTGCATTTCAACGACGCTGGGAATTGTCCCCCAAAGATTGGGAATACCTTGGGATGACCAAGTATCTGCCCATTCTCCCATCGGCGAAGCAGGAGTGATGGGATAAATGGCGATCGCTTCGTTAAGTTTATATGCCACCCGCGCGACTGCCTCGTTCGCATCTAAGGTGGCAACAGTTCTCCTCGTGAGCATGATCTAAACCTTTGGTTGTTTTTCTCGGTTGCTAAAGCAATACCTTAGTCTTTTGGAGAAGGCTAGCAGTTTCTGTCAGCAATAAAAGCCAAGATAGCTTTTAAAAAATTTCATCCTCCGCCCTTTTAACAACTTTGATGTTGTTTTTCCCAAAAAAGATCGATTACTTCGTGGTGCGATTTTTTACAATTAATTCAACAAACTCTGAACAAAGATTAGCTAGTACTTTCTTTTTCTATTATCTGATATAAATCTGCTTATTAGCTTTATACTTAGCATTTTTTAATTTTTTCAAATATCCATTTTGACAGTTAACTTTCCGTCAAGATTTAATTACTTTTACTAAATCAAAAATCAGCTGGACAAATATAAAAATCAAGCATTTTTCTCACAACTTGTATTTTATGTATGTAGCGAAAATAACAAATAATTTTATTTTCTATTAAAGAATCATTGTCTTAATTTTGTAAGTAAAATTTATCTAGTTTTGAATAATTTTACTCGTGCTTTTTTCAGCTCATTCTCTGGGTGAAGAGCGCTCTATGCAAGTGTCCTTTGTCATTAGTCATTGGTCATTAGTATAAATGACAAGGGACAAAGGACAAATGACTATTCTTAATGAATAGGCTTCCCGCCAACTTCTGTGAAAATTGTTAACATCTAATAACCTTCTCTAAAAATTTTGCTCGGATTAAACCTCATACATTCTTGCTTCTACTGCTTCTGGATATTCTTCACAGTAATCTTCAAAAGCAGTTTTTTCGAGTTTTTCTGCTTGTTGATGGGCGGCTTCTGCTTGCAACTCTTCAACAATATCCCAAGCTACAGCACAATCAGAAGAAGTATTGCCTTTCTCGGCACAAATTGCGCGAGCATCCTCGATCGCTTGCTGAATTTTTTGCTTGAGAAGAACTGTTTTAGGTTGCTCGACAAAATCGCCCTTAGTCAAAATGTCGGTAATCGAGATAATACCTAATAATTCTCCTTTAATTACTGGTGCCCTGCGAATGTGATTTTGAGCAAATAACCGTGCCACATATTCCACGGCTAGGTCGGGATTAACCACAATGCATGGTTTGGTCATAATTTCGCAGACACGTACCTGTTTGGGATCTGTACCAAAAGCCGTTACTTTATAGACGATATCAGTCTCGGTCACAATACCGTAAGCATCCTCTTCGTGGCAGCGGTTTACGATCAAGGCACGCAAGCCTTTTTCTTTCATGAGCTTGACTGCCTCAGCCACTGTTGCCGAACCCCGAATAGTGACTATATCTTGAGTCATGATATCTGCTGCTTTCATTGAATTAAACCTCTAAAAAACACTGTTAACTATTGTAAATAAAAGGCATCGCTGAAATTTAGCAATGCCTTTGGCAATAGCAGCATAGTCAGGAGTTCTTCTAACTAACTAGACTTCAATGCCCTCCGTCTTAGCAATTTCTAGTAGTGTTTTGAGTACCGAATCTGGATTTAAGCTGATCGAGTCGATGCCCAATTCAACCAAGAACTGAGCAAACTCTGGATAGTCGCTAGGTGCTTGACCGCAGATACCTACTTTGCGACCTTTTGCTTTTGCCCTAGTAATAACTTGCCGCACCATTTCTTTAACACCTTCATTGCGTTCGTCAAAAATGTGGGCAACTAGAGCGGAGTCGCGATCTAGTCCTAAAGTAAGCTGAGTCAGGTCATTAGAACCGATAGAGAAGCCGTCGAAAACTTCGCTGAATTGGTCTGCCAAGATGACGTTATTGGGAATCTCGCACATTACGTAGACTTGCAAGCCATTTTCGCCGCGCTTCAAGCCGTATTGTTCCATTACCGAAAGTACTTTACGTCCTTCGTCAGGAGTACGGCAGAAGGGAATCATCGGAATAACGTTGGTCAAGCCCATTTCGTCCCGAACTTGCTTGAGAGCCTTACATTCTAAGCCGTAGGCTTGGGCGTATTTAGGATCGTAGTAGCGAGAAGCACCTCGCCAGCCAATCATCGGGTTTTCTTCGTGAGGCTCGAACTGCTTGCCACCCAGAAGGTTGGCGTATTCGTTGCTCTTGAAGTCGGACATGCGTACGACTACGGGTTTGGGATAAAAAGCAGCCGCGATCGTGCCAATACCTCGTGCCAGTTTGTCTACAAAAAAGTCGGGTTTGCAGTCATAGAGAGCGGTTAGTTCGCCGATTTCCCGCTTGACCGATTCGTCTTTTAGCTCATCAAAGTGAATTAATGCCAGTGGGTGCGCCTTGATATGATTGGCAATAATAAATTCAAACCGCGCTAAGCCTACACCATCACAAGGCATGGAAGCCAGACCAAAAGCTTCTTCTGGGTTACCTACGTTCATCAAAATTTTCGTACGAGTACGGGGCAGATTTTTTAACTCGGTTTCCTCTACTTCAAAAGGCACCAGACCAGTATAAATCTTTCCTTCTTCCCCTTCAGAGCAAGATACGGTTATTTCTTGTCCCGTAGTAATGACTTCAGTAGCATCGCCACAACCTACGATCGCAGGAATACCCATCTCCCTTGCAATAATTGCTGCATGACAAGTCCTACCGCCTTGGTTGGTCACGATCGCACTGGATTTTTTCATAATCGGTTCCCAATCCGGGTCGGTTTTGTTGGTTACTAAGACTTCCCCTTGTTGGAATTCGTCGAGCTTGTGAACGTCGAGGATAACGCGGGCTTTGCCTTGACCGATCGTTTCTCCAACCGCGCGACCCCGTGCGAGAATATCGCTAGTTCCTTTCAGTTTGTAGTTTTTGAGGACGTTGCCAGATTTCTGGGACTGTACGGTTTCTGGACGAGCTTGAACGATAAACAATTCCCCAGTCAGACCATCTTTAGCCCACTCAATGTCCATGGGGGTAAACTTACCCCGTACTTGGGAATAGTGGTCTTCAATGATGCAAGCCCATTTAGCCAAAGTCAAAATTTCGTCATCGGCGAGCGCATATTTTTTCCGGTCTGGTTCCGATACGGGCACGTTTTTGGTCAGCTTACCGCCCCCGACATCATAAACCATTTTGATTTCTTTGCTACCCAGGCGTTTTTCCAAAATAGGACGATAACCTTGCTGGAGGGTAGGTTTGAAAACAAAATACTCGTCTGGGTTGACTGCCCCTTGCACCACGTTTTCTCCCAACCCATAAGCGGCAGTAATTAAGGCAGCGTTTTTAAAGCCCGTTTCCGTATCGATGGAGAACATTACTCCAGAAGAGGCTAAATCCGAGCGCACCATCTTTTGCACGCCTACAGAAAGAGCAACTTCAAAGTGATCGAAGCCTTTAATCGTGCGGTAAGAAATAGCCCGATCCGTGAACAAAGAAGCAAAGCATTTATGACAAGCTTCTAAAACGCCAATAACGCCGTGAACGTTGAGATAAGTTTCCTGCTGTCCGGCAAAACTGGCATCGGGTAAATCTTCGGCAGTAGCAGAAGAGCGCACTGCTACATCGGTATCGCTCAGATAACGAACGCACTCTTCTCGTTCTTGTCCTTCAAATCGTTCGCAGACATCGGCTTTGTCACTATACCGTTCGCACAATTTGATATAAGCCTGAGTAATTGCTAGTTCTAGTTCTGGCGGAAATGGAGTATTGAGAACTAAAGCGCGTGCTTGTTTACCTCTTTCTCGAAGATTATTGACATCTTCTACATCTAAATCTGCCAATAATTTCCTCAGTTTTGCCTCCAAACCAGCTTTTTCGACAAAGTAGCGAAATGCATAAGCAGTAGTAGCAAAACCTGTGGGAACGCTAACACCTTTTGGTGTCAGTTGCCGAATCATCTCCCCCAAGGAGGCGTTTTTACCGCCTACTAAGGGTATATCAGCAATACCAACCTCCTCAAACCAAAGAATTAAAGCTTTTTCTTTAGACGGTTGGCTAGGTTTGTTATCCGTTATTGTTTGTACCATTGATTTAATTCCTCTATACCGTTCTGCTAATGAAGCTGCAGAAGTTTAATGTTTTTTGAGAGATGTTGCGATCTGAGATACTTTCTAATCCTGCCGTTAAGATAAATTACTACGCCTTTAAGTTTTGGCTACGGGAAAACTTCTTTTAAAAAGTAGAAGTAGTAAATAAATCTCCCGAAATTAACAATAATTTTTTTAGGTTTCAGTCCTACTTTTTGGCTTAATTATCTCGGCTCTTCATCTCTAGGATACGATCACTTTTAAAAAATGTAGTTAGTAATTAATATTTTTTAAACTTTTGCTCTCGCCGACTGAAATGTTATTTTTTCTAGATAAATATACTAAATGAGCAATAAAATACAAAAAATGACTGGCATTCTGTTTCATTACTTTGTATTTTTTGTTGATTTTTTTTAAGGAAATCTGTCATTCTGTAGTGCTTTGATTAACTGGGCTAACAGAATCTATACTTACTCGATCATTCTAAACTTTAATGCCGATTCAATATGGTTTTCAAAATTACAAATCAGCAAAAAACAACATAGTTTATTCTCTATACTGACTATAGAGGTTATCAATTGCATGAGGTACACAGTTTATTTTTTTGAGGCAGAGGGACAATAAGCAGAAGACATTAAAAGATGTCAGCTGTCAGGCATTTAGTTTAATTATTATGGTTGACACTCCAGAAGTGGAGAAGGGGAGACGCGGAGAAAATTAACAGTTTGTTTCCTAATTAAATAATAGGCGATTTAGATGCATAACAGCTTATTTAATTTAACTTGAAGTCTATAAAAATAGAAAGTAACTATCAATTTCTATGACAGGATTATATATAATCCTGTCGGTTAAAGTAACCCTGCAACAAATTATACCGATGGTATGTAAGCCAAATTATATGATGGTACCAGAAAGAAGCTTCTTCTACCCAACTTCTTAAATCTTACTGTACACGAGGCTCGGTTATTTGCCAAATACCTGTGTATTGAGGTAGAGCCATGGTTTATACAATTACTACTGAGTGTATCGCCTGCGATGCCTGTCGTCGCCAATGTCCCAGACAAGCGATTTCTGCACGGGGAAAGCGCTACTATATAGACAAAAATCTTTGCAATAATTGCCTGGGATATTATCCAGATCCATTATGTATTATAGTTTGCCCCACCCTTCATCCCGTTCCTTTAGAAAGTGATTTTTCCCGAAAAATTAAAAGAAGAAGGTGCAACTGGTCTGATAAAGAAAGTCCAAAACTATTTCCGGATGGTCAAAAAAATCCAGTCGCCTTGTCCCCAGTTATTTGGGAAGCTTGCAATATTTTAGCTCAAAGAGATTCACTTCCCTGGAAGACAGACGAGGACGGAAAACTCTTCTATTGTCAAAAAGTTAAACCTGGCAAAGAATTGCTCTATTTTCGGCTTGCAGAAAATGTAGAAAATGAACCGCCGAGAATCTTATCAGGGGAAACAGCGCGGCAAATGCTAGATTTATTAGACATCAGATCTGCTTGCATGCATCTAATTTATGCCGCCTATGCCACAGTTTTAAAGCGTCCGTGGCAACAAACTTTTATCATTGACGACAGGGAGATTGAAACTTATCTGGGGATAGACAAACGTAAAGATCTGACCAGACAAGCCAAACTGGGACTAATTAAGTTCATTGCTCGACAACCCTGTCAACTAACCAACTATATTCGTTCTCCCTCGTCAAAACAAGTTAAGACATTTACCTTAGAAGAGACCAGACTCTGGCATCTGCTAAGTATCGAACATCACTTTAGCGAAGACCCACTAGGCAATAAACATATTATCGGTCTGAAGTTTACTCTTAAAGCTGGTATTTGGTCTCGGTATTTCCTAAATTACCAAGAAGCTAAAGAAAGAAAAGCTTTTGAGCGGTGTGGTATTCTACCTAAATTTATTTTGGATACAGTAACGAGCATCTGGCAGCAACGAGAGGGAGCAGCTCGAATGCTGTTGTGGCTGCTATTTAAAATCCAGCAGAAGAAAGAATCGGAGATACAAGTCTCGACTTTAATGAAAGTTGCCTACGGCGAAGAGAAAGTCCGGCAAATCCATGTTAAACGGGTACAACAGAAAAAGCAAATCGAGATTTTTGAAAAAGACCTACAGGTTTTATTTAACTGTGGTTTTCAACCTATCTTTGATACAGTTAGCTATCCACCAGCAATTCAGCCGTTCTGGACCGAGTCGTACCTTGCTTGGAATCGTAGCGAGACAGATTTCTCCCCGCGCCAGAAATGGCAGATGCTCATGAGCGCAAAGCTATTCGGATTTAAATTTCCCCTAGAACTAGAGGAGGCACTGACGGACTGGGAAGAACATCAACAGCCAAAAATCCCTTGCGAACTTTCGGGAGAGCAGATAATGAGAGCCAGAAAGAATAAAGGTTTGAGTCAAAGGCGTTTAGCCGCGATCGTGGGGAAGAGTCAGAGTTGGGTCAGGGATGTAGAAAATGCTCGCCACGGGATTAACTCAACAGATCGAGAGCGGCTTAAGCGTATTTTGGGATTGAGTACTTGAATCGACAAGCTAAAGCGATCGCAGATAGCATTTTTGATTGGTTTAAAGTGAGCCGGAACTTTAGTTCCGGCTCAAAGCTCAAACCCATTGAAATGGGTTAGCTTAACGAAGTCCAAGCAGGCGAGGGGTTGTGTCCAGTCGACCTGGAACAGCGGGGCGTCACCAGTGAGGTAACTGATAACTGGTGACTGATGACTGATGACTGTTGTAAGCCCTGTCCGTCTCATAACGGAGTACCTTGGACTCGAAATATTGGTCCAAGGTACTCCGTTATGAGATGGTGCGGAATGCACTGCTGCGGAAGGCAGCGGAGTACCTGCACTTTAGCTTTGAGATGAGGAAATTGATTTCCTGGTGGCTATGGGTAAGTCCTAGAATAGTTCGCTACTAAAGAAGTAGCATGCTAAGTCCCTACTTTTTTCTATTGCAACGCTTTGGTAATTTGAGTAACGATCCTAAATTGGTCAATGTCGGGAGATTCAATTTCGTTATTAGCTAGCTCCTCTAATTGTGTTGCAAGCGCTCGCAAGTAATCGGCACGCTTGCGCATCCTTTTTCTCATTTGCATTTCCTCGAATCTGCGTCTCTAAAGAAGCACAGAGTGTCAATTCAAACTTCCCTATCCTTATGAATTAATTTATTGCCTATTCGGAAAAAATAATGCTTCACTTGATACAAAACAACTTGGGAGACAGCTTCTCCTTTGCCTTGACAAAATCCTGAATCTATTTGCCTTGCTATATCTAAACAATTTAATTGTTTTTCGTCTATATCTTTAATAGAAAAATATTTATTTTAAATTTTTATTAATCAAAATATTAAATTTTTCTGAATGAATTTAGAGCGATAGATTGCACTCAAAAAAAAATTAATTTTAATTCGCTTAAAACTAAACTATAGATTATCTTACCAGTTATAGCAAAAATATTCCTATTCTCCAAAAAATACCCGCCCCCCTTTTTTTAAATTTCTATACCTACTTCCCCGAAAAAAAGATTTGATAATAATTTGAGTATTAATTTCGAGAGAAAAGACAAGATCGATCTACTTCAAGTAACAGACTAGAACCAAAAGAGTTTGCTATAACATGTGAACAGCAGTAGCAAGAGATGTAGATGATGCAATACGTCGCTTGAATAACTGGAGAGACTTATGAAAACTTGCATTAATTGGCACTCAAGCCGTATTTCGACATCTCTACTTGTTTGCGCTTAATTTCAACTCTTCCCTGCCCCAAATTGTAATTAATCCTAATTGAATTAACTCTGAACAAGTTAGTTAGGACTTTTTAGAAATAAGTCAAGCTAATTGCGATCGTTATTAGAATTAGATTTTGAATCTTAAAGATAATCGGTCGAACTGACATATCGAGAGAGTCTTTATCCCAGCAGGAGGTCAATATCACCATGGTTACTGCCGAAAAACAAACAATTCGAGTAGCTGTTGCTACTAAAGGAGGTGGACTCGTCAACCAGCATTTTGGTCACGCCAAAGAATTTCAAATCTATGAAGTAGACGATACTCAAGCCCTATTCCTCGAAACTCGTCAAGAAATCTCTTATTGTCAAGGAGGTCATGGTGAAGAAGAGAGTCTTGATAGGATTGTGCGTTTACTGTCAGATTGCCAAGCGGTTCTCGTCTCCAAAATTGGCATAGGACCGGACGATCGCCTGCGAGAAGCGGGCATTGAACCGGTGCAAGTATATGACGCGATCGAGACAGCCGTGCTGGACTTTTATCAGCAGTGGCGCACCTCTAGCCTCTACTCTAATCAACCATAATCAGGAAGTATCAGCATGAGCGTGCCCAAAAGCGAAACTCCATCTGTAATTTATCTCGATAACAACGCTACCACTCAGGTAGCTGAAGAAGCAGTAGAAGCAATGCTTCCTTATCTATCTCAATACTACGGCAATCCCTCCAGCATGCATACTTTCGGGGGACGAGTAAGCCGAAAAATTAAGGAAGCAAGAGCCAACATAGCGGCATTACTGGGTGCAGAACCTACTGAAATTATCTTTACTAGTTGTGGTAGTGAAGGAGACAATGCTGCTATCCAAGCCGCTCTAGCCTCACAACCAGATAAACGACATATCGTTACTACTCAGGTAGAACACCCTGCTGTCCTCAATCTGTGCAAAAGACTGGAAAAGGACGGTTATACTGTTACCTATCTTGCCGTAAACCGTAAAGGACAGCTTAACTTAAATGAGTTAAGAGCGTCTCTTACTGACAACACTGCTCTCGTTTCAGTGATGTGTGCCAACAATGAAACGGGTAACATTTTCCCCATCGAGCGGATCGGAGAGATTGTCAAAGAGCGAGGCATTCTCTTTCACGTCGATGGGGTGCAAGCGGCAGGCAAAATTCCACTTAACATGAAGGAAAGTACGGTGGATTTTTTGGTGGTGTCCGGTCATAAGCTGCACGCTCCCAAAGGAACTGGTGCTCTCTATGTACGGAAGGGCGTGCGTTTCCGTCCGTTTTTAGTAGGAGGACATCAAGAACGAGGAAGGCGGGGTGGTACGGAAAACGTACCGGGTATAATTGCTTTAGGTAAAGCAGCAGAACTGGCTTTAGAGCATCTCGAAGAAGAAAATACTAGAGTAAGGGCACTGCGCAGTCTGACGTACGTCAGATCCCTTCGGGATCGCCTCGAGCAAGGATTACTTACCTCCATTCCTCATTGCCAACTCAACGGTCATCAAAGTTGGCGGTTGCCCAATACTACCAATATTGGCTTTAAGTATGTTGAGGGAGAAGCAATTCTGCTGTCGCTCGATCGCTATGGCATCTGTGCTTCTTCCGGTTCTGCCTGTACCTCCGGTTCTTTAGAACCTTCTCACGTACTGCGAGCGATGGGTTTACCCTATAGCGTTCTGCACGGCTCGATTCGCTTGAGCCTCTCGCGGTACAACACGAGCGAAGAAATTGAGAGGGTGCTCGAAGTTTTTCCAAAGATTATCGATCGCCTCCGCGAACTATCTCCTTTCAACAGCGACGAAGCCGAATGGCTTAAAGAACAGTCATTAGTCAATAGTCAATAGTCATTGGTTATTAGTTACAAAGGACAAAAAAATGTGGGACTATACCGACAAAGTAATGGATTTGTTTTACAACCCCCACAATATGGGGAAGATCCTTCCTAACGAATGTCGGGAGGAAGAAACTGTTGCGGTGGGAGAGGTGGGGAGTATTGTCTGCGGTGATGCCTTGCGATTGCACCTAAAGATTGATAAGCGAACGGACGAAATCCTTGATGCTCGCTTTCAGACTTTTGGCTGTGCTAGCGCGATCGCCTCTTCTTCGGCACTGACCGATTTAGTCAGAGGCATTACAGTAGACGAAGCTCTTCAGATTACCAACCGCAACATTGCTGACTACCTAGAAGGCTTACCCCAGGAGAAGATGCACTGCTCCGTCATGGGGAAAGAGGCCCTTGAAGCTGCTATTGCCAACTATAAAGGCATTCCTATCAGACCAGAAGAGGAAGACGATAGTCCCTTAGTCTGTACTTGTTTTGCCGTCAGCAGAGGTAAAATCGTACGCTTGATTCGGGAAAATCATCTGACAAGTGCCGAACAGGTAACTAACTATATCAAAGCAGGCGGTGGCTGTGGCTCGTGCCTGATGGAAATTGACGACTTGCTCGCACAAGTCGATGGAAACAAGAAAACCGAGACACCGAGAAAAACAGAACTCACTGCTTCTGCAACCTTCCCTTCTTTGCATCCTCTTACCAACCTTCAAAAAATCTCCCTAATCCAACAGGTGATTGAAGAAGAGGTAAGACCGATCTTGGCTCTCGATGGGGGTGACGTGGAATTGTACGAGGTTGATGGCAACCGAGTGCAAGTAGTGCTTAAAGGTGCCTGTGACAGTTGTCCGAGCGTAACGACTACGCTCAGGCTCACAATCGAAGACAAACTGCGCGATCGCTTACAGCCGGATCGCATTGCCAGCGATCTCGTGGTAGAAGCTATTTCCAATCCGATTAAACACTAACTACAAGGAGATAAATACAACATGACTATTTCTGCTACTCCAGAAGTTCAATCCGAACCAAAAGGAATTCGCCTAACTCCCAATGCCTTAGAACACGTTAAGGAATTGCGAGATAGACAAAACAAAGACTTGGCTTTGCGAGTTGGAGTGCGTCAGGGTGGTTGCTCTGGCATGAGTTACATCATGACTTTTGAAGACGCTCGCGGCATTCAGTCAAGCGATCGCATCTTTGAGGTAGACGATTTAAAAGTAGTCTGCGATCCTAAAAGCCTCTCTTGTATTGATGGATTAATTATGGACTACAGCTATAACACCATTGGCATCGGTGGCGAGTTTCATTTCATCAATCCTCAAGCAACACTAACTTGCTGTTGTGGTCAATCTTTTTCTAATGACGAAATTACTGACCAAAATTAATTTATCTTAATTTCAGTCAAGGTATTTCAGTTTAACAGAAAACCTACAAACTGCAATCATATTTGTATATTTCTTCTAAACTGTTTTGGTTTTCTGCAAAAAAATCAATAAATTAAACTGAAATAATCTTTTTCTTGTTTGAAGAGCGAGCGCTAATGATTACAGAGTAGAGAAATTTACACGGTGAAATTATAATTAGACTGCTGTAAGTTTCTCCACTTTTTTTATAGATAGAATTAACAATAATTTATGTTTGGCAATTCTAGCAAAACCGATTATTTAAGGCTATTAAGAGCAATAGTCAAAAAGTTCTAGATATATTAAATAGCTCAAATATTGCAGTTTTATAGTTATACTTATGTATGGGCAAACGGCTGTTTGGTCCTACTTAATTCTGGCTTCTAATTACTGCTATATTTTTATGAATTAAGCAATAAGAAAGTTGTTCAATTTGAAAAAATAAAAAAAGATTTTTGTTACTAAATTTACTTTTTTTATCTTAGCAAATTACTAAGATAGTAACTGTTAAAAAGAAAGTGATAAATAAAAAATCCGATCTTTATTTGTCACTTTAATGCGCTTCAAAAAAGGAGAAAAAAGAAATTTCACTAGCAATAATTCTAGTAATTTAAGCTCAAAGAATTTGTAAGTCGATCGAATAGATTGACTTCTTCCAGAAAAAAAGACTGATTTGGAGGTCTGAACAATGAGGAAGATTGCTGTTTACGGTAAAGGCGGTATTGGGAAATCTACAACCACTCAGAATACCGTGGCTGGATTAGTAGAACTCGGTCGCAAGGTGATGATTGTTGGTTGTGACCCTAAAGCTGACTCCACTCGCTTACTTCTTGGCGGTTTACACCAAAAAAGTGTACTAGATACTCTCAGGGAAGAAGGGGACGATGTCGAACTAGAAGATATCCGCAAACAAGGCTTTGGCAACACTCTCTGCGTAGAATCTGGCGGTCCCGAACCAGGAGTAGGTTGTGCCGGTCGTGGCATCATCACCTCTATCAGTATGCTCGAACAACTCGGTGCATATGATGAGGATGAAAAGTTAGACTATGCCTTCTACGATGTACTCGGAGACGTAGTCTGCGGTGGTTTTGCCATGCCCATTCGCGAAGGCAAAGCTCAAGAAATCTACATTGTTACTTCCGGCGAAATGATGGCAATGTACGCCGCCAATAACATTTGCCGAGGCATTAAAAAGTATGCTGATTCAGGAGGAGTTCGCTTGGGCGGCTTAATCTGTAACTCTCGCAAAGTCGATCGCGAAGCCGACTTAATTACTGCCCTTGCCGATGCCCTCGGAACCCAGATGATCTACTTCATGCCCAGAGATAATATGGTGCAACGGGCAGAACTCAACCGTAAGACCGTGATCGAATACGATCCGGATTGCGAGCAAGCACAGCACTATCGCAACCTTGCCAAAGCAATTGACGAAAATACCAACCAAGTCATTCCTAACCCAATGACCAATGACGAACTCGAAAAACTACTCGTTAAGTTTGGCTTGTACGGTTAATCGTTAATCACTAGAAAATGGTAGTGCATAGTTGGTAACCTTGGTAACAGCGTGTATATGCACTGTCTTCTTGCCCGTAAGGCTTCTCGGAGAGTAGAAGTCATCGATATTTTAATAGGAGGTGATTACCATGACCATTATGGTTAGAGCAATTATTCGACCCGAAAAAGCTGCCGAGGTGATGCAAGCACTTTGGAATGAAGGTTATCCTGCAGTAACCAAGTTAAACCCGAGGTAAAATCCTCTAATTTCAGGAGGTAGCCATGAAAGAAGTAATGGCGATAATCAGACCCAATCAAATTACCTCAACTAAAGAGGCATTAGTAAAAGAAGGCTTTCCCGCCTTAAACGTACTGAAAGTTACCGGTCGAGGACGGCAAGCAGTGGACTTTCAACTCTGCGCTAATTTAGACGATCGCCCAGAAGATAGCAGCGATGTCTTATCCATGCTAGTTCGCGGACCTCAGTTGATAGCCAAGCGTTTGATTAGTTTAATCGTCCCCGATAATAAGGTGTCTAAAGTTGTCGAAACGCTAATCGCCATCAATCAAACGGGCACTCCCGGAGATGGCAAAATCTTTGTTTTGCCGATTGAAGAAGCCGTTCGAGTAAGCAGTGGCGAAATTGGCGATCGCGCTGTTGATGAAATGACTGGTCAATCCAGTAAAGAATCAGCAAACAGTTATCAGCAAACAATAAACCACGCAATGATAGCCGATCGCTGATAACTGACAACAGAGGAGATTTATTATGACTGAGAATACCCATTTACCCAAAACTGAGTTAGAACTCCAGGCAGCGCAAGCAAACCAAAACGTGATGTTGTCCTCGTCTCCTATTAGTAAGGAACAAACAGAGACAACAGTTGAAGAAATTGTTGAAGCCTATCCCAAGAAAGTTGCCAAAAAACGCAGTCAACATATTGTTGTCCGCGATTCATCTCAAGACCAAGAAATCGCAGCCAACGCGCGAACAACTCCTGGCATTATCACCCAAAGGGGTTGTGCTTATGCAGGTTGTAAAGGTGTAGTCGTCGGACCTTTTGGAGATATGGTTCATATCGTTCACGGTCCGATTGGCTGTTCTTACTATGCCTGGATGACGCGACGCAACCAGTTTAAACCGAGAGAAGAAGGTCTGGACTTTATTAACTACAGTTTCTCGACCGATCTCAACGAACACGATATCGTTTTCGGTGGAGTCGGCAAATTGAAGACAGCCATTCAAGAAGCTTTCGATACCTTTAAGCCCAAAGCAATCACCGTCCACTCTACCTGTCCGGTGGGGCTAATTGGCGACGACATCCAGGGTGCTGCCAAAGAGATGAGTCAGAAGCTAGGAATTAGCGTGGTAGCTTTTAACTGCGAAGGCTATAAAGGGGTCAGCCAGTCAGCCGGTCACCACATTGCCAACAATGGCTTCTTTAAAAACTGGATTGGCAAAGATACCGAAACCGAAGAAATCGAAGGTTTCACCGTCAACATCATGGGCGAGTACAATATCGGCGGCGATGCCTGGGAAATCGAGCGCGTCCTCGAAAAATGCGGTATCAAAGTTGTTGCCAAATTTAGTGGTGATGGTTCTTACGACGAAGCAACTCAAGCTCACTTGGCAAAGGTAAACTTGGTGATGTGCCATCGTTCCATCAACTACATGGCGACGATGATGGAGACCAAATTTGGCGTTCCCTGGATTAAGGTCAATCTTATTGGCATCCATGCTTTCGCCAAGAGCCTGCGCAAAATTGCCCAGTTCTTCGATAATCCCGACCTCACTGCCAGAATAGAAGCAGTCCTGGCTGAAGAAGTAGCGCTTGCAGAAGCTCAAATCGCCGAGTATCGCAAGCGCCTAGAAGGTAAAACAGTTTTTCTGTTTGTTGGTGGTTCTCGCGCCCACCACTACCAAGAACTTTTCGCCGATCTTGGTATGAAGACTATTGTAGCAGGGTATGAATTCGCTCATCGCGACGACTATGAAGGACGGCAGGCATTGCCAAAAATTAAGGTCGATGCCGACAGTCGTAACATTGAAGAGTTAGAGATCGAACCAGATTCCGAACGGTACAAACCTACCCGACCCGTGAACGTTCTGGAACAGTTGCGGGAAGAAAAGGTTATTGGTGAATATGAAGGCATGATGCCTGACATGGGTGAAGGGACTTTATTAGTAGACAACATCTCTCACCACGAACTTGACATACTGATTAAGCGTTTCAAACCCGACTTAATTGGTTCTGGCATCAAAGACAAGTACATAATCGAGAAGTTTGGCGTACCTTCCAAACAATTGCATAGCTACGACTACGGTGGACCGTTTGCCGGTTTCCGAGGCGCAGTCAACTTTGCCCAGGACATCGACCTGCGCGTTAATGGTCCCGCTTGGAAATATGTCAAAGCCCCCTGGCAATAATTAGTGAACTAGTTATCAGTATTTACTTCACGGAAGAGTTTGGGAAATAGGGACTTAGGGGGATTGGGAATTGGGGAGAATTTTTTCCTATCTCTCTAATCTTCAACCCTACCCTATACGGGCGATTGACCCTCACCGTTCGCAGGGTGACGAAGTCTAGCGGTGCACGCCCCTACTACTGATAACTGAATAAAGAGGAGAAAGGATCATGTTAGAAGCGACCCCCAAAGAAATTGTCGATCGCAAAGCGTTGCGGATTAATCCCGCCAAAACTTGCCAGCCTATTGGTGCAATGTATGCCGCCCTGGGAATTCATGGCTGTTTGCCCCATTCTCATGGTTCTCAAGGCTGCTGTGCCTATCATCGTTCCCACTTAACCCGCCATTATAAAGAGCCAATTATGGCAGCTACTAGTTCCTTCACAGAAGGTTCGGCGGTGTTTGGTGGTGGTGCCAACCTTAGACAGGCATTCACTACCATGTACAAGCTGTACAACCCAGATGTAATCGCGATCAATACTACTTGCTTATCGGAAACCATAGGTGATGACATTCCCACCCTAATCCGAGAATCCCGTGAAAGTGGCATTATCCCGGAAGACAAAGTAGTCATTCATGCCAATACTCCCAGCTACGTCGGTACACATATTGCTGGTTGGTCGAACATGACCAAGGCAATGGTCACATATCTATCCACAAAGACCGATACTGCCAAAAACCAGATCAATCTGATTCCTGGCTATGTGGAACCATCTGACACGCGGCATCTAAAGCAAATGCTGAAAACTCTAGGTGTAGAAGCAGTAGTGTTCCCCGATACGTCTGAGGTGGTCGATACTCCCCAAACAGGTGAATTTCATATGTATCCCAAGGGGGGAACCACCGTAGAAGCACTCAGGACTACGGGCAACAGTCTCGCCACCCTAGCTTTAGGACCAGAGGCGAGTAAGGCAGCAGCAGTCGAACTGGAGAAGAAGTGCCAAGTACCCTACCAGTTGCTGGATCTACCTATCGGTATTGCGGCAACCGATCGCTTTGTCCAGGCAGTAATGGAAGTTACCGGAGTCGAACCCCCAGAATCCCTAGTAGAAGATCGCGGACGACTCGTGGATATCATGACCGACTGGCAGCAATATTTGTATGGCAAGCGAGTAGCTTTATCCGGCGACCCCGACCAATTGGTTCCCGTCACTGAGTTTCTGATTAGTTGCGGTGCCAGACCCGTGTATGTAATTACAGGTACGCCTTCGCGGTATTTTGAGACTCGCTGTAAAGAAATCCTCCAAGAAACTGTCCCCGAAGCTATTGTCAAAGCGGATACGGACTTGTTCTATCTGCATCAGCTGATTAAGAACGAGCCTGTAGACCTGCTAATTTCCAACGTCTATGGCAAGTATATTGCTCGTGCTGAAGATATTCCTTTAGTTCGCTTCGGATGGCCGATCCTCGATCGCGTCGGTCACAGCTACTTTCCCAGCGTTGGTTATCGAGGCAGCATGCACCTATTGTGCAACATCATCAACACCCTACTCGAACGCAAAGACCGCGACGACCCCGATGAAGTGTTTGAGTTAGTGCTGTAAACAGTTAACAGTTATCAGTAAGCAGTGAACAGTTATTAACTCTTAGGTATTAGGTTTTCAATTTGGTCGATCGACTCGGTCGTTAACTCTCACCTAATACCTAGGACTTACACAGTTTGCTGTGAACTAAAGTTCCGGTTCAAAGCTCAAACCCATTGAAATGAGTTAGCTTAACCAAATTTTGAGTCAGTGGCTGTGCTTAAGTCCTATACCTATCACCCAATATCTGAATCTGATAACTGAATAACTGAAAAGGAGGAAGCTAAAATGGGTAAATTGCAAAAGCCAAAACATCACATTTTTGTTTGTGCTTCTTTTAGAACCAAAGGTGAAGCCCAGGGGATATGCAATCGCAAAAATTCTACTTCTCTGATTCAATATCTTGAATCCGAACTAGTCGATCGCGGCTTGGATGATGTTCTTGTCTCTTCAACTGGCTGTATGAAACTCTGCGACCGCGGACCGGTAATGATGATTTATCCCGATAACTATTGGTACGGAGAGGTCGATGAAGAGGCGATTGACGAAATCCTCGATGCTTTAGAAGAGGGACAACCTGCTAAGGAATATCTTTTTGCCGATTAAAAGTCATGACGAGATCGAGTAATGGGGTGATGGGAAGAAGAGAAAGTAATACACGAGGAACGAGCAACAATGAACGAAGTTATCTTCCAAGAACGCGCTAAGCAAATTCATCGTAAAGGAGATGCACCTTTTGAGCTAGCCTGCAATAAGGAAAGTCTTGCGGGTGCTGTCAGTCAAAGAGCCTGTGTTTTTTGCGGTTCTCGGGTTGTCCTCTATCCCATTGCCGACGCAGTTCACCTGGTACACGGTCCTATTGGCTGTGCGGCTTATACCTGGGATATTCGGGGGGCACTTTCTTCCGGTCCCGAACTGCACCGACTGAGTTTTTCTACCGATTTACAAGAGCGGGATGTCATCTTCGGCGGCGAGAAAAAACTTACTCAAGCCTTGCACGAACTAATCGATCGCCATCATCCTAACGCAGCTTTTGTCTATTCGACTTGCATTGTCGGTATCATCGGCGACGATCTAGAAGGCATTTGCAAGAAGGCCAGTCAAGAGAAAGGCATTCCCGTAATTCCGGTCATGTCCGAAGGCTTTAAAGGCAATAAACGTGCGGGCTACAATGCCGCTTGTAAAGCCATGTTCCGTCTGGTAGGAACCGGAGACACGACAGAAATTTCTCCCCACAGTATCAATATTCTGGGCGATTTTAACCTGGCTGGAGAGATCTGGATTATCCGAGAGTATTTTGAACGCATGGGCATCGAGGTAGTGGCAAACATTACGGGGGATGGTCGAGTCGGAGATATAGCTAGAGCGCACGGTGCAGCCCTCAATGTGGTGCAATGTTCTGGGGCAACAATGGATTTAGCCAAAATGATGAAGGAAGACTACGACATTCCCTTTGTTAGAGTTTCCTACTTTGGCATCGAAGATATGGCAGAAGCCCTTTATAAAGTAGCCCACTTCTTTAAAGATGACTCCGAAATCCTCCACCGCGCCCAGCAAATCGTACGCGAGGAACTCTCAACTCTCTATCCCCAGTTGCAAAAATATCGTCAAGATCTCCAGGGCAAAAAAGCCGCTATTTACGTCGGCGGTGCTTTTAAAGCTTTCTCTCTAGTTAAAGCCTTTCGCCTGTTGGGAATGGAAGTAGTGATGGTAGGTTCGCAGACAGGAACTAGCGAAGACTACCGAGAATTACATGAAGTCACCGACGAAGGCACCATTATTGTCGACGACTCTAACCCCTTAGAACTTTCTGCCTTTCTCAAAGAAAAAGACGTAGACATCTTTGTCGGTGGTGTCAAAGAACGTCCCATCGCCTACAAACTCGGACTGGGATTTTGCGATCACAACCACGAACGCAAAGAAGCTTTAGAAGGCTTTGTCGGCATGCTCAATTTTGCCAAAGAAGTACATGCTACCGTCATGTCACCCGTGTGGCGATTTGTGCCTCGACGAGAGATAAGGCAGTAAAGAGAAATACAATCGGCGTGAATTGAGTTTAAAACCTTTGCGACGGCAGTCGCTACAACGGGACGGGGCGTATAAACTGCCGAACTAAATTCGGCAGACAGCCCCTCGGGAACCCCCGCAACGCGCTGCCTCTCCTTTGCTACGGACTTCAATGGGGCGAAGGGGTTCGCAAGGGGCTGTCTCTGGAGGTTTCCTCCAGAGCTTGTACGCCCCGTCCCCCAGTCCTCGTCTTTGCGTGAGACTAAATTAACTACACCTTTGAATCCAATTTGGCATGACTTCTGACTCCTGCCGAAAGCTATTTGCTAACTATCTCGAACCATGAGCAAGAAATTAAAAATCAGACAGAAGACAGAGCCTTACGTTTCCACCACCAATGCTTGCAAGCTGTGTAAACCTCTAGGTGCTTGCATTGCTTTTCGGGGAATCGAAGGATGCGCTCCTTTTTTACACGGTTCTCAAGGGTGTGCTACTTATATGCGGCGTTATATCATCAGCCACTTCCGCGAACCGATTGATATTGCCTCGTCTTCTTTGAGTGAAAAACATGCGGTTTATGGTGGCGGTCCCAATCTCATGAAAGGTATTCTCAATGTCATGGACAAATACGGTGCCAAAGTCATTGGCATTGCCACCACTTGTCTGACTGAAACCATTGGCGATGACGTTCCCAGACTGTTGAAAGAATTTCAGATTGAATTTGGCGATCGCCAGTTGCCTACTCTAGTCAATGTCTCTACTCCTAGCTACGGCGGTACCCATATGGAAGGCTTTCATGCCACGGTGAAGGCAGTCATCGACCAGTTGGCTACAAGGCAAGAAGATAAGGAAAGCGTACCCAATCTAATTAATCTTCTTCCTGGATTGTGTTCTCCTGCCGATATCCGCCATTTAAAAGAAATTTTGGCAGATTTTGAGATTTCTGGAACGGTGCTGCCGGATATATCCGAAACCTTAGATGCTCCGGCTCAACTAGATTACGAGAAAATCCCCGAAGGTGGAACCCCTATTGCTGCTATTAGAAATATGGGCAATTCCAGCAAGACTATCGAGTTTGGTCAAGTTTTACAACGCTCCGGTTCTACTGGAGGTAAATTGCTACAGGAACGTTTTGGAGTACCGTTGCACTCTCTGGGAATGCCGATAGGCATCCGCGAAAGCGATCGCTTTTTTGATGTGTTAGAAGCAGTTTCTGGTCGTCCTACTCCTAGAAAATATGCACTAGAAAGAGGCAGGCTGGTAGATGCCTATGTAGACGGACACAAATATATCTTTGGCAAGCGAGCGGTAGTCTATGGAGAAGAAGACCTAGTTGTCGGACTGACGGCGTTTTTGGCAGAAATCGGCATTCAACCCGTGCTGTGTGCTTCGGGAGGCCATAGCGGACATTTTGAGGAAGCGATCGCCGCCGTTACTTCAGATATTTTAGGCGAACCGCCAGTAGTTAAAGAAGGATTCGATTTCTATGAAATTGCCGAAGAAATTGAAAGTCTCGAACCCGATCTTCTAATTGGCACTAGCAAAGGCTACCCTATTGCCCGCAAGCATCAAATTCCTCTGATTCGCGCTGGCTTTCCCATTCACGATCGCTTTGGCGGACAGCGACTCTTACACCTAGGTTATCGCGGTACCCAAAGCCTGCTAGACCAAATTGTTAACGCCATTATCGAGAAAAAGCAAGCTAATTCAACCATCGGCTATGGCTATCTCTAATTTAGTTATCAGTGAGCAGTGAATAGGGAATAGAAAATTTTGAGTTTTGAATTTTGAATTATAAATACAATTTCTTCTTAATTCATAACTCAACACTCAAAACTCATAACTCTTGAATTCTGACTCCTGACTCCCTTCGGGTATTGGGGAGGAGCGGGAAATTGGGAATTGGGGAGAGTTTTTCCCTACCTCTCTACTTCCCTATTTCTCTTAATCTTCCACTGACTCCTGACTTGGTGACTTCTTGACTGATAACTGATAACTGGTAATTGAATAAAGAGGAGAAAGTTTTATGACTATAGCAATTAATTATGAACAACATCCTTGTTTCAATGTCAAGGTGAAGGGACAATTTGGCAGGGTTCACCTTCCAGTCGCGCCTAAATGCAATATTCAATGCAATTATTGTAATCGCAAGTATGACTGTGTTAATGAAAGCCGTCCCGGGGTAACCAGTACGATTCTCTCTCCCGCGCAAGCTGTCCTTTATATGGAGAAAGTACTGACAAAAGAACCGCGTATCACTGTTGCGGGTATCGCCGGACCTGGAGATCCGTTTGCCAATCCCGAGGAAACTTTGGAAACTATGCGCTTGCTGCGCCAGAAATATCCCGAATTAATTTTGTGTTTGGCAACTAACGGATTAGGTTTAAAACCGGAATATATAGAAGAAATTGCCAAAATTGAGGTTTCTCATGTCACCGTAACTATCAACGCGATCGACCCCGAGATTACTCGCAAGGTCTACCGTTGGGTGCGGGATGACAAGAGAGTTTATCAGGGACGCAAAGGAGCCGAACTGTTGCTAGAGCGACAACTTGCTGCAGTGAAGGGACTCAAGGCAGCAGGAATTACTGTCAAAATCAATTGCATTATCATTCCGGGTATTAATGACCATCATGCTGTCGAAGTAGCCAAGAAGATGGCAGAGTTGGGAGCAGATCTTTTTAATGCGATGGCAATGTATCCCACCGCAGATACTCCTTTTGCAGATTTGAACGAACCCGATGCTTTAACGATGGCAAAAATCCGTAAGGAATGCGAGCAATATCTCCCCCAAATGCGTCACTGCACGCGCTGTCGGGCTGATGCGGTGGGGTTGTTAGGGGCAGACCAGTCGGAAGAGTTTCACGGCTGTTTGATTGCCTGTTCTCAGAAGGCAGTTCCCCTAGAGTCAAAGAATCGTCCCTATGTGGCAGTTGCCTCCTACGAGGGAATTCTTGTCAATCAACATCTAGGTCAAGCCGAGCAATTTCAGATTTGGGAAAAGACCGACGGAGGTTTCCACTTAGTAGAAGAACGTCTAGCTCCCGAAAAGGGAAAGGGATTTGAACGGTGGCAAAAACTAGCAGACCTCTTTAAAGATTGTCGCGCAGTGCTAGCCAATAGCATCGGCGATAATCCCAAGGAGATTCTAACTAGGTGTGGCGTACTGCCAGTAGAGATGAGTGGCTTTATTGAAGAGGGACTAAAGTCAGTTTATCAAGGCGGCGATCTGTCAAAACTAAAGGGTAAACGCCAACTTGTAGGTCAGGTCAAGGGGTCGGGTTGTGGTGGCGATGGTTTGGGATGCGGGTAGCGAGAAAATTGATTATGAACGACATCCAAATAAATGATACAACCCTAAGAGATGGCGAACAAGCAGCAGGTGTTGCTTTTAACTTAGAAGAGAAGATCGCGATCGCTACCCTTTTAAATTCGATGGGAGTGCCAGAATTAGAAGTTGGTATTCCCGCTATGGGAAAAGAAGAAATGCAGGCGATCGCCACCCTTAATAATTTAGGATTGAAAGCTAAGTTCCTTAGTTGGAATCGAGCTGTTATTTCCGATATCGATGCTTCTCTATCCTGTGGTTTAAAAAGGGTACATATTTCTGTTCCTATTTCGGAAATTCAGATTGGGGTCAAGTTTCAAGGGCAGAGAGAGGCAATGATAGCAAGACTTAAAAATACTATCTCTTATGCCCGCGATCGCGGTTTGTATGTCTCTGTAGGTGGCGAAGATTCTTCTCGCGCCGACGAATCATTTCTTTTGGATATCGCGCAACTCGCTCAATCTTGGGGTGCATCAAGATTTCGCTTTTGCGATACGGTAGGCGTTCTAGATCCGTTTAGTACTTATCAAAAAGTCAATAAATTGATGTTGAATCTGTCAATTCCGATCGAGATGCACACCCATAACGATCTAGGTTTGGCGACTGCTAACGCTCTCGCAGGCATTAAAGCAGGCGCAAAATCGGTCAATACTACGGTCAACGGTTTGGGGGAAAGGGCTGGTAACGCGGCTTTGGAAGAAGTAGTTATGGCACTCAAACAGATTTACGGTATTCAACTCGGTGTCGATACCTCTCGTTTTTGGGAATTATCTCAACTGGTTGCGGCAGCTTCTAAGAGCAATTTACCTCCTTGGAAAGCGATCGTCGGCGAAAATGCTTTTGCTCACGAATCTGGTATTCATGCTGCTGGCGTACTGAAAAATTCCAACACCTATGAACCTTTTAACCCGGAAGTAGTTGGCCGTCAGCGTCGCCTACTGTTAGGAAAACATTCAGGCAGAAATCTACTGCAACAAATGTTAGTCTCTTGTGGCATTACATTAGACAAAGAAGAAACTCAGTTTGTCTTGGAAGTGGTTAGGCATTTTTCCACTCAAGTCAAACGCAACTTAACTATCGAGGAATTGTTAAGTTTAGTAGGTAATCCAAATCAAGCAATCAGATCGAATCAAATTGATGCACGATTAGCTGCTAGAAAGAAGTGGAAAAGAACGTAGCGAACGAAATTGGGTTGTTTATTAATGCTGTCAGCGATTAATGGGTGAATGCGTGAATTGTTTAGAGTTTCTGTAAAATTAGCTAAAAAAGTGAGGAATATCTATGAAAGTTAGTGCTCGTAACCTTCTCAAAGGAAAAGTCAAAAAAATCGTGTTTGGAGCGGTAAACGCTGAAGTGACTATAGAAATTGCACCTGGAGTTGAGGTTACCTCAATTATTACCAAATCTTCTGCTGAGAATCTGGGAATTAAAGAAGGCAGCGATGCTTACGCATTAATTAAGGCATCTGATGTGATGGTTGCGATCGATTAAATTAATTAGGTAATTCTGCTGCCATTTAACGGGTAACCAAACGATATTTTTTGCGAACACTCTCTCCTATCTCTATCTATCGGTAGACACTCCCAAGAAAAAGTTTTATTATATTAAGTAATGTAAAGTAATTTGAAGCTAAGGGATAGTAAACATGGAGCCTACATCTAACACCGATTATTATTCTCAACAAGCCGATCGCAAATATGGAGAGTTTGCAACCAAGTTTCAGTTTGGTTCTAACCCCAGTGCAGAAATCTGGAATGGTCGCCTTGCTATGATTGGCTTCCTAGCTGCAGTAATTATCGAGCTAACAACAGGGCAAGGTATTTTGCATTGGCTTGGTTTGTACTAAACAATTTTTCTGTTATCATTCTGTCATTCTGAATATTCATATAAAGCTGGAAACGAAAATAGTTTTCCAGCTTTTTTAACTTTTTATCGTATGATTTTAGAAACTGAGAATTAACAGACGTTCTTATTTATGTCGATCAAAAGCTGGAATTGGAAAAAAGCGATCGCAATTGTCTTTAGTTCTTTTGCTTTGTTAGTTAGTGGTGTTGGATTAACTAGCTGTCAATTCCCGGGAGGGGAAGGAGAACAAGAGCAAGAGGAGGGAGGCAATCAGCAAGGTGGCGAAATAGAAGGCGATGATGAGGATGAGGATGATTAGGTGTCGTCCTTAGTTTTTAAAATGTTGCAAGATATCAAGATAAAAGTTTAGCCAAGAGTTTTATTTTCATAAAACTCAGAGTTCAAAATAACGATTAAAGCGAGCATCTAAATGATGCTTTTTCTTTTGGTTGCAGATGCCACAAAGGGTTTGTAAATTACTGATATTGTAAGATTTTATCTGCTTGCTTTTCCGCCATGGGTAACAATTGTGTCTTTAAAGTTTGATTGATAGTCTGACGAAAATTGCGGCGGATGGTAGTAGAAACTTTGGGTTCAAAATCCAGCTTTAATAACTGTCGAATTGCTGGTTCTGCTTCTACCATACTTTCGCAGTCATAACCTTGGGAAATCTGTTGTAAAGTCTGCCGAAATTGATAAATTGAAAATGTTCCTTCGTCATAAAAACGAGGACTTTCTCTGACATAGCGATCGCATTCAGTTCTAGCTTCACTAACTAAAGCATAAATTAATTTTTCTTCTAATTGTTTTAGTTGATTTTCTATGCCGCTATCGTTATCGAGTAAGCGATATAATTTGCGATAGTATTCTGCTTGTTTGACTCGCTCTAGTAAACGCTGACAAAAGCTACTAACTACCATTTGCGATGCTTCTACCAGTACTTCTTCTAATTCATTGGCGAGATAATATAAGGCTTCGACTAAAACAGCAATTAAGGGTGCAGTAGCATTGCGAGGATGAGAATGGGTAGCGCGACTGTAAGCATTAGCTACAGAGAAGGTTTGTAATAACTCGTCGAGGCGACTTACCATCTTAGCTTTCAGTTTGCGAAAGTCTTCTTCAAAAGCCGAATCGCCGTTGGTTACTACTAGATTGACTTCATTCTCGATGTGTCGCAAAAAGTCTTTGCCAACTTGCTGGAGTTGTTGATTGAGTTGTGTCAATTCCTGCGCTTTCATCGCTTCAATTTCGCGAGGTTGACTGTCTAATTCTCGCAATATATCCAGATAATGTTTTTTGAGAGTGATGCATAGAGGTTGCAAGTCGTCAGCAAGAGTGGCAAACAGTTGGGGACGTTTTTCTTCTGTGAGATAACGGGTAATCGCCATGCGAAATTCTTCAATCCCGCTATCGGTAATTAACTGTTCGATTAAAGGCGTACCCCATTGGTTGAGAATGCGAGTGTAATTTTCATTGGGAGTTTCGTAACTGTTGACAGAAACTTGGAAGTTAGTACGGGTAAGCTTGCCAGAATTGGCACAGTAATTATTAAATTCGCTGACAAATTGAGGAGTTTCTTCTTCGCCACCAATACCTTTGACGCTTTCTGCAAAAAGAGAATCTAAACCAAAGCGATCGCGATTACTAACATAGCCATCTAATAATAGCAGTAAAGCTTTTGCTTGTTTGGCACGTTCCGATTTACTTTCCCCGCCTTCTTTGGCAATAATTGCTTGACAACCTCGATCCAGTAGATCGATTACTTCTGGTCGATCGATGTTAGCATCGGTATTAAACCCCAAACGCTGACAAAGAGCAACTGCTTGTTCTTGAATTTCTGCTTCGTTTAAAAAAGTCAAAACCACTCTTTCTCGATCCGGTTTGGCATAGGTTTGGCATATTCGATATAGCATTCCGTACCCGTGGCGTGCCCCTCGGCACTATAAAGTAGTTCTCTCTCTAACAGTGCATTAATCAGCATCGATTTTCCTGCACTAAAAGCACCCGCAAAGACAAGTTCAAACTTAGGCGCGATCGCTTTTTGTAAAGATGCTTCTATGACTGCCGTATTTTGTTGTCGGTTTAAAGCCGATTCTTGTTTTAGTAAATCTAATAGGCTATTAACCTGGTTTGGTAAATTAGCACACTGAGGAAAGGGTTGATTCATCACTAAGAAAAAAATTATTTATCTTTTTGTTATATGAAATAGAAAAAAGAATGCTACAAATAGTTAAAGAATAGTTAGCACTAAAAAAATGTCAGGAGTAGTCCGCATAGAAATAGCCGAATCAGAATCAAGCCTGAAAAAACTCTTAAAACAGCA
>JADEWQ010000071.1 GCA_015207585.1 Pleurocapsales cyanobacterium LEGE 06147 | reverse complement strand
CAGTTAGCTCAGGTTACGTTTTCCGCACAGGCTAGACAACTGTTTTGTCCTGCTGGAACTAATTGGCATTTAGTTCTTTGCAAGCCCCCGCTAAATTGCTCTTAGCCATTAGCGGTGGGTAGTTGACCTGGCAACCAGCTTTGCTGAAAGGAAGTCAGAAGAAGGAAAATGAGAAACTTAGGCAGGCATTTCGAGATCGTAACAGTTATCAAGTTACTGAACTATTTAGCAACTTGATAACTAGAAAATTTTGTAAGAATTTCAAGAGCCTAAACAGAGCCAAAACCTTTCTTTTTCTTCCCTTTTTTCTTTTTCTTTTTCGAGCCGCCTTGATAGCCACGGAAACCTGGCATCTGTGCGCCACCACCAAAAGGATTGCCCATACCGCCCATCCCGGGCATGCCCCCCATTCCAGGCATGGCTGGCATAGACGGCATTCCTCCTCTACTCATTTGCTGCATCAGCGATCGCATCTTGGTAAAGTCTTTCACCAGTTTAGTTACATCATTTTCTTCATAGCCAGAACCTCTAGCCACGCGACGACGACGACTGGGAGACTGAGCGAGTAACTGAGGATTTGTCCTCTCTTCTTTGGTCATGGAGTTGATCATCGCCTCAGTACGTTTTAGTTGAGTTTCCCCTTTTTCTAGATCCGCACTGCTTAGTTTACCCATGCCGGGAATTAGCTTGAGAACGCCCCCAAGAGAACCCATATTTTTGAGCAAGCGCATTTGTTTGAGAAAGTCGTTAAAGTCAAACTTAGCCTCCATCATTTTCGACTGCATTTTTTCTACGTCGGCTAAGTCCAACTCTTCTTGGGCTTTTTCTACCAGGGTAAGAATATCCCCCATGTTGAGGATGCGCGAGGCGAGGCGATCGGGATAAAAAGGTTCGAGGGCTTCAACTTTTTCCCCCAGGCCAACAAATTTAATCGGTTGTCCGGAAACTTGCCGTACGGATAGGGCTGCACCGCCACGACTATCCCCATCCAATTTGGTTAGAATTGCCCCTGTAATACCTATTTGTTCGTGGAAGGTACGGGTGAGGTTCGCTGCCTCCTGTCCCGTCATGGCATCTACTACTAGTAAGGTATCGTGAGGTTGTACAACTTTCTTGATGCGGGCTAATTCTCCCATCATCTCTTCGTTGATTTGCAGTCGTCCGGCAGTATCGATAATAACCGTATCGAGCCCCTTTTCTTTAGCGTTAGCTACCCCTTGACGGGCAATTTCTACCGGATCGGCATCTGCTCCCATCTCAAACACGGGAACGTCAATTTGCTTACCCAGAGTAATTAATTGGTCGATCGCCGCAGGACGATATACGTCGGTTGCTACCATCAGACAACTACGTTTTTGCTTGCGCAAATACAGGGCTAGTTTAGCCGTGGCGGTGGTTTTACCCGTACCCTGCAATCCTGCCATCAGGATAACGGTTGGCGGTTCGTCTGCTTTGGCTAGGGGAACATTACTTTCCCCCATTACTTTGACTAATTCGTCATAGACTATTTTGATAAATTGTTGACCGGGGTTGACCCCGGAAATAACTTCTGCCCCCAAAGCCTTCTGTTCGACATCGGCGATAAAAGTTTTGACGACTTGTAGATTGACATCAGCCGATAGTAAGGCGCGACGTACCTCTTTTAAGGCATCTTGAATGTTGGATTGACTTATCTTATCTTGACCGCGTAGTTTTTTCCACGCATCTTCTAGGCGTTCGGCGAGAGCATCAAACATAAAGCAATTTTCTGTCTAAAATTTTTTTTACCCAGATAGTGTTTAGAATTTTTTAATTTAACTAACTTAGGACTTTTTCAATTTTACCGAAGTTAACTCCCTAACTAATTTATTGGCGAAGGCGAACTAATCGATCGAAGAATTAATCGTAAAATATTTTTTTAGTTGGTAGAGAAATAAAAATGGTCATTGAATGGCTTGAGTTTAAAGTAGATCCCGAGTCGCGAGAAAAATTTATTCAAAAAGATAACGAAGTCTGGACTGCCCTGCTAGTAACTTATCCAGGCTTTATCGGTAAAGAAATTTGGCTCGATCCCACAGCCTTAGACCAAGTTACGATGGTGATTCGTTGGCAAACTCGCCAACAGTGGAAATCTGTTCCCCAAGAGATTTTAGAGGAAACGGAACGAAAATTTGCTAGAGCGATGGGAGTAACTCCTTATGAAATGATTGAAACTAGAGAATATCAGATACGTAAGTTTCCAGAAGTGGCAAGATAAAGATCGAAGGTGTCTTGCTGGTTTAGTTTCGATCATGACTACATGTCCCCGCTGTCATCAACCTGTTAAAGCTCAAGCAATCAATTGTCCCCATTGCGGTAATCAACTTAAAGCTTTCGGACATCCTGGAATACCCCTTTATCAGGCGACAGAAACAACTTATTTGTGCGATCGCTGTATCTATGACGAAGATGATAGCTGCAATTTTCCGCAACGTCCTTATGCCAAAACTTGCACTCTCTTCCACGATAAATCTGTTCCTTTAGTAGAAGAATTTCGATTACCCTCATCTGGCAATCCTATCAAAAAGTTTCAAGCTTGGTGTAGAAGAAATCGGGGACTACTGATAATAGCCACTTTAGTGGTTATCAGCGTCATAATCACCCTTCAATCTAATTAGAAGATAGACTGGTAGATGCTGAATTAGTTTGGTTGGCGATCTCGCTCTCGGGTAGGTGCTTAGCGTTTTCGGGGATAGAATTTTCTCTTAAACAAAAGTTATCTTCTTCTCGATAAACTGGTAGATCGAACCAGAAAGTCGAACCTACACCAACTTCGCTTTTTAGATAAACTCTACTGTTGTGTTTTTCAATAATATTTTTGACGATAGAGAGTCCCAAACCCGTTCCTTCTAGAGTGTGAACTCGATTTTCTACTCTAAAAAAGCGATCGAAAATTGCTTGTTGGTCTTCAGGGGCAATGCCAATTCCAGTATCGGCTATTTCAATTCTTACTTGGGGAACTTGTTCTGAAAGTTCGGAGTTCAATGGTATTTGATAGGCATGAATTGTCACCTTTCCCCCCGGGTTGGTAAACTTGAGTCCATTACCAACTAAATTAGTAAGTACCTGTAGCAGCAAATCGTAGTGTCCTACCACAGGAGGTAAATTCTTTTCTATTTCTTGGATGAGTTCGATACCTTTATCTTTAGCATTAAGTTGATAAGTACGCAGAGTTTGATCGATTAGTTGGGTTAGATCGACTGCACTAAAGTTATAGATACGAGCAGATTCTAGACGAGATAAATCGAGAACATCATTAACAAGGCGGGTTAAACGATCTGTTTCGTGGTTAGCTGTAGCTAGGAAATCCCGCCGTTGCTCTTCAGTTAAATCCTCACCGTACTCAAATAAAGTTTCAATAAACGATTTGATATTAAAAAGAGGTGTTCGCAATTCGTGAGAAACATTACTGATAAATTGACTTTTAGCTTCATTGAGTTCTGCTTCGCGAGTAATATCTTGTATGGTCATAGCGATTCCTTTAACATTCTCCCGTTCGCGATCGAGGACTTTTGTTAAAAGAATGCGTACCGTTCGTCGAGTTGGCTGGGTTAAGGTTATGCGAAATTCATCTCCAGCAGCAAAACTATCTTCTTGATGGGTAGATGACTTGATATTGCTTTGTTGGTCTGTCGCTTCTGTATTTTCTAAAACTTTGCCCCTAAGAACTTGATAGAGGGGTTTGGTTAGCTTAATTGTTAATTCTGAAGGGAGATGGTGAAGAACGTTTTCACCGATGACTCGTTTGCCTTCCCAGCCAAATATTCGTCTTGCCGTAGGATTGACAAGAATTACCTGCATCTCAGTGTCAATCAATACTGCACCATCGGCGATCGTGAACACTAAAGTTTCCAGTTTGGCTTTTTCTGCTGTCAGTTCTTCAATATTTTGCTCTTCGTATTTTTCTAGACGTTCTGCCATCTCATTGAAACTGGCAATTAATTCACCTAGTTCTCCACCCAAAGGTAAGTCAATTCTCTGTTTAAAGTTTTTAGCAGCAATATTTTTGACACCTACCAATAACTCTTTGATCGGTTTGGTTATAGTTAAAGCATTAAACACCGCCCCAAGAATTACCATTGCCCAAATAGAAATAAATACAGCAATCGTGACATCTCTAGTTAAATTAGAAGATGCTACTACTGTAGGGTTAGGATTAATTCCGATCGCCAGAACCCCTAAATATTTTCCTCGGTGACGCAGGGGTACGAAGACATCGGTAACTTCTCCATTGGGAGTGAGATGTTGACGAATAAAGGGTAGATCGCTATTTTGAGCGTAATTGTCTGGTAGTTCAATATGACGCTCAAGGGTCAGAGAATTTTTTCCTTCAGCTTGAGAGTAGGGAATACCGAAAAAAATCTTGCCTTCTCGATCTGCGTAAATAATGTAGCGAACGCTAGAAGTACTCTGGAAAAAGCGACTGGAGAAACGAGCCAATCCGGAAATATCGTTTTCTGCTATTAAAGGCGCAGTATTAGCTGCTAGTAATAATCCCAGATCGCTGCCAAAGCGGGTATCGTTCAATCTCGCTTCTTGTTGAATAGTATTAACAGCCCAAAAAGTCAGACCGCTCATAACTAATGAGACGACTAAAGTAGCCGCCGCCATTAGCTTAGTCTGGAGAGTGAACTCCGACCACCAACGGGCAAGAATTTCTCTGAGCTTGTTAACGAAGGTAAGCAAAGTAAATTTACGCTGATTTCTATTATTTTATAGAATCTTGCAATTCTAGTGTATCAATTAGCTACTAACTAGTGAGCAGTGACTAATGGACATAATTTGCTCGTAGGGACGTAGCATGCTACATCCCTACAAAATTCCAAATGTTCTATTGCCTATTAACTCGATGACCGATATCGGGACGATAGTAGATGCCGTCGAAATGGATACGTTCGGTTGCGGCGTAAACTCGTGCGATCGCCTCTAGAAAGTTAGTTCCCGTAGCAGTGATGCCTAAAACTCTACCACCATCGGTAAGCAATTGACTATTTTGTAACTTGGTTCCTGCATGAAAAACGATCGCCCCTGTTGCTTCTGCTTGCTCGATGCCAGAAATTACTTTACCTTTTTCGTAAGCATCGGGATAACCCCCGGAAGCAGCAACAATGCAAACCGCACTTCCTTCTTTCCATCTAATCGGCGGCTGTTGTGACAATTTTTGTCGAACACAAGCTAACAATAATTCATCTAAAGGAGTTTCTAGTAAAGGCAATACGGCTTGAGTTTCCGGATCGCCAAAGCGGCAATTATACTCTAGAATTTTTGGTTCCCCCTCTGGTGTAATTATTAAACCAGCGTACAAAACTCCTCGATAATCAATTCCTTTTTTACCAAGAGTAGCGATCGTTGGTTGCAAAATTTCTCGTTCGATTTGTTCCATCAACTCTGGAGTTACTAAAGGTGCAGGGGCATAAGCACCCATCCCTCCAGTATTTTTGCCCGTATCTCCTTCCCCAATACGCTTGTGATCTCGGGCAGGCAAGAGAGGAACGATATTTTTACCATCAGTAAGGGCAAGGACAGATACTTCTTCTCCCGATAAAAATTCCTCGATAACGAGCTTAACAAAACCTTCTTTAAACAAATTATCCACTGCCCCTAGGGCTTCTTCTAAAGTAGCAGCTACGATTACTCCTTTTCCCGCTGCTAAACCGTCAGCCTTAACTACAATCGGCGCACCTTGCTGTTGGATGTAAGCTTTCGCTGCTGCTGCTTCAGTAAAGGTTTCGGCTTTAGCTGTGGGTACGCCAGCTTCTGCCATGATTGCTTTTGCCCAAGACTTACTTGCTTCTATTTGTGCCCCTGCTTGCGTCGGTCCGAATACTTCAATATCATATCGCTGGAGATAATCGGTAATGCCCAAGGATAGAGGCAACTCTGGACCTACTACTACCAGTGAAATATTGTTTTCTTTAACAGCACGGGCAATTTCTGCAAAATTATCCACTGCTAGAGGCAAATTCTCGCAGCCCTTCATGGTTGCCGTACCGCCATTACCAGGACAACAAAAAACTTGTTTTACCTTAGGGGATTGAAGTAAAGTCCAGGCTAAGGCATGTTCTCTTCCGCCGTTGCCGACTACTAAAACTTTCACGCTTGCGATCGCACTCCCACAACAGTTGTTGCTCTTAGTTTTTGCAAACACTGTTAATTATCCCACAACCCCTGACAAAATTATTGTTTGTCCTTTGAAGCATTAAACATTAAAACTCTTCTGATAAATCGTGGATAAAAGATGAGAAAATAACCCCACCACAAGAGAATAAGAACAGATAATCCCAATGTAATCCAAAGAGTTTTTGTTAACAGCCAACTTCCACTTATTATTAAAATTCCGGTCAGTAAAATCGACCATGGTTGACACCACCAAGGCTTATAGTTCCAAACATTGAAAGATTGATTATTTTGCTCAAATTTCACGAATCACTAAACTCTTGTTGTTACTCTGAAGATAATTTTTAAGGATTGCCAGGAAAGAAAACTAGTCTGCCTATTGCTCCAAGAATTCCTGTTACTAATACACCAACGATACTGAGAAAGCCAATAGTAGTAATGTTCAGCCTGGAGTTGATATCATCTAAACGCTTGTTGGTATCTTCGACTCTTTTCTCCAAAGATGTCTTGGTATCTTCGACTCTTTTCTCCAAAGATGTCTTGGTATCTTCGACTCTTTTCTCCAAAGATGTCTTGGTATCTTCAATTCTTTTCTCCAAAGATGTTTTGGTATCGTCAATTCTTGTGTCTAAGGTTGTATTGGTGTTGTCGATTCTCTTCTCTAAAGATGTTTTGGTATCGTCAATGCTCTTCTCCAGGGATGCTTTAGTATCGTCAATGCTTTTTTCCAGAGATGCTTTAGTATTACTGAGGTTGTGTTCTATTGCTCCTAGTTTTTCTTCACTTCTAACTTGAGAAATTTTTATCTCTTGGATATTTTGCTCTAATTTAATCAATAATTCTTTGATATCTGTATCTGGTATTGCACTCATTGCTATTTTCTCTTTAAATTAAATTATTTTAAATTAGATACTCCTCAAAGCGACGATCGGATCTAGTTTAGCTGCCCTTTGAGCGGGAAAAACGCCGAAAAATAAACCGATACCGCCAGAAACGCTAACAGCAATAATAATTGCCGCAGGAGAAATCACAGGAGACAGAGGCGAAAAAGCACCAACGGCTAAAATGGCACTAATACCAATGACAGTACCGACTATTCCTCCCATCGCAGACAAAATAGTAGCTTCAATCAAAAACTGAACGAGAATATCTTGTTTTTTTGCCCCGACTGCCTTACGCAAACCAATTTCTTGGGTGCGTTCCGTGACAGAAACGAGCATGATATTCATCACCCCAATCCCGCCAACTATTAAGGAAATTCCAGCGATCGCCGCTAAGAGAAAAGTTAAGGCTCCCGTAATGGTACCGACAATATTCAAAATATCTTTTTGAGTTTGAACGCCAAAATCATCTGTGTCCGTAATTTTGTGACGCAGGCGCAAGAGATTTTCTATTTGAAATTTAGCAGCGCGAACGCTATTTTCGTTTAGGGCAGAGACGGAAATAAAGGAAACTTCCGTTCCGTAGGGAGAAGTCCGCCCGACAATCTGATTTGCCATCGTTGTCAGGGGTATATAGACAGTTTCATCCTGATTGGTGCCTAAAAAGGAGCCTTTGGCTGCCATTACCCCAATAACTTCAAAAGCACTATTTTTAATCCTGATTTGCTTGCCTACAGGATCGTTTTGCCCAAAAAGTCTCTGGGCTATTTCTGGTCCTAAAACAACGACGCGGTTGTTCCGTTGGAGATCGATATTGTTAATAAATCTTCCTCGGGCAACATCAAAACTTCTCACTGTCAAAAATTCTGGGGTAGTCCCGACAACTGATTTATTTGTGTTGCGACTGCGATAAGTAATTAATTGATTGGCATTAATCTGGGGAGCTACTTCTACAACTGTGGGAACTTGAGTAGCGATCGCTTCTGCATCTTCCCAAACCAGAGTTTTAGGTATATTGAAGCTAGTTCGTCTTTCTTCCTGAGAACCGGGTACGACAAACAGAACATTTGGTCCCAAAGATTCAAATTGTTCTGCAGCTAATTTTTGTGCCCCCTGTCCCACTCCTACCATGGTAATCACGGAAGCATTACCAATCACAATACCCAGCATAGTCAGGCTACTACGCAGTTTATTGGTTACTAGGGTAGCAGATGCCATTTTTAGGCTTTCGATGACATTCATATTTTTTTAGGATTCTCGATTCAATTTCTTTTGTTCTCGTTCGGGCAGATCGATAAATACTCTGTCTTGGGTAGTTATTCCTTCTAAAATCTGGGTTTTATCCCCAATAGTAAGCCCGATCTTGACTGGTTTAAACTCTGGTTGGTTTTTTCGATCGAGAATCATCACCCCCGTTTGTCCTTCTTGAGTAACGATCGCTACAGTAGGAACGACGAGACTATTGCTTAACTCTTGACCCAAAAAAGTGACATCGACATTCATTTTGGAGCGTAATTCGTCTTGCCCGGTTATTAGGTCGATTCTGACTTCAAAAGAAGTTACGTTGTCATCGACGATCGCTTCTGGGGCAATGCGCTTGACTTGACCAAAAAACACGCGCTCGGGATAGGCATCGGCTACGATTCTAACCTTCTGTCCGGTTTGTAATTGACCGATATCCACTTCCGGCACTTTAGCTACTATTTCTAGACCCTGAGCCAAAGCCAAAATAGAGGCAGAGGTAGCCGAAACCGTACTCGAAGCAGAGGTAGTAGGAGTAACAAAAGCACCTTCTACTGCGTATTTTTGGGTCACAACGCCACCAAAGGGAGCTTTGATAATAGTATCTTCGTACTGTACTTCCACTTGCTTGAGTGCTGCTTGGGAAGCTTCTGCAGCAGCTTGTAACCCAGCCAACTCGTCTCGAGCACTTCTCTGCCTTTGTTCTAAGGCTAACTGAGCTTCGGCAGCAGCAGCTTCTAGTCTACCGAGCTCGGGACTACCAGTGTTTTTTAACTGTTCTAGTCGCTGTACTATTTCTGTCACGTTAGCTTGAGCATTTTGATAATCATTAAAGGCTTCGTCAAATCGATCTTGAGAGATAGCTCCCTCTTTAAGAAGGTATTGATTGCGCTTGAGACGAGCCTCGGTTAATTCCAATCTTGATTCTGCCGAGCGCAGTTGTGCCCTTGTTTGTTCTATATCTCTGGGGATTTTGGCTCCTGCCTCCTCTAATTGAGCTTGAGCTTGTCTCAATCTGGCTGCAGCCTGATTAATTTCCCCCGTAATATTCGTTTGTCTCTCTTGCAGACTGGCGATCGCCTGTTTGAGATTAGCCTGAGCTTGAGCTCCCTGTGTCTGAATCTCAAGGTTTTCCATCACTGCCAGAGGCTGTCCTTGCTTGACTGAATCTCCCTGGTCGACTAATAATTTAGCCAGACGACCTGGACTTTTGGGGCTGATATTGACGCTTCTGATGGGTTCTACCGTACCGCTAGCTCTAATCTGTACGGTGAGGTTTTGTTTTTCTACGGGAACGGTAAGTTCTTCTAGCTTGAGTCTAGAGCCAGAATTTTCTACAACTAAATAGGTGGCAGTACCGACCAAGAGAAGACCGCCACTCATCAAACCAATTAACCAAGGGAGAGGACGATGCAGTTTACCGAACACAGGAAGTTCCATAAGTAATCTCACACTAACAATTGGCAAACGTTAAGCTCATCCTCCGGTTGTTCCCGAACGGTCCAAAGCACGGGGGATTTTGCGGTAGTCGACGGGCAGCTGTCCCTACTACCCCTTGAAGGGGATGGGCTTCCCGCCGACTTTCTGTAAATTTGACGGGGCGTACAAGCCGAGGGGCTGTGTTCTGAATTTAATTCAGAACCCTGTAAGCCTCGTCCCGAATCGAATTCGGGGGACAGCCCCTCACTATTCGACGGTAATCGACCGGACAACAGCAATAAATACGTAGACATCGTCTAGCTTTCAGTTTACCTAAATTTAAGACTAGGTCGATTAATTAGCGATGAGGTGAAATACCGAATATATAAAGGTTCTAATCTATTTGTTCTGCATAACTACATTTAAAATGACCAAAAATACTATTAACATAGGTTATTTATAGAATTAGATCAGCGCGTGTTGAGGCGGTATCGTGCCTAATAGACTACAATTTAACTCGATAATTTCACTTCTTACTTGTATCACTCTCTCTAGTGTAACTCTTCCTGTTAGGGGGCAGGCACTCCTTCCCTACACTCCCAAGCTAGATTCGGAAAGGTTAGAGCAACAAGGTTTGGCTCTACTCCAAGATGCCATCCAACTGATCGAGTTCCAGCAGTATCAATTGGCTTTGCCCAGAGCCGAATTAGCAGCCCAGTTAGCACCTAATAATTATGAGGCTTGGTTTATTTTGGGCAGTCTTTACGTTCAGCAACAAAAACTGGACGAAGGCATCGAGATGCTGGAAAAAGCAGAGGGTATGGCACCCAATCAAGAAGGAATTCTCTTTACTTTGGGCAATGCTTATTTCCAGAAAGGAGAATATCAAGCCGCCCTTAAAAAACTAGAAGCGGGTTTAAAAATAAACAACGAGGCTCCAGAAGCTTTGTTCGATCTGGGCAATACTTACTTAAAATTAACCCAATATCCCGAAGCGATCGCTTCTTACGAAAAAGCCTTTGCCCAAGAAAAACAATTCTGGCCAGCTATTAACAATGTCGGGCTGATCAAATACGAACAAGGTCAGATCGATGAAGCAATCGACCATTGGCAAACTGCCTTAGAAGTCGATGCCCAGCAAGCAGAACCGCAACTAGCTCTGGCTGTAGCTTTTTTCAAACAAGGTCAGGTAGAAAAAGGGTTGGAGTTAGGAGAAGCGGCACTTTCTCTCGATGGACGTTATGGAGACGTTGAATTTCTCAAAGAGAATCTTTGGGGAGAACGTCTTTTGGCAGATACTAAAGATTTTTTTGCCACACCCCAAATGCAAGCTGTTGTAGCTCGTTCTCAAAAAAGTTCTGCCGAACCAGAAACTGCTCCCTAGGATAAATAAAGAAACATTTGTTCAGTATGTTCCAGAGAAGAGAGGCTATTTCCAAAATGCTTAATTTTGAGTTATTCTTTTTTCTCTACTAAGGACAAAATCTGCTCGATAAATTTTTGATGATCTACGATTGGCTTAGAGATGTAGTCATCGGCACCGCTTTGCTTGAGAAAATTTTCCCGGTCTCCCTGCATGGCATGCGCCGTGACGAGAATCACTGGCAAGGAAGAGGTTTTTGGGTCGGCTTTTAACATTTGAGTAATTTTAATTCCGTCTACTGGTTTACCTTGGTAGATGCTATTAGCTAGAGAAACATCCATCAAGATGATGTCAATCTCTCCAGAGTGAGCAATTGCGAGAACTTCTTCTACATTTTCCGTTCCTTTTACTTGTAAACCACCACGCTTAGTCAAAATTTTGGAAAAAACCCGAAGATTAATAGGGTCATCTTCTACAATCAAAACCGTTGTCATAGAGATTAATTACAATGAGTTGTCTTTAAATAAAGGGACACTTAATGCTAAGAATAACTTGAGTAAGGTTGTTCTACTCAAAGCACTCCCTAATCAATTTTGGCTCAAAACTTTAGGATAGGAAACTCATGGCAAAACAGCTAAATCTGTTAGGTACCGGTCAAATTATTCCCACCGCTCTTCATCAAGAGATGGAAAGGTCTTATTTGGAATACGCCATGAGTGTGATAGTGGGAAGAGCCCTACCGGACGTACGAGATGGACTTAAGCCCGTACACCGACGAATTTTGTACGCCATGTACGAACTAGGATTAACTCCAGACCGCCCTTACCGCAAGTGCGCTCGTGTAGTGGGAGATGTATTGGGCAAATATCATCCTCATGGAGATCAGGCAGTATATGATGCTCTGGTGCGGATGGTACAAGAGTTTTCTTCTCGCTATCCTCTACTGGACGGACACGGAAACTTTGGTTCTGTGGATAACGATCCGCCAGCAGCTATGCGCTACACCGAAACTAGGCTAGCTTCAGTCGCCCATCAGGCAATGTTAAGCGAAATAGGCGAAGCTACCGTTGACTATACTAGTAATTTCGATAACTCTCAACAAGAACCAGTTGTTTTGCCCGCTCAATTGCCTATTTTGCTACTTAATGGCTGTTCTGGTATTGCTGTGGGTATGGCTACCAATATCCCTCCGCACAATCTTTCTGAAGTAGTCGATGGATTAATTGCCCTGATAGATAAACCCGAACTACCGGATGAAAAGCTCTGGGAATTAATCCCAGGACCTGATTTTCCGACAGGGGGAGAAATTGTTGACTCAAGTGGGATTCGCGATGCTTATCTTACCGGAAGGGGCATTATTGGGGTGAGGGGTATCGCTCGAATAGAACAATTAACAGTAGGCAGAAGAAGACGTAAGGAAAGAACAGCTATTGTAGTTACGGAACTCCCCTATCAAGTTAATAAAGCTAATTGGATTGAAAAAGTAGCCGACTTGGTCAACCAGGGACGTTTGGAAGGTATTGCCGATCTTAGAGATGAAAGCGATCGCGAAGGGATGCGCGTGGTTATCGAACTGAAAAAAGATGTCAAAGCTGAAGGAGTATTGAGGCAACTTTACAAACAAACCGCCTTAGAAACTAACTTTGGCGCGATCATGCTGGCATTGGTCAATAACAAGCCTTCTCAGCTTTCCCTACGCCAGTTACTAGAAGAATTTCTGCAATTTCGCGAACAAACCCTGAGAAGGCAATATCGCCATGAATTAGAGGAATCTCAGCAACGTCTGCATCTAGTAGAAGGTTTACTGGCAGCTTTAAATAATCTCGATGCAGTAATTGAAATTCTGCGACATGCTGCTGACGGTACTACCGCTAAGTACAGATTGGTAGAGGAATTGGCGATTAGCGAGACACAAGCAGATTCTATCCTAGCCATGCCCATGCGTCGTTTGACGGGTTTAGAAAGACAAAAGTTACAAACAGAACATGAAAATTTACAACAACATATCGCCCAGTTAGAAAAAATCTTAGGCGATCGCTACGAACTGCTCAAGACTCTCAAAAAAGAGTTACGTTCCCTCAAACGTAAATTTGGCGATGAGCGTCGTACCCGCATTGTGAAAACGATCTCTGCCCTCGCACGAGAGGAAGATGAGGAAGAAGGAGGGGACACGGGGACGCAGGAATTGAACCAATCTAAAATTTCTAAGCGGAACACCGTGAGAAAACTTAATTCAAAATCCCCAAACATAGATGAGGCTCGCCAAATTCAGCCTTCGATGTTTAATATCGAACGTTCTGAGCGAGCAACGCTCGAAATTACTCAACAGGGTTATATTTACTGGCAAAATCCATCAACCCAATCTCAATCTTCTTCTTTCAAGGTTGGCGAAGATTTTCCTATTGATAGTCAGCCCATAGGCGATCGCGAACAATTGATAGCAGTTACTGATAATGGAAAAGCATATCCCGTCTCTATAGAGGATATTCCTGCTGCTGAAGTCAAGCCGCAGCAAACGCTCTTGAGTCTGTTGCCTAATAGTGCTCAAAGAGATGCCAACACCACCGTAGCTCAATTATTTTTGCCCGAGGAAGATCAAAACCTCGATGTAATTTTGCTGACGGAAAAAGGAATTATTAAACGCATCAAAGCTTCAGAATTAAACAATTTGAGCAATCGCGGTTTGTTGTTAATCAAATTAAAAGAGCAAGACCGTCTCAAATATGTCGGTTTTACGCAAGAAGACGAAGAAATTGCGATCGCTACTACCGGCGGACGTATTTTGCGCTTTCCAGTCAACGATGAGCAGTTACCAGTGATGGGACGCAGTGCCCAAGGAAATCCGGCTTTACGGCTGCGTTACGGTGAAGAATTAGCAGGTTGTGCTACTTTCAACCACAATGAAAATCTTTTATTAATTTCTCAGTCCGGTTATGGCAAACGTATTCCCGTAAGTACCATCAGGCTAGCTAATCGAGGCGACATCGGTACCCAAGGAATGCAGTTTAATGACAAAACTGATAATTTAGCTGGAATGATTTTAGCTCGCGCAGGAGCGAGTGTTATCTTAACTACGACTGCCGATAGAAGAATACTTCTTCCTGTGGAGCGAGTTCCTTTTTGGGGTAAAGATGGTGTGGGGGATAAAGTAGCTAAACTCAAGCAAGAGGAAAAAATCATTAATATCTATCCTAAACCCCTTCTCATGCATTAACTTTCGTCATTTGTCATTAGTCCTTGGTACAAAGAGGGATGAGCTTTACCACCCAGAATTTCAATTCTGGGCTAACAGCGAAAATCCATTGAAATGGATTAAGTCCGTTGCCAACTGGGATTTTCAGTCCTTTAAAACTCACCAAAAGCGCTCGAGCGCCCATTCCTTCTAGGGATTGTCATTTGTTGTTTGTCCTTTGTGTTGATTAGTAACCAATGACCAATGAACGCCAGTTGCTACAAGTCGGCAGAGCCGACGGCAGTCGCTTTATGCCGGGAAACCCGTCCACCGCGCTGCCTCCCCAACGCACTGGCTCCTAATGACAAAGGACGCTTGCATCCACCGTCTGAAGAGTTTTCTTAGTTACTTGAAGCAAAAAGTCTATTTTTCTAAGCATGTTATCGATCTCAAATTTTGAGGGAACTATAGGAGTAAAGAAAATTAATATCACTTCATCTTAATTTAATCACTTACTCCAATTACACCAATGAGTCAATTTTTCAAACAAACTTTTGCTAGCTTGATTGGCACTTTTGCCGGACTATTTCTTTTTTTTACTTTGGGAGCTAGTGGATTGATTGTCTTGATGGTTGTCGCTACCTCTCCTCCAGTAGAAGCACCAGTAAAAGAAAAATCAATTTTAGTCTTCGATCTATCCATGAAAATTAAAGATGCTCGAACTCCTACTAATCTAAGTCAAGCTCTTACAGGAGAAAAAAGCAATGTAATGACTTTACGTCAAGTTTTGCAGTCTCTAGAAAAAGCAATTGACGATCCCCATATTGTTGGTCTTTTGCTAGACGGAAGACGAGGAGAAGCTAGTATTAGTAGTGGTTATGCCAATCTTGCCGAAGTGCGCGCTGCATTAGAACGCTTTCGCGCTGGAGGAAAAAAAATTATTGCCTACGACACCAATTGGAGCGAACGAGAATATTATCTTGCCTCGGTTGCTGACGAAGCAGTCATTAACCCTATGGGCATTATGGAAATTAACGGCTTGAGTTATAGGCAAATATTTTTCAAAGGAGCTTTGGATAAATATGGTATTGGCGTGCAAGTAATTCGCGTAGGCGATTATAAATCCGCAGTAGAATCATATACTAGACAAAATTTTAGCTTAGAAAATCGACAGCAAACTCAAGCTTTATTAGCAGATTTATGGGGCAATTTTCTTGCCACTGTCGGAGAAAGTCGCAGCTTATCCCCCATAGATTTACAAAAAATTGCCGATGATAAAGGTTTTCTCAATCCGACTGAAGCTAAACATCTCGGCTTAGTAGATCGAGTTGCTTATTTTGATAAAGTAGTTACTGACTTGAAGAAGTTAACCGAGCAAACAGGACAAGAAGGTCGCTCTTTAAAGCAAATTTCTTTGGAAAACTATGCTACTCCTATAGGGGAAAAGGCAAAAAATAAATTATCTAACCAGAAAATTGCCGTTATTTATGCGGAAGGTACAATTGTTAATGGCAAAGGAGGTCTTGAAGAAATAGGTAGCGATCGCTTTGCTAGAGAATTGCGTCAATTACGAGAAGATGACAGTATTAAATCCATTGTTTTGAGAATAAATAGTCCTGGTGGAAGTGCTACTGCCTCAGAAGCAATTTTGCGAGAAATACTGCTAACGCGCAAATATAAGCCAGTGGTCGTTTCTATGGGTAATGTGGCTGCTTCTGGCGGTTATTGGATTGCTACAGGGGCAGATTGTATTTTTGCCGAAGAAAGTACTATTACAGGCTCGATTGGTGTTTTTGGTCTATTACCAAACATTCAAGCAATTGCCAATAACCACGGTGTCACTTGGGATGTAGTTAAGACTGGACGTTTGGCTGATATCAATTCTAACCTCCGCCCGAAAACAGAAGAGGAGCTAGCCATTTATCAACAGTCGGTTACCCAAACTTATAATTTGTTTTTAGACAAAGTAGCCGAGTATCGCAATCTTCCCAGACAAGAAGTAGACCAAATTGCTCAAGGTAAAGTTTGGTCTGGCAAAGAAGGACTGAAAATAGGTTTAGTAGATCGAATTGGCGGACTAGAAGCGGCGATCGCCTATGCTGCAGAAAAAGCAAAACTAGGAACTGATTGGCAATTAGAAGAATATCCCAAACAGCGTAGTTTGGAAACAGAAATTGTCAACAGACTGCTTAATGTCAATATAGAAGCATGGCAAGCAAAAGGACAGAGCGATCCGATTACTACAGAGCTACTTAAAGTAAAAGAAGAGTTAACAATCTTTCAAAGCTTAAACGATCCTCGCAGTATTTATGCTCGTTTACCTTACAACTTCGATTTTTAATATAAAGCAAAATAAATTGATAATTATCAATTCTTGAACATCAATCAAAAACGTCGCTCGTATTCGATGACGACTCTACTATCATCCTCAAAATTAGTTAAACCGCGCAAAATAATTCTATCGTTTAAGCGATAGCGCAGACCAATTTGAGCGGGAATATCTGTATTTAAAATCTTTAATGCAGATAAAGATAACTGATTGGTAAAATCTAAGGCTGCTTCTGCTGCCAATCCGACGATTTGTTTTCGTTCTCTTGTTTCATCAATAATCTGTGTTGGAAATAGGCGAAAATCACCTATATCAAAAACATCGCCGACGGCAGACTGAAAACTACCAAACAAAGCTGAACCTGCCAAGTTTGCTAAACCAAGAGTGCTATCTCCCCTACCCAAGGTATTTACGAAACCACCACCTAAAAGGGCAAGAATTTCTGTTTCAGTTCGAGGAGGACTACTCGTTAGTTCGATGCTATTAGTAAGTTGACTTGTAAGTCCTTTGACTCTGGCAGAGATACGAATAGACTCTAGCGTACCAAAACTCGAAGAAGGAATGTCACTAATTTCTGACGATAAAGGGTCGTTGGGAATGGGACTGTGACTAGTTTCTACTGCCGAGCCGACCAAACTTACATCTAAATAGGGGTCTAATCCGTTATTGCGGGTAAAACGAGCTGTATTTTCGCTGCCATTAGCTAGGCTTAACTGAGTAGTAAACAAGTTAACTTGTCCTCTTTGAAGAGCGATCGCTCCTTCAGGACGAGGTTGGTTAACAGTCCCTCCTACATTAAGAGTTCCGGTGGCGAGAAAATTGAAAATGGGTGGTTGACTAATTTGAATATTATTACCCAATTCCAGTTTTAAGTTTCTCAATTCTGGGACTGCGGTTAGTCCGTCTTCTCCGTTACCGAGGTCACCATTAGAAGGTGTTGCCACACTTCCTAATAAAACTGTGCCGTCGAATAGGGATAATTCTCCAGCAATAGCCGGTTCTACAGCACTGCCTAACATTTCAACTTTGCCTTTTATCCCACCTTTATAAAATCCCTTGAGATCGATCGCCAAATTATCTAAATTAACTGTGAGGGGATCGGCTTGAGGGGTAGTTTGGGTTAGAGGAAGAGTTCCTGCTGCAGAAATTTTTCCGCCGCCAAAGTTGCCTTGAAAGCTTTCTACTTGGATGCGATCGAGATCGAAGAGAATTTTCCCATTAACATCGGTAAGGAAAGCATCTGGTAAGACTCTAGCGGCAATAGTTCCATTGTTTACCGTAGCCGTTCCCTTAGCCACTAGCTGACTGGGACGACCTTTTTCTGAATCAAAAGTACCGGCAAGATCTATGGTGAGATCCCCCTGACCATCAATCCAATTGACTTCACCTCTGGTAAGAATATTTAGCAGAGCAAGTCCTTCATTTTGGACATTTAAATTGAGGTTGAGTTTGTTATTGTCGGGAGCGACTGTAGCAAAAGGTAGTTGATAAGGAATGCTACCTGTAATGGTTAAGGGTTCGGCATTTTCAGCCACGACACTACTGGCAAAGAAATTAAAACGAGCATTGTTATAGCTAAAACTACCTTGGGTGGATTGAACGGAGGTTTGATTGAGCGTCGCATCGGCAAGGGTTATTTCTCCCCTCGCTTGAGGATTGGCAGGACTTCCGGCAAGAGTAGCGGTAGCGTTAATCAGTCCACCAAAGTTGACTTCTGGCGGTAGAGAGACAAAATTTTCAATTAGAGCGAAAGGAACATCAATTAACCTCAGTTGTCCGGATTGAGTTTCGCCACCAAAGCTACCGGAAAAGGCAATCAGACTATTTTCAGAACTAACGAGTATGGGAAGTAAGGTTAAAATATCATTCTCGAAGGTTCCTGCAACTTGAATCTTGTCAGCGGTAAAAGAATCCCACTGCCATTGTTGACCCTGAAAGTCAAAGTCGGCTTTAATTCCCTTGGCTAAAGAACCAGCCACGGTCATAGTTCCATCAAAAGTTCCTTCTAGGGAGGCGAGTGCGGGTAAAAAAGAGTTTTCTTGACGGCGTTGACGTTCCATACTCAACCAGGCTCTAATTTCGGACAAACGACGCACTTGGTCTAGGGTCGAAGCGTCGGGTAAGCCTACGGTGAAGAGAGGGAAAGTAGTGGGAGTAGGGGGAGTGGGAGTAGTAAGGGTAGCAGGAGAAGAAGATGTTTCTCGATCTATCTTGTCTACCTTGTCTTCTCCCTCATATAAATCTTTGGCTGTAGCGTATTGGCGATCGCCCCATCCCCGAGCTAAATCGCTCAGTTCAAACAATTCAAGGGCAATTAGAATGTCTTGAATCTGTCCTTGCTCGACTTTAACATCTGCTTGCAGTTCCAGGTCGTCTTGGTTTTGTACCAAACTTCCTTCTAGCTGATAGATACTGTTTCTTTGTTGAAATCTACCATTTTGCAGGGCAACGTAACCATCGGCGTACTGAAAATTACCCGTGAGGCGATCGCCTTTGATGCGACTGAGTACGGGAGAGATAATCTCGACATTTTTGCCGGAAGCAGAAAGGGTATCTAGGTTGAAGATAAAGTCTCCAGATAATTGACCGGAGAACGGTTGAGCGGCAATATTATCGGGTACGGCAAAGTCATCGCTTTTAACCGCAATAGTTTTGAGTAGATCGACAGGGAAATTAGTAGTTGTGGTTTCGAGTATTTCTCCCTCGCCTCGACCAGTAACCGAGATGTCGTCGTGTTCTAGGAAAAAAGAGACAGGTGTATTTTCGCGATCGAGAACCAATTCAATTCGGTCGGTTCCTTGAGCTAATTGCAAATTAGTCCCTTGTTGGGGAATAACTTTTACTGTTCCCTGCAAGGCAGGAGCAAAAGCCAGGTTTTCGACACTAAAGTTACGCAGGGTGAGGTCGCCGTTGATATTTATTTGGGCAGGAATACCGCCGACTTGCCCCTGAAAATCCACCTTACCGACATAATCTAAATTAGTAGCCCAAGTTGGTAGGGTAAGTCGCAATTTATTGATGTCGATCCATTGAGCCTGTTCCACATCGAATTGAAATTGAGTAATTGCAGCTAATGGATCGGGAATATTTTCAAAAAAGGATTTGTCTAGTTCTACAAAACCTCTAGCATCAAGTCCTTCTCCCGTAGCTTGAAGAACGTTTAGGCGTTTGCCATTCCACTGAACTGCTGCTTCAAAAGGTTGCTCGATTAGGTCAATTCCTTCGCTAAAAGATAGCTGTCCGCTAGCTTCAACAGCAGGGGGACTGATATTGTCAATCCCACCCGTCACTTTTAGTTGTCCGCCTAATTTACCTTTGAGTTCGAGATCCTCTGAAGCTGGATCGCCAAACAGACTGAGCTCTACTCCTCTAGGAATGACTGAGGTGTTGAATCTTCCATTAGCAATTACTAGATTGGTAGCATCAAAGACTCCCTCGGGAAGAGTTAAACTACCATCACCCTTAGCACGAATACCTTCAGGAGTAATATTATCTAGATTGCCTTCTAAATAAAAGTTACCATCGACCAAACCAGCAAATTGAGTTGGTACGCCTGAATTTAGCCTGTCTAACTGAAGGTTGTTTCCTTGAATGGTAGCGTTCCAGTTATTGCCTCTAATGCGAAAATCCGAGACGGCTACCGTTCCTTCGGCTAGATTCAAACTACCAGAACCGTCGATTTTCTCTTCTTGTTCCGGCTGGGTTTGTACCTCTCCTGTCAAAGCCATTTTACCGCTGACTAAGCCTTCAAATTCTGGCGGAATTTCGGGAAATAATCGCTTCAGTTGGAGATTTTCCGTCGTTACATCTGCCAGCCAACGACCATCAGCTAATTGCAGACTGGAAACCACAATTTGTCCCCCTACTGTTTCTAAATTAGCTTTGCCCTTGGCTCTAATTCGATCCAACTCAAACGAATCACTCTGTCCGAAAACCTGAAATTGACCGTCTAAGCGTCCTTGACCGACAGTTGGCGGACTGTTTTTGCCCATGGGTAAACTAGCGAATTGAATGGCTGAAGCTCGTACATTTGATTGCCAATTTTTCCCGGCATATTTCAGGTTATTTAAACTAACAATTCCTCCTCCCAAAGGAAAGCTTGCCGAACCATTAACAATGCGAAGACTTTCGAGATTCCCTGCGTTAGCCAGAAATTGGGCTTGCCCGGAAATTAAGCCGATATCGACGGGTAATTCTCGATTGTAATTGCTAGCGATCGCTTTTCCGGAAATATCTTTAGCTCTAACATCAAAGGCAAGTTTTTGCTCTCCATCCAGTTCGATTTTTCCCGTTCCCTCAATCCGTCCGCCAGCTTGGGGAATTGCCCCAAATTCTCTGACAAACAAATTTGTGCCGATTAATTCTAAATTGCTGTTAATGGTTTGAAAATCTACTTTGTCTATCTGACTGGGAGTAGTATTAACAATTTCAAACTTAGTGGTCGGTGTCAGTAAGGGACCCGTCATTTCGACGTTTCCTTGTATTTTTCCGGTTATGGGTATGGGAGGTTTTTCTAACTCTAAGGCTTCCACAACTTTATTTATTTCTGCTGGCTGAGTCTTTGCCGAAAGGTTATATTCTCCTTCAGTTTCATCGGTGTCGAGAGAACCATTAACTACTCCTGTGATTTCGCCAAAAAAAGTATTTACGTTGTCAAAGGTAATTTCGGTGCCGTCAAAATAGAGTTTTCCCGTACTTTGACTAAAAGGTTTTACTAGTTCTCGAACCTGTGCTTTTACTGCCTCTAGAGTTGCCGTACCCTTGAGTTGGGGAGCCTCTTTTTTCTTCAGTTGTACCGCTAAATTTCCCCCTACTTTTCCTGCTTGTAGTTCTACGGGTAAAGCGAGTAAATTACTTACCTCTTTGGCAGCCAAGCGATCGCCAACAACAACTAGATCGATATCTCCTGTTTTAGGAATACCTTCCCCATCTATAGTAAAAGTTCCTCCTTCAACCAGTTCACCAGCGAGTTGGAACTCGATTAAGTTACCGCCATTGAGAAAACGTGCATTTGCCGAGTCAATTTTCCCTTGCACTGGGGGATTAAGTTTTTCTGTTTCTTTGTTCCACGCTAAGAGGGTCATTTCTCCCTCTTGAATTCTAATTGTGTCTAATTCGACTTTTAGCCCTGTTGGTTCTTCAGCTTCTTCTGGGAAGCCAAAGTCAGCAGGGGTCCAGATTCCTTGTTCATCTTGTTCGAGATATAGATCGGGTTTAATTAAGGTAAGATTTAATTTTAGGGTACGCTTCGATAATAATTTCCAAGGATCGAAGTTTACCCAAACTGCTTCGACGGACACTGTATCTGGATTAGTGTCTGTAGGAGGAATTTCACTCTGTCCAAAACGAGCACCTAGCGGCGATACAATTTGTAGCTGTCCGATATCTACAGGACGCTCAAAATAATTTGTAAGTTCTGTTTCGACTAAGGGAATTAACTTTTTTTGTATCCAAAACCATCCAAAAGTTAATCCTGCACCAGCACCAGTAAGTAAAACTATTCCGGCTCCCAAAACCAATTTACGTCGCCAAAAAGAACTTTTTGGTATGGGAGCTTTTGGTCGTTCGCTCAGATTAATATCTTTATTTTTATCTTGCTGGGATGGTTTATTCATTTTTTTTGTTTTAATTTATAAGGAAAAATAAAATCATTATTTATAATAATATATTTAATTTTTTTAAACTAAAAGTTAGTATTAATTATTTTAAATTTGCTAAATAAATAGAAAAAACATATAATAAACTTATTAATTTTAGATGATAGTGATTCCAAGTCGCTTTAAGAATATTTTCAAAATAATTAATTCAGCTAATTCATTAGTCTAGTCTGACTAAGAATTGATTTACAAAAAAATCTTAAAGAGATTAGAACTATTGGTATGCATGACTTCCAGAGCACAAGCAGCTAAAGTTATTTAAATCTCTGAACCAAACTTTGAAACGATTAAATCGCTTAACGAATTAGTTTTAATGAACCACAAAAAAATGAAAATTCAGGTAAAAGTAAAACCAAACTCCCAACAACAAAAAATAGAAGAAGGAGCTAATGGCAGTTGGACAGTTCGTCTAAAATCCCCGCCGGTCGATGGAAAAGCCAATCAAGAATTGATTGAAATGTTAGCGAAAAAATTCAGAGTAGCTAAATCTCAAATCGTCATTAAATCTGGTTTATCTAGCAGAAACAAGTTAGTTGAAATCGGTGAATAAGAGATAGGTTAGTGACATTATTCATTTTAGCGTCCTCAGAACACCGATCGCTCGACGAGAGAATCTTAGCCCAATTCAATCAGTTAATATTTAACTAGCAAGATGTTTGCTCCTTGTAATCGCAATCGCTCCTGACAGAAAAAAGTTAGAAATCAGTTTATAAAGTAAACCTTAAATTATCCACAGACGATGCCAACCCTCCTCTACACTTGAGTGACTTTAGCCGGACGACTAAATATTTTGTTGAAAAAACAAATAATAGCTTAATCTAATTTGCGCTGCTTTGGCTAGGGAGGCAAAAACCATTAGAAATTCAGGGGATATTACTTTTCAGATATCCTCTTAGGACATTGGGAAATCCTTTACTACTTTCCCTACCTAATCTGTAAGTACTTGACTAATCCTTCGAGCGAGTATAGCGATGTTTAACCCCGATGGGAAAATATTCGGGATCGCCGAAAGGAAGAAGAGTTACTTGGGGTAGTTGATATTGAGAAGGAACATAATTAGCGAATTCGCTATTGAGGCGGATTAACTGAGTGTAGATCGAAAAAGCGATCGCATTCTCCATTTCTTCATTTCCCTTCAACACTGGTGCCAACTCAACTGTAATAGACAGGAAGCGATTTTTGTCAGCATCTTCCTTGACTTCCATAACAAATTTTCCCGTTACCCAATCTCGGATTCCTGGCTGTTCTAATCCTACCTGTATGTTTTCTGGATAAATATTGGCACCGAAATAAGAAACGGTAAAATGGGAACGACCAAAAATATAGACGAAAGGTAAAGGATAAAGTCCTCTATTTCCTTGAGATGGCAACTCGGCTAGCGGGTCAAATCCATTTTCTTGAAGAAATTGCAGCATCTGTTCATAAGCAATAATCCCCCCCGTATCGGAAATATGATAGCGGATTAAAGGAATACCATTGTCGCCGGAAAAGAGTAAGGTTCCGTCTTGAGTTTCAAAAAAGCGACTGATTGGGTCATATTGAACGAGAGTAGGCAAACGAGATTCGCCAAATAAATTTCTAGCTGCATCAGGATTTTGAGCAAAAAAGCGACGAATGCAAATACTTAAAGGGGTTTCGTTGCCCAAAACTCCAGCATCGGCTGTACCGTAAAGAGAAGCAAAATCATAACACGGATTAGTCGAACCGATCCTTTCGCCTACTAAATTGCGCCATTCCTCGCTAAAAACTTCTCCAGCCATGACCAATTTAACAGAGTATTGTTGCCATTGAATCCCTTCAGCAATACCACTATCGATAACATCCTTGAGAAAGGGGGGATAACCGAGTAAAGCAACTTGGTCGAAGAGAGGGGCTAATTCGCGGACAACCCGAAAAATTTCGGCTTTATTGTTACCGGGAGTAACGACAGTAACGGGATAACCTTTAGCAGCAAGATGACGACAGCAGCTAGCAGTATACATTCCTCCTACCCAAGTACCGAGGGTAAAACAGATAACTGCCAGAGTAGTACGGGTATCGGCTTGAAAACTATCGCGAAATATTTGTTCAAACCGCGTGGCAATTTGGAATTCATCGCTCAAAAAACGGGGCCAAAAAGTAGGTTGTCCCGTAGAACCAGAGGAGACGGCAATGAGATCGCAACTGTCTAGTTTCCCATCACGACAGAGATTGGCTAGGGGGTAGCGTTGGATATAGTTAGCTTTAGTAAGAAGAGGCAAGGATTGAAAGTCAGCAAAAGTTTGGATTGTTTGAGGTTCGATGCCGCGTTCCTGTAAAAATGCTTGATAGGCGGGTACGGTAGCGACTACTTCCTGAAATAACTGAAGGACTTCAGTTTCGGGAGCGGTATGGAAGGATTGTCGTAATTGAGTTTCTAAGGAAGTATTGAGGAAGTCTTGGAAAGCAGAGAGCGATCGCTGTTGTTTTTTAACTGACATAGCTTCATTACAGTTATTTATAGTTGAGAATTGTTATTGATGATGACATCAATAAGTAATACTACAAATTCAATTTTTGATAGCGACCGAGGGCGATGAGAGGAAAGTATTGTTGATAGAGATGATACTTGATATAAAAATGACCGGGAAAGCCTGTACCTGTAAACTCTGCTTCGTACCAAGTACCGTCGGGTTGTTGGGTAGAGAGGAGATAGTCAATTCCTTTTTCTACAGTTTCTCGAACATTAAAACCAGTAGCTTGATGGGCAGCCAATAGACCAATCAGTGCCCAAGCAGTTTGGGATGCGGTACTAACTCCCTTGCCTTTGAGAGAGGAATCGTTGTAGCTACGGCAAGTTTCACCCCAACCACCATCTGGGTTTTGACAGCTAATTAGCCAAGCTGCACCCCGATCGATATTATGCTGATAAGTTTTAGGCGCGACTAAAGATAAGGCAGAAAGTGCGCCACTCGTACCATAAATATAGTTTACGCCCCAACGACCGAACCAACTGCCATCGGTTTCTTGTTCTTTTATTAGATAAGCGATCGCTCTTTTTACTCTATTTTCCTCCATAGAAAGATTACACTGACCCAACATTTCTAACATCCTAGCGGTAACGTCGGCAGTATTGGGGTCGATCATCGCTTTTAGATCTCCATAAGGAATCAAATTCAACCAGTCTTGGTCGTTATCTAGATCGAAGGCAGCCCAACCACCAGGTTTGCATTGCATCGTTGCCATCCAGTCAACCCCAGGGGCGATCGCTTGTTGTTTTTGCCGTTCGTCAGGGAGTTCAATTCCGGCTAGTGCCATTACTACCACGGCAGAATCGTCTAGATCGGGATAAAAACGATTGTCGAATTCAAATGCCCAGCCGCCAGGCTTACCCTGTTTATTTTTGACTGCCCAATCGCCGTAATCGAGGATTTGTTTGCTTAATAGCCATTCACCACCTTTAACTAAAGCGGGATGAGAAGGATTTAAACCAGATTCGACTAAAGCCCTGATTACCCAAGCCGTATCCCACACGGGAGAAACACAGGCTTGTACGCGATAAGTATCTTCTGTTTCAATGGCAAAGTTATCGATTGCCTCTAATCCCTTTTGAACGATCGGATCGGCAACATCATAATTTAAGCAACGCAAAGCGAGGAGAGAATTGAGCATTGCCGGAATAATTCCACCCCAGTCTCCCGTGGGTTCTTGACGTTCTAACACCCATTTTTCCGCTGCTTTGAGTCCTTCTTCTCGAAAGGGAACTAAATTAAAGTTTTCTGCCAGTTTGAATCCGCGATCTAGCCAGAGAAATAAGTCAGTCCAATCATGATTACTCGGTAATTCATAGCGGACGTTACCAATTCCTTCTGCATACAATTCGTCGAGAGTAATCGAAGGATCGATCGCATAAATAGGCTTTTTGTCACAAACAATTAATAGCGGTACGGTACTGCCCCTAGCCCAACTAGACATTTCATAGATAGTAAAGGGAAAGTTATCGGGCAATAACATAATTGAGGGAGGCAGAGAAGGAATGCCGCGCCAGTCGTAGCAACCGATTAGGGCTAAATGTAATTTAGTAAAGATACGAGTCTTGCTAATACCGCCCCGTTCGAGGATAAAATTCTTTGCTTTAATTAAAGCCGGATCGCTGGCAGGAACGCCTAACAGGCGTAACGCCATATAAGCTTCAACCGTAGTGCTGAGTTCGCCTCCATCGCCGTAAAACAGTTCCCAACCGCCGTGTTCTCGTTGTTGCGATCGCAAATAGGTTTCTGCTTTATGCAGGGGTCTAGTTTTATCCGTTCTCCAAATTTTATGTAGCAAGACGACTTCAGCAGTAATGGTTACGTTTGACTCCAGTTCTGCCCACCAGTAACCCTCGGGATATTGAATTGATAGTAAATAATTTTTACTTGCTGCGATCGCTTCTGCCAAAGCTTTCTGAGATTTTATCTCTTTCGTTTGCATATTCTTTCGTTACACTCCTCTACCTCGGCTTATGTTGTAGCAAAATATCACAAAAATGATTTGTCAGTTGGCATAAATAGAATAAGGAAATGACCAAATAGAGCTAAAAATTGTTTTAATTAGAAAAAATTAAACTTATGTTTAGAGCGTTCGCTTCATTTTCGCTTTGTTGTTTTTTGCAATCGCCAATAAATATACTTCTGGTTTATACAGAAGTCGGTGTTGCTGAATGATTGTATGATGCGTGAATGACGCGAGGACGCGGAGTATAACAGGGTTTTAAATTGATTCAGTTGCGGCGTAAACTCGAGCGATCGCCCAGACGGGAATGCCTAAAATTCTTGCTGCTGCTGCTTTTGAAAAAACAAAGTTCTGTAAATTAATCATGGGTTGCTAACTCCGCATTTTTATTAATTATATCACAATAAAATGATAAATTTTCAGTTTAAAATGATATAGTAACGATCGGCAAGTTCAAACGGAGTTAGCAAAGGTTTGATACACAAAAAGCGGCTGAAATTATCAAAGAGTCTCGTTTTGAATATGACGATGAGATTACTACAAATGCGGTCTCGCCTAGGAGCGAGTGCTGCCGCATCGCATCTGCATTGAAAAACATCTAGAAAGCTTAGTTGAAGAAGCTTTAAACGAGCCAGAAGAATTCTTCAAAAATAATTATCGTTTTTGGAGAGATATAGACAAAGCCTAAAAAAAATGGGGCGTAACTGCCCCACGAAAGCAAACCATAATTAGTTAAAGGAATGAAAAAATGACAATGACACCAGAACAGATTGAAGCAATTTTACAATCCAACGCTAAAGCGATCTCTTCTAACAGTGACACAATCGCAGAAGTAAGACGAGAAGTAAGCGGCTTATATCAGATTGCATCAGAGCTAGTACGAGACAGGGCAACCATGTATGACATTTTACGCTCTCTAAATGAGGATCGAGTTAGAACATCAGAAAATCTAGCAGCAATCGCGGAAAACGTAGCACGAATAGCCAATGCCCTAGAACAACAAAAAGATTAAAAAATTAAGGACACGGGTGGCGAACCAAGTTCGCCACCGCGCTTCCCGAAGGGCGACTTGTCGGCTGTCCGCGTGGTTATAAATCCCCATCCACGGGGATTTATTTGATTCTCTTCAATTTATTAATTACTACATTCGCCAAAAAATCATATTGACTCAAACCAGAATCAGCGATCGCTTTCTCTAATTTAGAATCCCACTCGGCTGGCATCGAAAAACGCCAAATCTGACCTTTACCAGAATCAGCAAACTCACCAGCATCATTTCTTTGTCTATGAACTTCTCTAGTTGACTTGGTAATTGCTTTTTCTAAGTCCCAGCCTCGCTGCAAACGTTTGTAAACGGTTACAGTTGGAATTCCATTTTCTTCTGCGATCGCTAACTTTTCAGGAGGAACTATTTTAGCTATCTTACCCATATCAAATTAAAGTGATAATTTTTCACTTTATCATGATATCATAATAAATTAAATGCCATCAGAACGGAGTTAGCAAGTTCAGTACTGACGGCGTTTCTCCAAATATGGAGTTACTTAAGAATGTATCACTTAAAAGAATATCCTTCCCAGATTGCTGAGGTAGAAACTAAAATTCTCAACCTCGCTCAGCGAAGCTGCGCCTTCGGCGATCGCTCCAAGCTCTTTGTCTTCTTGTGTTTCAGTTTCTTGCTGTCTTCAGTAGTAAATTAACCAAGCGCAACACCACACAAGCAGCCATAGAAAGAGTAATTCTAAACCGAGACTCGCGATCGCCAATCAACATGTTTCTGGTTTATACAGAAGTCGGTGTTGCTGAATAATTGTATGATGCAAGGAAGTTAATCGAATCTCATATTCCTTTTCCTCAGTCATAATCCTAATTTTGTCTTAGCTTCTTGCCAAGTAATCGTGTCTCCTTGTTTTACTTGGGCAATGCTTTCTTGTATCTGTAATAGTAAGATATTTAGCCATAGTAAATGTACAGTTAAGTGTACATTAATTCTACCAAAAAATTTATGATCGAAACGTTTTATTAGCTATCTCAATCTAAATTCTTTCGGTGTCATGCCAAATACTTCTTTGAATTCTTGCTTTAGCTTCATATGATAAATGCCAACCTGTTGGGCTAATTCTAGAATAGATGGTGGATCGAGCCAATTTTGCAGGAGAATTAGTCTATTAACTATTATCAAAACAATGGCACTACAACTTCAGATCGACTACCCAGAAACCCTTCCAGATGCTCTTCAAAAAAGCAGACAACAGTTTGAAGAAGAGGCAAAATGGGCAATGGCAGTCAAATTATTTGAAATGAAACGTATATCTTCTGGAATGGCTGCTGAATTAATTGGTGTAGATAGAGTATCCTTTCTGCTCAAATTAAAAGATTATGGAGTACCCACGATCGATCTAACCGAAGAGGAACTACTATCAGATTTAGAGAATGCCTAAAACTGAAAGAATTGTCATCAATACATCCCCTTTGATTGCTCTTGTTGCTGCCAATGGGGATTTAAACATTTTGCGTTTTCTCTACAAAGAGGTGTTAGTTCCCTTTGAAGTCTGTCAAGAAATTCGTACTGGAGGTTCTAGTAATTTTGCCATTGCTGAATTTGAGGAAGCCAATTGGCTACAAAAACAACAACAACCTGTAAATATTTCCACTTTGCTACTTAATTCCTTAGACAGAGGAGAAGCTGCTGTAATTCAGTTGGCTTTGGATAAAAATATTCAAACTGTTTGTATTGATGAAGCGGTTGGCAGAAGAATTGCTCGTCTTAGCGGTTTGTCTGTGACGGGTTCGATTGGTATTTTGCTACGTGCCAAACAGGAAGGTTATCTCGTAAATGTTCAACAAGTTATCGAACGAATGCTGAACAGAGGTATTCGGTTGAGTGCAAGCGTGATTAATTTTGCTCTTAGGCAAGCTGGAGAATGCTAAATCCTTTACTATCTCAACCTAAATTCTTTCGGTGTCATGCCATACTTGCGTTTAAAAGCTGCTGCAAAATGACCGGGATTGGCATAACCGACAGCATTGGCTACAGCAACAATAGTTAACTGGCTATCTTGTAACATTTGCTTTGCCTTTTCCAAGCGATATTCCCGCAAATAATTAAAAGGAGTCGTGCCAAATACTTCTTTGAATTCCTGTTTTAGTTTCATGTGATAAATGCCTACTTGCTGGGCTAATTCTAGAATAGATGGTGGATTGAGCCAATTTTGCAGGAGAATTTCTTTAGCTTGATAAATGCGATCGCCGTAGGCGCACCTTCGGTGACCGATGTCTAAAGAACGCAATTGCCTATTAGAGTTTATTGCCGACTTCTGTATCTGACTCAACTGTAGCGTCATTAACTCCAAGGCTTTGGCTTCTAAATACCACTGTTTCATCACTCCTTGATAGGGACAATCTAAAATTTGTTGCAAAATGGGAGGAATTGCAGGGGCGATCGCATTCTGAAGATAAAATGGTTCGAGTGCATCTTTTAGTAGCAAACTGTCTTAATTGCTGGGGTAAAGAGTCAAATTGTTCTAAACTCATTCCCTGAAAGAATTTTGCCGGTTCGATTACAACTTTAACTCTGAGAATTTTTTGGTTTGCTTTCCAGCCGTCAGTTTCTGCTACTCCCGGACAATACATTAAATAGCTATTCCCTGCTGCTTCGTTAATTTCTTCGGTTACTCCATGCAGATGAGTATGCATGTCTCCAGTGACAAAAAAGCTGAGACTTAATTTTTCGCTGAAATCTTCATTGAAATCTTCATTAACGACCGTCAAATCTTGCAGAGGTTCAAAACTCCAAATTCGCAACCATAAGCCATGCCGTAGTTGTAAGAGGCGATCGCAACCATGACGAGCATAAAGATCGTAGTAGTAGCAAATTTCTTCTCCCTCGCGGTAGTATAAAGTTTCTTGAGCTACTCCCCGTTGGAGAGCTTTCTCTAACTGTTGTTCATACTGTTCGTTTGTAAACTACCCACCACCTATTAACTCACCTGCGGCTCGTTAATTAGGTGGGGGCTTTCAAGTAGCCCTCCAGTTATCTCACAAGATAACCAGTTGCCTCCAGGCGCGTTTACACTGCACCCGACTAAAGCTATTACCTTTGAGCTATTAGTGACAAGTTAAGCGTGAAAGCTAGTTGTCAAGAGGGAAAAGGAGATAAATCGAGAGGTAGTTTGGCTCGTTTCGGGCGAGGGGATTTAACTATCCCCAAATCGCGATTTTCAGGTACA
>JADEWQ010000070.1 GCA_015207585.1 Pleurocapsales cyanobacterium LEGE 06147 | reverse complement strand
GATGATGTCAAATATAAAGTTGCTAATATTCTTAACTCCTTATCAGAGGATGTTATTCATTCTTTGACGGGTTGGCAATATATTTTAGATGCTTTATCTCTCTAGCTACTTTTGAGAATTGGTATAAATCGGGTATACTTCCTAGTTGAATACAACCTTTAATGATGCGGTAGGTATGATCGTTACTGTTACAAGCACCTATTTTACTGTGTCCTGAGATCCTGCCAGGGCGATAGATAGAAATAGGTAAACCGCGAGCGCGTGCGATAGTAACTAGCTTTTCAGCAACCCACTTACTTTGGGCATAGCCATCAGTAGGCATCAGAGCATCGTCGATGCTGTCTCCTTCTCTGATTATTCTCGGGTTTGAATTCTCATTCAAAATCTTTTCTATTGCCCGTTCCCTATTCTCTATTCCTTCTTTAACAGGATAAATAAAGCTAGTGGTAGAAATAAAATGTACGGGTTTGAGTTTAACTCGACTCGCCAATCGGAGAATTTCTTGAGTTCCTAAAACGTTAGGTTTTTTGAGGGTTGGGTAAGGATAAGTAAAGTTGACTAACGCCCCATTGTGATAGATGACATCAATTTGGGTTGCTAATAAGTGAAATTCTGATTTTGATAAACCTAAAAGTGGTTCGGATAGATCGCCGATGACGGGGATAATTCTTTGACTAAAAGATTCATCCCAGAGTAGATAAGATTCGAGACTGTCTTGTAGCTTCTGCTTGCCCGACTCAAGATTAGGCGATCTCGGCTTCGCCGAGGCACTGCGCGATCGCACCAAACAGTAAACATCCGCTTGAGTTTGCTGTAAGAGTTCGTAGAGTAAGAAAGCTCCCAGAAAACCCGTTGCACCAGTTAACAAGATAGCAGTTGGTGTAACATTTGGGTTGTAGATGAGATGATTAGGGTGAATTGTCGGGTCTAAAACAGCTTCAGCTTGTAAATCTATGGAAGTAGCTTGAGTCTCGGATTTTCCTTCAATTTTTTGAGCAATATTAGCTATGGTAGGCAGTTTAAACAGACTTTGTCAGGAAATTTCTATTTTAAAAGTATCTCGTATGCGGGCAAGAAGCTGGGTTATTTCTCCGCCGTTAATTCTGGCTGGTTTAAATAGCCCCGTGCTAATCCCGCACCGCCGATGTGTAATTCCCCTGGTACGCCAATGGATACTGGTTGCCCTTCAGAGTCAAGGAGGTAAATTTGAGTATTCGCGATCGCTTTGCCAATGGGAACTGTTGCAGATTTATTCCTCTTTACTTCTTTGTCAACCTCAAAAGTAGTCACGCCGATGGTAGCTTCTGTAGGACCATAATGATTGATAATCTTGCATTCTGGAGCGATTTCTCGAACGCGATCGATTAAATTCCAACTGGCGACTTCTCCTCCTAAAATTAATCGTTGCCAAGGTAAAATTTTGCTTGGATATTCTGTTGTCAGTAACTTGATTGAAAAAGATTGGTTTTCCTGTTTTGGGATGGTGAGATCCATCCATATTGATAAAATGGGAAGTCCAGATAAATTTGTAAGTAGTGTCATCTAGACGGAATAAAGTCACCCGCATCAAGCATTCTTGAGATAAATCGAAACCTAAATCGCGATCGCGCGGACTGATATAAGCATTACCTTTTACTTTAGCAACGAGAACAGATTCCACCGTTTCGAGGGTTCTGGACTGAATTCTCCCTGGAATTGCCACCCCTGCTGCGTGAATGATGCCGTTAATCTCCCCAATGCGATCGCGAACCCGATTTACTAAAGCTTGCATTTGTTGGCGATCGCTTACTATCTGAGGTTTTGCTATACCAAAAAAACTACTTGTTTTAATTTAAATATACTCAAATTTAGTAAAAACCCTATTTATTATGTCCGATCGCAATAACCTAAAATCCACTTTACTCAGACTAGATGGTGCTAGCTACAAAGCCTATAAGGATATCAAGGGAAACTACCAATTTCCCGATTTTACTTTAATTATCGACCATGTCCAAGGAGATCCATTTGCTTCACCAAGTAAGTTGCGAGTTAAACTACCTCAGTCGGTAGCCAAATTTCCCCACCAACTATATCAATCTTGTAGCCGCGAAGTTGCTTTACGGGACTATCTCACCCGTCAATTCTATCGTGCTGCTACCCAAATTAGTTTTCGTCGCGGTACGGGAAAAAGCGGACTAATTGCCATTACTCGCTGCGGACAAGAAGTTCTCGAACGCACTTCTGTTTTTATAGACGATAATTATGTAGAAGTTCGCTTTGTTGTGGGACTTCCGGCTAGGGGAAGAAGCATTTTAGGTCGTCAGGCAACGGAAATATTATGCGAAGATATTCCTGAGATTGTAGAGAAAGCACTTCTCTATCAATCTCTCAATTCTAAGGAAATTCAACAACAAGTAGAAACTATTGAGGATGCAGATTGGTTGCGATCGCAATTAGTAGCAAAACGTTTAGTGGCTTTCGTAGCTAATGGAGCAATTTTACCGCGACGAAGTGGGGTAGATTCTCGTCCTCTAGAAGAGGAAGCAATTCCTTTTCAGTCGCCAGCATCCTTAAAAGTAAAGTTTGATTGTCCCAATCGGGGATTAATTGAAGGAATGGGTATTCCAGAAGGAATTACCCTGATTGTCGGTGGTGGTTATCACGGAAAATCTACTTTATTGAGGGCAATTGAACTGGGGGTATACAATCATATTCCGGACGATGGCAGAGAATTTGTCGTCACCAATCCGGCTGCGATGAAAATTAGAGCAGAAGATGGACGGAGTATCGCTGGAGTAAATATTTCACCTTTTATCAATCATTTACCTCAAGAACGTTCTACTACCAATTTTTCAACTGCTAATGCTAGTGGGAGTACATCCCAGGCAGCCAATATTATCGAGGCTTTAGAAGCAGGAGCAAATTTACTGTTGATTGATGAAGATACGGCAGCAACTAATTTCATGATTCGCGATCGCCGGATGCAGCTGTTAATTTCTAAAGAACAAGAACCAATTACCCCTTTTATCGATAAAGTACGTCAACTCTACAGCGATCGCGGAGTATCTACTATCTTAGTGATGGGTGGTAGCGGGGATTATTTTGATGTAGCGGATACAGTCATTGCCATGGAGAATTTTCAACCCAAGGATGTCACGGAACGAGCTAAAGCGATAGCGCAACAATATAATACCGAAAGGACTCCTGAAGGAGGAACTAATTTTGGCAAAATTACCCCTAGAATACCATCACCTAACAGTATAAACCCCAGTCGGGGAAAGCGAGCAGTGAAATTAAAAGTTAGGGATGTAGATGAAGTCGCTTTTGGGACGGAAGATATCGATTTAGCCGCAGTCGAACAGATTGTCGAGACGGGGCAATTAAGAGCGATCGCTTTAGCTATTGTTTACGCTAAAGAAAAATATATTGACAACAAGCGGACAATTTCGGAAATTTTAGACGAGATAATGAATGATATTTCCGAGAAAGGATTGGATATCATTACTGATTTTCCTCAAGGAGATTTAGCCCTATTTCGTCGTTTTGAATTAGCTGCTGCCTTAAATCGTTTGCGGACTTTAAAAGTTAGGTAGATAAATATCTTTATCTCTATTAGCGTTAGTAGTTCTTTTGGTTCTGCCGAACTTGAATTGTAAAACTAATAGAAACAACTTGAGAATAGAACAAAGAGAAAATGAAAAACAAATCTTAAAATAGTTTTATTGTAGAGGATTACAGAGAATTTGAAGAATCAGTAATTAATCACCTCAAATCCTGGGGAGATGAGATATTGAGTCAAATAACCAGAGAAAGAAAAGTAGGAAGGAAGCACAACAGCTTGAGAATGAGTCTGAAAAAAAACAAGTATTCTCAGGATTAAACAAGAGTAAGTATACCCTATTGATTTGGAATGACTATAAAGCCCCGTCGTTCTACGACGGCTTTAGATAATTGCTAAACAAAATCTTCATCTATAAAGTTTCCAGCTTGTGAAATAATAGACTTGTGGTTAGGGTAATCAACCAAGTAAAACACCCAGAGCCGTAATGGCATCGCACCTTGAAAACTGAACCTATAGGGTTCTGATGGGGAAAGCACCATAAGTACCAGAAAAACTAGTATTTAAGTTGGGAACTGTACGGCAGGGCATGCCGAAACAGACTTCTGTAATGGAGTCCAAGGTACTCCGCCGTCTCACGGCAGAACGGGGCTTACAAAGTCTGCCGTACGACGTCAGACACAGCCCCTCGCCTGCTTGGACTTCGTGAAAGCTTGGAGAGAGAACCATCTCTGGCATAAGTTAGGTGACTAGCTTGTGGTAAATGGACTCGATGAACCAAGAATCCCCTCGTCTAAAGGGCAGGGGAGTGTCGATGTTCTGCTTAAGTAAAGACTTAATCTTAAAAAAACTAAGTTGATTTCAATATGTAATGGGAGAGACCAATGTTTGAAACTCAGAAGATAAGCATAAAAGATTTATCATTTCTTGATGAACTATCTGCTGCTAAGCAAGCAACATTGACTGGAAAACAGAAAAGCATCGGTTACGCATATCTTCCCGTTTCTGGTAGTTTTACAATAGAGACAGTGTGCGGAGATGTTGTACAATTTCCTAGCGGAAATATAATTACAGACACTAATTGCTTTAATGACCCGTCCGTGGTAACAGTAGTCTACTAGGCTCATACTTTTATGGGGTGAGAGTCCCTATGCCATCAATTACTCATCCGGGTGCCGGAGGTCTTGGTAAAGGAGTATTTCAACCGTTAGAATAACAGTTTGGGATGATAATTCTTCGTGGTATCGTCGACTGTCCCGGAACTGATGAGCTTGCAGCGAGAGCGCCTGTACCGCTGCACTCTATTTTCCATAAGTTTCCATCCTGGACGCTTGTGCGACATGTCCCCCATTCGGATCGTGTTATTAACTGACCGCAATGCTTCTGCAGTTCCCATTGAGGCAAAAGATACATTATGGCGATCGGATCGAGCTTCTGGGCTGAACGGGAGTAGTGAAAAAGAAAGCTGAGAAGGTAAACTTCAAAATACTCAACAGAAGACCATCTCAGCCATGACAACTATTTTATCTCGTCTAGACTTGACCAAAATCTTCGGTGATGTAGACGATTTTTGCGAACATTTTGCCAAAAATTTTGTCTCTTTATTTTAAGAATTTAAATTTCTATTTGATGATTTTGAATTTCGGGATGGTTTATTGGTTAAATTCTTGAATAAATCCAATAGTAAGTTTTCCAACTGAGGTGAAATTGTCAGAGGTAAGTTCCCGGTACGCAGGTTTAAATCCCTTTGAGGGAAAGGAACTTCTATCTCATGTTCGCGCAAAATTTCTTCGATCCGAAAATAAAGATCGCTAGATAAGGGTAATTGTCGGCTGGGATCGGAAGTCCACACCAATAACTCGAAGTTGAGAGCGTTGTCTCCAAAACCCTTAAAAAAAACTTGGGGTGGAGGATAGCGCAAAACTTCTAGATGTTCGTTAGCTGCTTGCAAAAGAGCAGATTTAACTTTTTGTACGTCAGAACTATAGGCAACGCCAACAGGTACATGTATCCTCGAAGTAGGATTGCCGTGACTCCAATTAGTAACTTCGTCTGCCAACAAACGGGAATTAGGCACGATGATCGATATCTGATCGAGGGTTTTTAGGACAATGCTACGAGCACCTACTCGTTCGACAGTACCCATATGCTCGTCAACTTGGATAAAATCGCCTACTTGAATAGAGCGTTCGAATAACAACACCAAACCACTGGCAAAGTTTTTGGCAATATCTTGAAACCCAAAGCCAACACCTACCCCAAAAGCACTACCAATAATGGCTAGAGAACTCAAATTGACGCCCCAAACTTGCAAAAGAACGATCGTACCAAACGAAAGAAAACCATACTTGATGACAATCGAAATTACTTCTTGCGATCCCCGAGTCATTCCTGTTAATTGAAGGATTCTGGTACGCAATAGCTCGGTCAAAAATCTGGTAATGAATAATAATCCGCCAAATAAGAAAAAGAGAATTAATAGATCGAGAAGCGAATAGGGACGATCTCCAAGAATAAATAGAGACCTAGTGAAGGTAATAGTTAATAAATAAATTAGTTGATATCGCCACTGACGAGAAAAAGGAAATAAATCGGTAAGGATCAAAACAGTCGCTAACCATAACCCTATCCGAATGACACCTACTTTGAAACGAATTAAAACAGTCAAACTAGGAGAAGTTTGTTGCTCTGTTTTAGATTGGGCAATTCCAGGAACAATTCTAGCAAGAGCTTGTCGGAAGGGATATTTTTGTAACTGTCCTAAAAACCGATTGACCAGCAGAGCGAGAAACAATAAAACAACAGCAATAATAATCTGGCGTTGAAGATATTGAGGGGTTCTTTCCCTCTGAGCTTGCCTGACGGCTCGTTCGATGGTTATTTCCCATAAGCGAGCCCTTTCTTCTCGGGTCTCTCCTCTAACTATATCGCGGTCGGTAACAGTCAGCAGATATTGGTCATTAACAAAAATAACTGGTAATTGATTGCGCTGCTCGATTCTGATTGTGGGGGATTGGGGTGCATCAACAGCAAGTTGAAGTATAGACTGAATTGTATCGGCTCGTTCGGCAGCAGTAAATTCTCCCGATTGACCGACTCGAAACAGTTGCCGTCCGTCCAAAATCACGGGAGCTTTCTCCGTTTTAGGTTCTCCACCCGGATGAAAAATTTGCCAATTATCGAAAACAAAAGGAGATACAAAAGGAATAGAATTCTCTTGTGCGACTGTAGGAATAACTATAGGAATAATAGATAAGAAGATCGCTAACATCATCCCTACTATTGCCCGTCTTAATGTAGCGATCGCTTTTTTGTTACCCGCCAACTTTTTTTTCAACACTTACCTTTTTGTTTTTGGATTTAGGAATCGGCACATTATACTCTTTGTCCAAGACTTAGTCTTAACAAATTCTAAAGTTTAAGTCCTTTAACTATTTTTCGCTTGCTTAATTCAATTAGTTTGCACCATTGTTTTGATAATGAATTCTAGTTCCTGCCCATTGCAATTTCTCGCGGATGGTTTGGTAAAAAGAGTAACTCTCTCTTAAGATAATAAATTTGGCTTGACAATTTGCTATACGTACGCTCACTCTTTGTCCTGGCCAAATCGCAGTTGCCAAGGTTCCATCCGTCCAAAGTTTGGTATTAATTTCATAGTCTCCTAGGGGCCAAATATTAACGACACTGGCTGGCGGAAGTACCAGGGGACGACTAGAAAGACTGAGCGGACAAATAGGCGTAACTGCGATCGCCTCCATACCTGGATGTAAAATCGGTCCGTTTGCCGAAGCAGTATAGCCGGTAGAACCGGTAGGAGTCGCCACTAGTAAACCATCGCCACTGTATTGATCGACTACTTCTCCATCTACTTCCATTTCCAGGATCGAAGTAGGCATTCGGTCGATGCTTGCCGGTTTGATGCACATTTCATTGAGACAGAAAAATTTTTCGCTGACTACTTGTGGGTTAGCGCGATCGCCCTCTAGCAAATGTGCTTCTAACATCATTCGTTGCTGAACGGCATAAAAATCTGATTCTAAACGAGCCCAAATTTGTTCCGTTTCTTTAAACAGTTCAAAAGGTTCGGTCAAAAAACCCAGATGACCGCCTACATTTACTGCTAATAGAGGTATTTTCTCAGGAGAGAGATGGCGTGCGGCAGACAGAATCGTACCGTCTCCGCCCAACACCACCGCCAGATCGATCTGACTGGAAGCAGAAGCCAGAAATACTGGATAGGGATTATCTTTAATGCCACTTGGTCCGAGTAACACTTTACAATGACGTGCTTCTAGCTCTTTTGCACATCTTTCTGCCCAAGTTTTGCTGCTGGCATCTCCTGCTTTATAGGCAATAATTACGTGCTTTAGCTCCACTTTTAATTAAATTGTTGACAATCCTCTGTAATCCTAACTGCTTTCTGTATGGGACAGTGCTTACAAACACACGGGGCGTTGTTATTGGGCGGACGCAGGAGAATTCCTACCCGCCCGCAGAGAGTTCTGAATTTGATACGGACCCTGCGGGGTGACAGCCCTTTGGTAACGGGGAACAAAAAATATTTTTTCCTATAAATAAAACTCCAGTTTTCAATCTGGAAGAGATTTAGAGGTAATTAAATTTTAATTAAGAAAAATTGTTAAAGGGAAAGAAAGGCTAGTTAGACAAAGCTTTAAACTTTCCCCCTTCCCCTTTTGACTTCCGCGCAGCGATACTAGCTAGTTTCAGGTTGACCTTCTTCGGCTGCCAAAACTTTTTTTTCTTGGGCTTCAGCCAATTCTGCTTTGCTTTCAGCGATCGTGTCTTCAATTGCTTCGCCGGCTTCGGCTAAGATGCTTCTACCTTTTTCGTAGACAAGGATTCCACTCTTGATTGCTGCTTTGGCAACTCCTTTACCAGCCTTTGCTAAAGGAGGACTAACTAACGGTGCCAGCACGAGCGCGCCAGCCCCCAAAGCCAGCCCCGGTAAGCCAAAGTCTTCAACTAAATCGCCAAAATCAAATTTGAACAAAGCCATAGTACATCTCCATTATTTAATGTCGATCTACCTCACGAGTGCTTAGCGATAGTTGCTATACTCTTGCTGGTGTTTGCGTGAGAAAAGCTTCGCGCATCAACACCATTAAGGCTAAATAATCGGTACAAATTTAAGAAATATGTTTTTTCGCAACCTTAGAACTATTCGCTTCGGACACAACTGAGGTTAAGGTTAGGTTAATCCTCACTTTTATTATAGAAATTTGACCTTTGATTTATTTGTTTAAGATACAAACAATAATAATAGTGAACTCAATCAAAACCAGAAAAGAGATAACCAATAATTATCTCTATAGCTAGGTTGGCTCTGCTCTCTCGACTCCCCTAAATTCTGTCATCAATTGATTCTGGCGACTTAAATTTCAGTTAAATGAGTATTGACTTGTTTCTCTAACCTTTTGATGTCGAAGCTGAACCCCAATAAATCTTTGGCTCTGTTCTTTTGCCGTCTTTTGCCTCGAATAAGGTGCTGTCAGACGACGGGAGTACCAGGAAGTACCCCGATACTTGCCCGTAATTTCTTCTTCCCTAATTTCAAGGGTAGGAATTTGTTGTTCGTAAATGGCTCTGCGATCGCAAAATCTCATGTGGTTTCACTTCTCCCGAGTACCTACATCATTTGTTTTAGTTCTGTTGGTCGCTCCCCATTAGTAGGGAGCGCGCAGCCAATTTTGGCTGCCAAGCGGCTGGAAATTGAGCGGGAGCGATGCTTGGAACGCTGATACCGACACGCTAATAAGACTTGAGCTTGTTGACGAATATTCATGGTGATTTTCTTCGGAGCCAGAGCATTCCTTTTTCTATATAATCGAGCCAAAAAATCTGTCAATTTCACTACAGATTTCCCATTAAAAATCATAACTCTTTAACTTTCTTGTGGGGGTTATGTTTGGGCAAAATATATATTAAATTTGAATTAAAAATTTGTCCCCATTCAATCCATCGAATTTATGTTTTGCAAGGAACATAGAGGGCGGCTGGAGAGTTGACGAATACTGAATACCTAAAAGCGGAGATTTTTTATCACCATTAATTAGACGGACTTCATATAAGATCCTAAAGATTGTTTTCCTGAAGTTGCATTGGCGATCGCTAATTTCCAATCCAAATTCATCATTATCGAAAACGTTCTAAGGCTTCTTACTTGACGACATTAGTACGGATTTCCGCGAGAGATCCGTACATAGCAGCTGGAAAAAATTTGTTAAATTAATAACAGATCGACAAAGAATAAATCGTTCATCTACATAATAGTAGACGGAAGTAAGAAGCTTATTATTTCTTCTGAAGGAACGCGTCTCGTTCTATTCCACAATCATGAAAGAGGCGATAAAAATTATGAAGCTTAATCAGAATAATCGAAATTTACTTTCGGTCAACAGTCAAGCTCGATTCTTAGTCAGCCAAAGCCGACAAGCTCAACGCAACCGTCAGCTTTCAATGCTGCAACGAGTGTCTGAAGAAATTGGACTGAACAAGTAGGCAAGGTAAATACAAATGAAAAACAATCGACAAGACATTAAACAAGCGCATCGTGCCAATATTCTTAAAAGTATTGAGCATCGTTTAGAAGTAGCTAAAAATGCGAGGAATATCCGTTTAATCGAACAACTAGAAGCTGAAAAGCGTTACTTTGGTAGTTAATACGCGATTGAGAGGAGAAGGTATTTTTACCTTCTCTTTTCAACGAAGGTTTATTAATCAGTAATTGCTACTGATAGGAGGGATAATTATGAACAACAAAGCTATTATTTTCGCTCAACATCATCATCGTCTGACTAAATTTGATGCTTTGGTCGTCACATTAGCAATCATTTTTACAACTATTATGATTATGAGTGGCGTAGACTTTCCTCAATCTTTCTCTAGTCCCGATCGATTTACTTCGGGAAATTCTGTAATTGAAGTAGGGAGTGAAAATTAGCTAACCTCTCCTTTCTCCTCTTTTGAGACTTAAATTCGTAGAAGAAAATACTGAACCAATAGCTGTAGTTAAGTTACAACCTGATTGCGACTCTTTGCCACTTTCTACCAAAACCCCGTAGAGCTAAAAGTTTTAATCTTACAGGAACTACTCGGAAGCTGCAATATTTTATTTGGCTGGCGATCGCTCCGATCTGCTTTGATTAACTATTTTTATAAAAAGTATATAAATCTTTTTTGTCAAGTCTGATTTACAAAACTCAATATTTAAAATAAAGATTCCCTATCTACCTCCTTCTTTGAGAGTTTGGCTGGTCGTTTGGCACCGTCGATCAATTGCTTGCTTGAGAACCCCTGGAACTTCACAGTTCATAAGTTTGCCGTGAACTAAAGTTCCGGCTCAAAGCTCAAACCCATTGAAATAGGTTAGCTTAACCAAATTTTGAGTCAGTTTCAACTAAATTGATATAGGCTTAGGAGGGGCTATGTGCCGAACGGGCAGGGTCGCGTGAATTCAATTCACAAGGGGCTGTGGACGGAACTAAGTTACGCCCAATAACAAGTAGATGCTTTTGCTTTTAAAGATTCTCCCCTGCGTGCTTCTCAGTCTTAAGCTGAGTTTCACAATTAGTTGTGCCTATAAACTTCTCTGTCAGTCTGTTTTTCAGGCTAACGGCACTATTGTCTGTTCGTCTTCTTTAACAATTGTAAGTAGGTGTAGCATATTTTTATGCTTTTGTTGTGAGCGATCGCATCTTTTGTGGAGGTCTGTTTAAAAAACTACATTGTAGACGAACTTCTCTAAAGTAGTTTATTAGTAAGATTAAAATCCTATGGAGTTTCAAGATATTAGTTTAATTAAGGGGTATCATGCCCACGTCTACTTTGACGAGGCAAGCTTTGAGCAAGCCAAAGTTTTGTGTGAAGAAGCGGGCAAGCTATTCCGAGTAACGGTTGGTCGAATGCATCGTAAGCCCGTTGGACCACATCCTAGCTGGAGTTGTCAGCTTGCCTTTGACCGGAGTGAATATGCTTCTTTATTATCTTGGCTAACTCTCAATAGAAAGGGTCTAACTATTTTGATTCATCCCCTAACTGGAGACGATTTGAAAGATCATACTGATTGCGCTTCTTGGATGGGAGAACCACAGACTTTAAACCTTGATGTACTGCGTGCCTAAACTTATTATTGTTACTTGGCAACAGGCGCATCCGCGTTCACTGCAGGTACAAAGTCTATTGAGTGTTAGAGGCGGTTTGACCGAAAAGAATTTTTTTACTTTCTTCTGTCACTGTTGGCTGAGAAGAAACTTGTCTGCCTTTTTCGTAAGCACGAATCACTGCTGGACGAGAACCAATACTATCGAACCAGCGTTTTAGATGGGGAAAATCGTCCAGATTTTGCTGCTGCTTTTCGTAAGGCACAATCCAAGGATAACAAGCCATATCTGCAATGGAATATTCTCCTGCTAAATACTCTCTTGCTGCTAACTGACGATTGAGTACGCCGTAAAGCCGGTTAGTTTCGTTAACATAGCGAGCAATCCCATAGGGAATTTTCTCGGGAGCATATTGACTAAAGTGATGATTTTGTCCTGCCATCGGTCCTAAACCGCCAACTTGCCAGAAAAGCCATTCAGTAATTGTTTTGCGTTTTCTTAAATCGGAAGATATAAACTTACTAGTTTTCTCTGCTAAATAAAGTAATATTGCTCCTGACTCAAACACTGAAATTGGTTCGCCACCGTCAGCAGGTTCGGTATCCACAATTGCTGGTATCCGGTTATTGGGAGAAATTTGCAGAAATTCTGGCTTAAACTGATCGCCCGCACTAATATTAACTGGAATAATTGTGTAATCGAGTTCGGCTTCTTCGAGAAAGATGGTTATTTTGTGACCGTTAGGAGTGGGCCAGTAGTAAAGTTCGATCATGATGAAAGCGCAATCGCCCCAAACAAGCGTTAAATTTGAGAACAGTTTTAATCTAAAACAAATTTGAAATTGGCTGCATCGCATAATGGTTAGATTTACTACTAACCGAACAAGCTATATTACACAGCAGCTAAAGCCCTGGAGGTAGGAAGAGAGAGGATTAGAATTGTTATTACAATTCTTGCAATATAGCCTTTGGTTTAGCGGCAATTCGCAACAACGCCAAGGAGGAGGCAATACCCTAGGAATGTTGTTGGCTATATTTCTGGCTCCTCTAGCGGCTATGGTGATTCAGATGAGTATTTCCCGCACTCGCGAGTTTGAAGCTGATGCGGGGGCTGCGCGCTTGACGGGGAACCCTCGTGCTCTGGCAAGGGCACTCCAACGTCTTGAAGCTGGGGCACGGCAGACTCCCCTAAATGGAAATCCGGCTTTCTCACCTTTACTGATTATTAATGGAGGGGCTAGACAATTCTTAGCTAATTTGTTTGCCACTCACCCTCCTACTAAAGCTAGGATTGAAAACTTGCTTCGGCTAGAGCAAAAAATGAAAAACTGAAACAGTTTAATATTTTAATTATCTACGTAAATTTGTTGGACTATCGGCGACGCTTTTTTCGACAGAAATAGTTGAAGGGGAAAGAGATAGTCGGCAATGGTCAGAGTTATTTTGAAATAAGTGCGATCGTCCTCTCGCTAATTGGGGCAAACTTAGAAGTAAAGCTTCTAATCTAAGGAGGAAGAGATGAGTTGGATTAAAGTTCTTCCAGTTGACTCTTTACCACAAGATACGCGACAAGTGGTAAAAGTTGGCAAACGAAATATTCTTTTGCTTTACCACAATGGTCAGCTAGTTGCCGTTGATAACACCTGTCCTCACATGAAACTGCCCCTAAAAAACGGAGAGATTACAGAGGATGGGGCGATAGTCTGTCCCTGGCATCACAGTGCTTTTGACCTGCGTACTGGCGATGTCAAAGAATGGAGTCCGTGGCCACCCGTGGTAGGGAAGGCACTTGGCATAATTTCACGTCAAAAGGCTCTGTCAGTTTTCCCTGTTCGTGTAGAAGAAGGAAGTATTTGGGTTGATGTGGAAGAGTAATAACCCTTGAGAACTTCTTCTGTTGTCAATATGCTTACTATGCCCAAGATTCCGCTATGCGCTCGCTGGCATAAATAATGAAACTTCAGCCATATGTTGCGTCCCACATTGCCCGCAACGGTGTTGTCCTAAATACTTGCATCCCTACTGTCTAAACAGCTTTTGACAAGGAATTCGACAAAGCATTGCACTTTAGGAAGTAGGTAACGATTACTTGGAAATATGGCATAAATTCCGACATCACTCTCATCTTCGTACTCAGAAAGAATACGAATCAGTTGCCCGGATCGCAACGCCCACTCTGCCAAAAATGCTGATGCACGAGCGATTCCCAATCCTGCCAGTACAGCCTCGTACAGCGCTACTCCACTATTGACCGTAAAATTTCCACCCACGCTAATTTCTCTGACTCCAACTGGATCGCGAAAGCGCCATTGATTCAAGGTGGTTTTGTATGCATTCAATGCGAGGCAGTTGTGGGCAGCCAAATCATCAGGAATCTTCGGTGTTCCATAGCGATCGAGATAAGCCGGAGCCGCGCAAATAATGCGGCGATCGGATACTAACCGACGTGTAATCAGTGAAGAATCTGCGAGTTCACCAACGCGAATGGCGACATCAATGCCTTCACCAACCACATCAACCACATCATCAGTCAGCACCAGTTGAATGCTTAAGCGCGGGTAGTATGCCAAAAATTTAGGAATTCTCGGGAACAGATGGCGATGGGCAAACATGGTCGAACAACTGACGCGCAGTAATCCTTGGGGTGCTTCGCTGTGCTGTTTTGCCTCGCGATTGGCTTCTTCCAAATCTGCCAAAATGCTGAGACAACGGTTGAAATAGCGTTCTCCCACTTCGGTCAAGCTGAGGCTACGAGTCGTGCGATTGAACAGACGCACCCCAAGCTGGTCTTCAAGATGGCTGATACGGCGGCTAATCGCAGACGGATTGATTTCTAACACCGCCGCCGCCTTTGCAAAGTTGCCACTGTTGACGACTTGTACAAAAACTTCTAAATCTTGTAAACGACTCATGATTAATGCAATTTTTGCATCAAAATAGTACTCGAAAAAGCTATTGTAAATATTTTAGACATGAATCTATACTTAGGCTATCGAGGCTCATTTTGCAAATGCGTTGTAAAACGTCTAAAGAGCCTTTTACAGAGGTGACAAAATCTCTGAATCATTTTCTACAGGAAAAAAGACAGTGATTAAGCACAGCACAAATCGACAGCCTAACCGTCGCCAAGTGATTCAGACTGGAATTGCTGGAATTGCTGGAGCTGCTGCGGTTGAGTTAACCACTCAAGCCAATGCTCAGCAACCTGAACCGGTACCAAAACTAGTCAATCCGAATGGTCGGTTTGCCGGAAAAGTAGTCTCGATTACTGGAGCAACGTCTGGAATTGGGCGTGCGGCGGCGATCGCTTTTGCCCGTGAAGGAGCCAAAGTCGGCTTCTGCGGACGTAGGGAAAACTTGGGGAACAAGGTAGAGCAGCAGATTAGGAAACCCAAAGAAGTTGAATCGTTTGTCAACTGCATCGTTGAAAAATACGGTCAATTGGATGTGGCATTCAATAATGCCGGGGATGTGCTCTCAAAGACGCTCCACGAGATCGCCGTTGAAGAGTGGGACTGGGTTCAGAATACTAATCTGCGAGGTGTTTTTCTTGCCATGAAATACCAGATTCCTCACATGCTGAAGCGGGGTGGAAACATTGTGATTACTGCCTCTCAGCATACCGTGGCAACTCGACCGGGTTTTTCTGCCTATACATCTGCCAAACGGGCACTGCTGGGTTTAGCGCAGGCGGCTGCACTGGATTATGGTCAGCACGGAATTCGGGTTAACGTGCTCTTGCCAGGGATTACAGATACGCCCCTGTTTCAAAGGACAACGGGAGGGTCAACGGAGAAGGTAGAAGCCTCTCGGCAGTTGGTGGATGCGCTGAAGCGGATCGCGACGGCTGAAGAGATTGCCGAAGCCGCTTTGTTTCTCGCATCAAACGATTGCCCATCCATTACTGGTACTTCTCTTTTGGCAGATGGGGGAATGATGTCTGGGCTTTAGTTGTGTCTTGCAAAACAGGCAAATCTCGTGCTGGCAGAGCTTATTACAAATTGGACAGTCGCGGAATTTTACGAACATCTGTCAATTATTGAGAAATTCAAATGAAAGTCATTCAACTACAAGATGATTTTGGTATAAATCATCTGCAACTAGCCGAAAAACCAAAACCAAGTGCATCTACTGGAGAAGTGCTGGTCAAACTAGAAGCGGTCTCGCTCAATTATGTCGATCTACTGGTCGTCAAAGGATTACTGAATCCTAATCTGTCACTGCCTTATATTCCCGTTGCCGATGGCGCAGGTGTGGTAGAGCAGGTAGGTGAGGGCGTGACAGCATTTCAAGTAGGAGATAGCGTTGTCACGACCTTCATCCCAGATTGGTTCGATGGTAAACCTACTGCTCATGCTACGGATTACATTACTCGCCAGGGATTAGGTGTCGTTTCAGGACAACTGGCTGAATATAAATGTTTTACAACCAATCAACTGATTCACAGTCCAACGAATCTCTCTGCGCTCGAAGCTTCCACATTACCGATCGCCACGGCTTGGAATGCCTTACAATATGCCAACTTACAAGCGGGTGAGACAGTCTTGCTGCACGGTACAGGTGGGGTCTCTATTTTTGCCCTTCAATTTGCCAAAGCACAGGGAGCCAAAGTCATTATCACGTCGAGTAGCAATGACAAGCTGAAACGGGCACAGCAATTAGGGGCAGATTTTTCGATCGACTACAAAACCACATCCGACTGGGAAGCCGTTGTCCGTCAAGTCACGGATGGAAACGGTGCAGATGTGGTAGTGGAAACGGTTGGCGGTAAGAATTTTCAGCGATCGCTGAATGCCGTTCGCATAGGTGGTCATATTTCTGTAGTCGGGTTGTTGGATGGCTTTGAGGCAAGGATCGATATACTCTCTTTGCTCCACCAGCAAGTCACGATTCGCGGGATGGAAGTAGGCAGTAAGGCTGATTTTGAGGCGATGAATCGGGCGATCGTTGCCCGTCACATTCATCCAGCGATCGATGCCAAATTTACTCTGGAACAGGCTCGGGCTGCCTTTGAGTATCTAGAGCAAAGTCAGCATTTTGGCAAAATCGTCATCACCTTCTAGCAATGACTTACTTCGGTTGGAGAGAGGATTGAAGTGCCCGAAAAACTCACTCTCATTGGACGTTTACAGGCGAAACCTGGCAAAGAAAATGCATTACGTAATGCCTTAATTAAACTCGTGCCATTGAGCCGAGCAGAGGCAGGTTGCATTAACTATGACTTACACGAAGTGCTTGATACTCCTGGTTTATTTTTGCTGTATGAAAACTGGACGGATCGAGCTGCTCTCGATTTGCATTTTAGTCTGCCCCATTCTCAGGAATTTGCCTCTATCACACTCGATCTGCTAGCTGAACCACTACAAGTGATTGCTATGCGGAAAATTACTCCGCCCGTATCCTTAAACCATTAGCAACAATGTTGAATGGTTAGAAATTCGACATGAATTTGTTCTTGATGAATAGCATTGCCCAGATATTCAGTTCCATAACAGGAAAAAACATGCAACCTTTATCTCGACTGGTTCGGCGATCGCTGCTCACTTGGGCGATCGCAACCCTGACAACATTTGTTTTAGGAATCGTTACTAAAAAGGCGCAAGCTCAATTGAGCAATCGCTATACTCGCGGCATTAAAACGCTCAAGCGAGTTGGGGGTAAAGAGTACGATCGCGCGATTCACCCACTGGAGTCGTTCTCGCCAGATTTGGCACGCATGACGATTGAACATGGATATGGCGATATCATCTCTCGCCCCGGACTCGATTTGAAACAGCGAGAAATTGCGACTGTGGCGGCATTGACCGCGATCGGTTCAGTCCATCCTGCCCTCAAATTTCACATTCATGGAATGCTGAATGTGGGTTGTAGTCCTCAAGCAGTCATTGAAACCATCCTTCATGCGATTGTGTATGCTGGATTTCCAGCCGCACAAGATGGGATGACGATCGCGCGGGAAGTTTTCAAAGAGCGTAATCTCCAGTTCAAGCCTGTTTCGTCTCGACCTCAAGGCGATCGCTACCAGCTTGGCATCCAAAACCTGCGTCAAACAGGCGGGGAGAAAGTTCAGCATGTTGCAACTCAATTTGCTGAAATGGCTCCAGATTTTTCGCGCTTAACCGTTGAATTTGCCCGCGGTGAGATTTGGAATCGTTCTGGACTCAGTCTCAAATCCCGCGAGTTGGCAACGCTGGCAATGGTGGTTGCGAGCGGCAATCATAATAGTTCCGTTCAATATCACGTCGAAGGTGCATTGCGATCGGGTGCAACGGAGACTGAAATTAAGGAGTTACTGTTGCAAATGACAGTGTATGCAGGGTATCCTAAAACACTGGCTGCCGTTGCTGCCGCACAGCAGGTGTTTGCAGATCTCAAGCAACAGGGAATTCCTGCTGCCAGTCCGCAACTGGATCTAGAAAATCGGCGGCAAGCAGAAAGTAATGAAGCGCGTTATCGTCGGGGTTTAGACGCTTTAAACCAAATTAGCAAGGCATCGGGCGAGGCAGTGGTGAAAAGCTTTGAAGATATCGCTCCCGACCTCGGACGCTATATTTTGGAATTTTCCTATGGTAATGTATTTTCTCGTCCAAATCTAAATCTTAAAACCCGCGAACTTGCGACCGTTGCTGCGTTGACTGGATTGAATACATCCGCCTCAGAACTGCCGCTCAAGGTGCATATCAATGGTGCATTAAACGTGGGAGCCAATCGTCAAGAGATTATTGAAGCAATCATGCACGTGATTCCCTATGTTGGCTTTGTCAAAGTGCAACAGGCAATGGTTTTGGCAGAAGCAGTATTTCAAGAACGAAATGTTTAAGTAAATTAAAAGAGCATCGATCGTTTCATTAAAATGTTTAGTTATGAGCAGCAAGAAACGTTTCGCCTTGAGAATCACTCGAAGAGCGATCGCTTTATGAATATCGTCGCTTTGCGGGTTTATTTCTTTACCCCCCTGCGCTATCCGTGTCTCTAGGGGGAACTGCTTCAATCGTTCCTGCGGCGCATTTTACACGGCTTCTCTATTGTAGCGGCGGCTGAAGTCGTACTTCGCAGTTGTTCTCTGGGGAAAGACCCTTACGAAACAGGGTTGCACTAGCTGCATCGGGGCAAATAGCTGTAGTTGCTTTATTTTTTACCCCGCCTTGCCCTTGCTTGACTCGCCTGCGCCGCTGTAGTGCCTCCAAGGATTATTTTTTTTTGGAGGTTTTCGTGTCTGTTTCTTGTATGCTCTGTTGAAACTTCTATCTCTTAAACTTAAAGCTAGCTCAGATTTGTTGTGAAAATCTGGGTCTTCTTTTCCCTCTGGTAACGATACGCTGTATTGATATAATTCAATCTCTAATGGCACACTTTTTTCAGGGTGGTAGAACAGCGAAGTTGAGCCGATGCAGATAACACTGAAACCAAACAAACAACTTCTTGTCGTTCGGCTCCAATACCCAGTTAGGCAGCGGCAACGCACTGAGCAACAGATCTAATCAAGGTTTGCATGATAGAAAGCTGAGTGTTTAAGCTAATTTCTTGAAGTGGATGATTTGTATGACCTGTTTGTTTGAACTCACGATTGCATCGATCGATTTCCGATAATGAAGCATTGCTTAAAGTAGGACAAACGGCTAAGGGCATCTCTGAGGCTCCCACAAACTGAGGCTGAAAATGATGAGCAACAAAAGCAAGGGAACTGCCAGGATTTTTCTGGTTCAACTCTTTGACATCAGGAATAGCTAATTCAAAAAATCCTGGAAATAAAACTGTTTGAGAAAGTCCAGTTGGATCGCGAGATAACAGTGAAATGTAATCAGGCACTACTGTAGTGATGCGACTCGCAACTTGGTTAACGCAGAGCGGGTCAGATACACTGTCCACATAGAAAAACAGCCCAGGTGCAATCAGATGAGCAGAGTGCAGAGAGAGATAGGCATCAACCTGGCCAAACTGTTGTATCCATTGACGAATTGCTATGCACTCGGGATAGGTATCTGTGGTGAAGTGCCCTTCTAAATCGCGTTGATGCTTCAAGTTGAGGAGATCGCGCAATGTAACGTTTGTCGGCAGCTCGTTGGCATTTCGATGTAGAAAATCTGGGTCTGCAACAGGTATAATTCCAAATTTCACTGCTGAAAATGGCTTCTGCACTAGACTTTGGAGTATCGACACGGCTGCAAGAGGACCGATAATCTCATCAGCGTGACAGCCAGCAACGATTACGACAGTACGAGCAGCTTGCTTGTTACCTACAGTGATTGCATACAGCGATCGCCCTTCACCAGAAACTCCAATTTCTTCAACACGTGCTCCCAAAACCTCTGTTTTCTGAATGAAGCTGTCAAGTCGCTTTAAGTCAGTCCATTCCATAACAACACCAATGCATTTTTCTTTAAGGATAGCGATGAGATGTGAGTGTGATTCAATGCCATCATCCGCCGATAACCTTCAAGTAATGCCCCCACCGATAGCCTGAGCCGCCTAAGTGTCTATTCTACTGACATTATTCCAGATACTATCTAATTAATGAAAACTGGTAACTGATAACTGATTTATGATGGCAATTACCCACGCTACAATCGCCACTGTTGGAATATCCTTAATCTCAGGGACTACCGACTCTTTGCCCTTGATTTTCCTAAAGATATTCAGATTCCCATGAACCAAATCCAATGGTTACGGCTGCAATGGTTGGGAGTAGTATTAGGTTGAATTATTGTAGTTTGGAGAAGGATATCTCGGAAAAGAACAATATACGAAATAATTCTGGATCTAATCCCATATAGAGTAGATAGTTGCCAAGTTTTCATATAATTATAATAAATAGTTAGCTTGCTCAGTTATTGGTAGGAAAGTAAGTAGTTAAGTCATTAGTGTTGTGCAATCATTGTTATATCCGTTGGAGTTGTGAAATTATCAACCTCTATGAAGGTGGTATAAAGCGATTAAAATAGAATTTTTTTCTATTTAGAGAGGTCCAATTCGCTATGTTAGCGATAAGGTCACAAAATGTCTCTAACTTTAAGAATCAAGCTACTAGGAGGATTTTTTCTATCCTACGGCGAACGGCTGGTAACAGCAATCTCCACTGGGCGATCGCAAATGTTGTTGGCATACCTAGTTTTGCATCGCCAAGCAGCCCAATCCCGTCAACGGATCGCCTTTCACCTTTGGCCAGAATCGACTGACGAGCGGGCGCGTGCTAACCTCCGCAAGGAGTTAAGCCGTTTGCGCCATGCCTTGCCAAACTCAGACGAATTCCTGTGGGTAGATGCTAAAATGCTGCAATGGTTACCCAATGGGAACTTTACCCTGGATGTGGCTGAGTTTGAAGCAGCCGTAAAAGCAGCAGAGCAAGCAACTGATAAAAGTGTCATTCGAGCCGAGTTAGAACGGGCAATTGAGTTATATAAAGGCGATTTGTTGCCCGATCTCGACGATGAGTGGGTGTTAGCCGAACGGGAACGGTTGCAACAGATGCACGTTAGGGCATTAGAACGACTAGTTAACATATTAGAGGAACAGCAGGATTATCAGACTGCACTGAGCTATGGACAACATCTGTTGCGGATCGATCGGTTGAATGAGGCGGCTTATTGCTCGTTGATGCGATTGTATGGGTTGAGTGGCGATCGCGCCAGTGCGCTGCAAGTCTACCATCAGTGTATGACCGTCCTGCGGGAGGAGTTAGGGGTCGATCCCAGTTGGACCACTCGCAGGCTCTATGAGCAACTGTTGATGGAAGACGAACAGCCCGAATGTCAAGTACTCCCTCGTTTGTCTTCGCTACCGACACTATTGCCATCTCATTCCAGTTTACTTCTAACCCCATTAGTGGGACGCGAGCAAGAGTGGGCATTCATTCGCCAGTGGGCGAGTAGGATTTTCCAGAGTTCCAGAGATGTGGCAACGGATGCCGCATCAGAGGTGCTGTTGCTAGTGGGCGAACCCGGAATTGGTAAAACTCGGTTGCTCGAAGAGCTGCGAGCGACGACCCAGGCGCATAATGCTCGGGTGCTTTGGGGACAGGGATTTACCGCAGAGATGATGCGCCCCTATGGCATCTGGATTGATGCCTTGCGTGCTTCTATGAATGTCTCAGATGCTAATATCTCAGCAGAATTAGGATTTTTGCTCCCCGAACTGGGTCAGCCATCTCAAGCTTCCTTCGATCTCAGCCATTTATTTGATGCAGTGGTGCAACTGTTAGCGCAATGGGCTAATCAGGCACCACTGCTCGTACTGCTGGATGACATTCAATGGAGCGATGAAGCTTCATCGGCATTGCTGCACTACGCAATTCGGTTGCTGCGTTCTTTGCCCGTTTTGTTTGCCTGCACGGCCCGTACTGGAGAACTAGAGGATAATTCGGCAATCTCGCGAGTCTTGCAAGTCCTCAGACGAGAGCAGCGGTTACAAACTATTGAATTGAAACCCCTCGATCGAGAACAAACAGCCGATCTGATTCGCAACACCCAGGCAATTGCGCCGTCAGAACTGTCGTTAGCCGTCGTGAATCGGGTATTTATCGACAGTGGTGGAAATCCTCTATTTGCGCTGGAAATTGCCCGCTCCCTGGGATCGGCTCGACCCAACCAGACCCGCAACATAGAAGTACTGATTCGCGATCGCTTGCACCAATTGGATGACGAGGCACGGGAGATTTTACCCTGGGCAGCGGCATTAGGACGGAATTTTCAACCGACAACACTGGCTCGGGTTTCAGACTATCCTTTACCGCAATTGCTGAAAGTAATCGAACAGCTTGAGCAACAAACCATTATTCGCCCCAACACCTCCCATAGCGATCGATTGGGCTATGACTTTGTTCACGACATCGTGCGTCAGGTGATTTATCGACAGTTGTCAGAACCGCGCCGTCAGTTAGTGCATTTGCAGATTGCCCGCAAGCTAAGTCAACAGCTAATAGCCGATAATACTTTGGCAGACGAGGTAGCGCACCATGCTTCGCTAGGCGGCGACCATGAATTGGCCGCCTCTAGCACTCTATCAGCCGCAGAAAGATGTCTGAAATTGTTTGCTTATGCAGAGGCAGCCAAACTGGCGCAACGGGGAATCCAGCACTGTCAACGCCTCGAAGCACAGACTCGAATTCGGTTGCATTTAGGACTGTTAAGGGTTTGGGCGATCGCCGGAGTCACCCGAGAGCAAGCGATCCAACTGGAAGCCGATGTACAACGATTAATGAGTGAAGCGAGTGAGTTGGGCTTAAAAGACGATGAAGCGATCGGGCTAGAAGCCATTGGAGTGCTGTATTTCAATCAAAGTAGTTTCGCCGGCGCTCATCATTCGCACTGGCTTCGAGCTGTGGAGGTCAGCCGCTTTGCCAGTCCTTCAACAGCAGCCCGACTACTGGCGTTTAGCGGCTCCTGTTTGGCTGAACTGGGACGAGACATGGTGCGGGCAGAAGCCCTACTCCTGGAAGCCCAATCGCTCGCTGCCAGGATTGGCTTGCAGCTCTGCGATATTGATAGTGGATTGGGGAGTGTTCACTATCACAATGGTCGCTATGCCGAAGCGCGAACCCTGCTACAACAGGCTCAGAAACTAGCGCAAATCGAGCAAGACCATTGGCGTAGCTGCGCCTATCTGAGCTATTTGGCAATGACGGAATTGGAGGCAGGCGATCCAGCGGCGGCGTTGCCCTACTGTAACGAAATGGCGATCGTTGCCGCCAAAATTCAAGGGGAGGGGAGTGAGGGTGCAATTGCGGCATCATTAGTAGCGTTGGCAAACTATCGGCTTCAACACTCCGAAGCGAGTCATACTCTGGAACAGGCGATCGCAACTCTGCAACAGGTAGATGCTAAACGAATGCTATCTTATGTATTGATTGGAGCGGCTGAAACGGACTTAGAACGCGATCGCCCTCAATTAACAGTTGCCCGCGCTGAGACTGCCTTGCAAGCAGCTCAGGCGATCGATTATCCCAGCGGCATTGCCTTGGCGTGGGCTATTTTAATTCAGGGGTTGTTGGCATTAGGGGAACGGGAACTTGCGCTTGCCAGGTTTGAGGCGTTACGAGACAAAATCGAGCGCCATACACTGAGTCTCCGTGCCCGGACTGCGGTTGAGCGAATCATTCAACAGATGCAGAAGGTCATCGCCACTTCATCTCGAAAATCTTCAAAAAATTCCTAAATCATCTTGTCTCGTGAGGTTATTATGTCCCTCGTCATTGTCGAAACAACTACCGAACAATCGATTACCCCAGAAGTATTAAAGGAGGTAGATGCGCGGATGCTTCCTTGCCTTGAGGAAAGAAATACAAAGTGGCGTTACTCGCTGCTATCTAGCGATCGCCATCGCATGATTTGCACCTTTGATGCACCCGATGCGGAGTCGGTGCGTCAAGCGTATCGAAAAGGGGGAGGTATGTATAGTCGAATTTGGGCAGGAGAAATCGTCGCGCCAGAGGGCATACAACCACAGCAAAATGAAACCATCCTGAAAGTGTTTGAGGGTACCTATCCAGATGGCTTTACTGAAGAAGATTGGAACGAAGCAAATCAATATATTTTGCCTTGCTACGCTGAACGGGGAATTGAATGGGTGCGATCGTATATATCTCTCGATCGCACCCGAGTCATTTGTGAACTGAATGCTCCGGATGCTGAGACGATCCGAGAAGCCCATCTTAAGTTTGGCATTCCCTTCGTGCGCGAGGCATGCCTGCAGCAGCGCGTCTGGTCAGCGATGCTAATTGAACCCTAGGAGCAAGCCCATGACCGATTGGTATAAGTAGGCGAGCATATAATGGATTAACACTGCATTCTAAAACATCCATGCCTTCAAAACCAACTTTTCGCATGAATGAATTCCTCATTGGGCAGCTGCACTGTTTTTTCTTTGAACGAGCCGCCCGCTCGTATTGCCTTGATTGCACGTAAACCCAGACATATAAGTCCTGAGATCGGTGCCGGATCGCTTTGGTAACGGTTTTGGATCGCTGCTTTCGTTAGCTTAGGTTCAGATCCATAGAAAACAATCCGATCTTAAAAGTTTTGTTCTTCTCTGGTTATTCTCGATTGCCAAGTATTCTCATTGAAATCAGAATTGCCTAAAGAAGTCCCTAAAAACCAAAAATCGGTAACACCAGTAACTAAGACTTAATTTATTGAGATACCTTAATCGAGAAGTCTTGCCATAGATAAAGATATCGCATCGGAGGAACTTATGTTTACAACTCAATTCAATGTCAAATCGGTTAATAGTGAAGCTGTAGCTGCACGACCGCGGGAACCCAATTCTATACTGGAGCAAACGACCACCCAGATTAGAATTGCTCGAAGTTCTGACCAAAAGTACATCATTGCCAGCATGGTTCTCGCGTTTAACAACGATCCTGTAGCACGCTGGATGTATCCTGACTCCTATCAATATCTCACCCACTTTCCCAATTTTATTAGGGCATTTGGAGGAAGGTCTTTTGAACAAAATACCACCTATGCTGTTGACGGATACTCTGGAGCTGCTCTCTGGTTTCCCCCAGGAGTAGAACCGAATGTAGATGCATTGATTGAGTTATTTCAGCGCAGTGTTTTCGAGGCACAGCAGGAGGATTTATTTTCCGTCTTAGAACAGATGGGACATTACCATCCAAAGCAGTCCCATTGGTATTTAGCAATCCTTGGGGTAGAGCCAGTCCAGCAGCGTAAAGGCTACGGTTCGGCGCTGATGCAACCGGTTCTGACGCGTTGCGATCGCGATCGCATTCCAGCCTATCTAGAATCCTCGAATCCAGCGAATATTCCCTTCTATGAACACCACGGGTTTGAGTTACTTGGCACCATTCAGGTTGGAGCCTCGCCACCGATTTTTCCAATGGTGCGCTATCCACAATCATAATCGCCAAGTAGGTTCGTGAGAATTAATAGATGCTAGTCAGAACTGCTACTCCCAATGATGTGTCGTTGATTTTCTCTTTCATTCAGAAGAAAGCAGAATTCGATAGCAATATTGGTGCTTTTTCTAGTGTATTGCGAGTATCTGAAGAAAAAATACGCAAAACCCTATTTAGCACTATCCCTTTTGCCTATGTTTTGTTTGCAGAAACGTTAGGACATCCAGTTGGCTTTGCATTGTATGGATTCAGGTATTCGTCATTTTCCGATCAACCAAGCATTTGGCTAGATGATTTATACGTTGATGAGGAAATGCGAAGTCGAGGAGCAGGAGCGGCATTAATGCATTATCTTGCTCAAATCGCCAAGAAAAATGACTGTACCCATCTTGCTTGGACTGCTGATACTCGCAACATTCGTGCCTTGAGTTTTTATCGGCGATTGGGTGCAGAAATCTCAGAGCAGAAAGGTTATCGATGTTTCTTGACCTGGATTCCATGAACAGTAATAAACCTAATATTTTTTTGAAGCATAAACAGGAGAATTAAAATGGTTAAATACAGACACAATTTACCCCAATTATCGAGCGATTTATTCCTCACCGATGGTGGTATCGAAACCACGCTTATCTTTCGGGAAGGACTGGACTTACCTGAGTTCGCTGCCTTTGATTTGTTGAAGCATGATGCAGGCTATCAAGCACTTCAAAAATACTTTCGTACTTATGCGGCTCTGGCTAATAACTATCAAGTTGGACTGGTTCTAGAAAGTGCCACCTGGCGAGCAAACCCGGATTGGGGTACAAAACTGGGCTACTCTAGCGTAGCCCTAGCCGAGATGAACCACAAGGCGATCGCCCTACTTCACGACATTCGCCAGGAATACGAAACCGAACAGAGCCGGATGGTCATTAGTGGCTGTCTCGGTCCCCGTGGCGATGGATATATTCCCTCTGATGCGATGACGACGGATGAAGCGGCAGACTATCACCTAACCCAAATTGAAACGTTCCGCGATGCCGATGCTGACTTAGTGACGGCAATTACCATGAATTATGTCGAAGAAGCGATCGGCATTGCCCGCGCCGCCCAATTGGTGAGGATGCCCGTGGTAATTTCTTTTACCGTGGAAACCGATGGCAAATTGCCCACAGGTCAGACTTTAAAAGAGGCTATTGAACAAGTCGATGCCGCTACCAACTATGCACCCGCCTATTATATGATTAACTGTGCCCATCCAACTCATTTTGCAGGCGCGTTAGTGGCAGGCGAACCATGGCTGGAGAGAATTCGCGGCATCCGAGCCAATGCGTCTACTAAAAGCCATGCAGAATTGAATGAGTCGCAAACACTCGACGACGGCAATCCAGAAGAACTCGGCAGTCAGTACCGTGAATTGAGAGAGCGATTCCCACATATCACTGTGCTGGGAGGTTGCTGTGGCACCGATAACCGTCATGTCGAAGCCATCTGCAAAGCCTGCCTGCCAGTGTTGTGGACACACCTCTCAAACGGAGGTCAATTACGGATTCAGGCATCTTCCTTTGCCCAAAAAACAGTAAGTAGCTTGAAGGTTTCAGGTTTTCAGTCATGAAGAGCATTACTGAAAAGCAAAATGATTTAAAAGTTTCCAACACATCCCTTTACAGCATTTCTAGAGCGACCAGAGGAGACTCACCATGAAAAGAATGGCCATTGTCATTCGAGATGACGGATACGATCGGCTTTACACGCCATTGACGTTTGCCTATGTCGCGGCGAAGGCGGTCAAAATCGATCGCCAGCATGCTGCAGAAGAAGATTGGTTTAAGGATAGATTGCGGCGTGACGGGGACCCGCTCGCAATACATGATTTCATCAAGTTGGTGAAGCGAACGGGCAACGTGCAGTTCTACGGATGCCAACTCGCGGCAGCCACGTTCGACGTAACCGAATCGCAGCTTATTCCAGAGGCAGACGGCATTGTAGATTCGCTCTGGTTTTTGGAAGAGAAGGCGATTAAGGCAGATCGCTGTCAGTATTTCTGATGTGGGCGATGGAACGCGATTCACGATCTCTTCTTGAAGCAGCACTCCGCGAGCATGTCGCTACAGGATGTCCAGGTGTCATTCTTGAAATTAGTGCGCCCAGTCTTGGCTTTACCTTTTCGGGAGCTGAAGGGTTTTTTGCCCGCGATAATTCGCGACGGCTGCGTACCGATGATGTGTTTAGAGCCGCAAGTGTAACGAAGGCTGTTACGGCTGCTACAGCGGTGCGCCTAGCGTCCCATCATCGCTGGAACCTAGACGATCCGATTACGCCTCTGCTGCCTCCAAAGGCGATCGAGCATCTCAGCCAACTTAAGGGTCTGAAAAGTATTGATGAACTGACTATTCGCAGACTCCTCAATCACTCTAGTGGACTGCCTGACTATTTCTTTGATGAAGGATTCCAGGCTCAAGTCAAAGCCAAACCCGATCGAGTGTGGCATTCTGAAGAACTGATTGAAGCAGCATCGGCTACAGGGCAACTTCTCTTTCCTCCAGGAACCGATTTTGCTTACGGCGATACGAGTTACGCGCTCGTAGGCATTGCGATCGAACAACTGCTGGGCTGTCCTCTGGCAGAAGCCTACCGATCGCTTATTTTCGCTCCTCTTGAGATGCAGGCAACCTACCTTGAGGGGCACGAGGCATCTCGCAGTGGTGAGATTTCTCACCACTATGATGGTAGCAGGGACTTGTGGGATGCGAATTTGTCCTTTGACTGGGCAGGTGGTGGCTTGGTGACAACAGCGGGGGATCTGATCGAATTTATGCATGGATTGTTTGGCAACGTTTTGTTCGATGAGCGATGGTTGTACCAGTTAACATCCTGGCGCAACGAGACTCGCTGGCGACCCCACAGTAGTGCTCGCTATTTGCGATATGGTCTTGGTCTTGGCACGAACATTGCCTTTGGGGAAGAACTCGTGGGTGTGACCGGGGTGTGGGGTGCATTTGCGTACTATTGGCCGAATGGCAACGCTGCGATCGCCGGGACACTAAACTTGGTTGGGGCAGATCGTCCCGCTCTAATAGATGCAGCGATCGTAGCCTTGAAGCGACTCCCATCAGCTCGTAAATTCCAATCTTCTGGATCGTCTGTCAAATTGCCAAACTGTCATTCAGTGCGGTTCATTGAGAGTACCCTGGATTGAAACGCTCGCAAGTATTCACCGTTTAGATTTATCTTTCGCTTTTCTATTCGTCTTTTGATGATTGATTTGACCTTTCGTCAAGGAAATTCCCGATCTTATGCATTTCTGCATGTATTTTGTTTACCATTTACATTCATCTTAGGAGATCGTCATGTCACGCAAATACAAACCATCCATACTTTTTGTTCTATCTACGATCGCAACGTTGGGGATTATCAACAGTCCTATTTTGTTAGCTCCAGGTAATACCCATGAATTGAGCAATGTGGCAACGAAAACAGAAAATCGCTCGGCTCGGTTATTCGACAATCTCGGTAACTATCACTTTCCCGTTTCTACTAAGAATCCACTGGCTCAACGCTATTTCGATCGGGGATTGATCCTCGCCTATGGATTCAATCATGCTGAAGCCGCTCGCTCGTTCCAGGAAGCTGCTCGCCTCGATCCCAATTGCGCCATGTGTTATTGGGGTCTCGCCTACGTCCTCGGACCCAACATTAATGCAGCGATGGAGGATGAGGCTGTACCTATCGCCTACGAAGCCATTCAACAAGCGATCGCCCTCAAAGATTACGCGACTGAACGAGAGCAGGCTTACATCTGGGCGATGTCCAAGCGATATGCGGCCGAACCGGTTGAGGATCGGTCTGAACTGGAATTAGCCTATGCCAATGCCATGCGGGAAGTCGCTCAAAAATATCCCGACGATCTGGATGCTCAGACAATTTTCGTCGAAGCCTTGATGGATACTATGCCTTGGGATTACTGGCTGGAGGACGGCTCGCCCAAACCCGAAACCGTCGAGATGATAAATACGCTGGAATCGGTGTTCGAGCGCAATCCGAATCATGCGGGTGCCTTGCACCTGTATATCCATGTAGTTGAGAAAGAGCGTCCCGAATTGGGAATTGAAGCCGCCGATCGCCTGAGAGATTTGGTTCCTGGAGCCGGACACCTGGTGCATATGCCCTCCCATATCTATATCCGCACCGGTCGCTATCACGATGCAGTATTATCCAATCAACTTGCAATTAACGCAGACGATGCCTACTTGTCCCAAAACGAGGCTCAGGGCATTTACCCACTGGCCTATAAGCCTCACAATCACCACTTCCTCTGGTTTGCGGCTCTGATGACCGGGCAAAGTCAGATTGCACTGGAAGCGGCGGAACAAACTGCCAAAGTCGATCCCAAACTCCTGGGAGAGGGGGATTTAGCAGGAGCATTGCAGCATTATTCGACAATTCCCTTGTTTACCCTGATTCGGTTTAGCCAGTGGGACGAGATTTTGGCAACGCCTGCACCTGCACAGCCGTATCCAAAAGCGATCTGGCATTATGCCCGGGGCATGGCATTTCTGGGCAAGGGACAGTCAACCCCAGCAGCGGAGGAACTAAAGCAATTGCAGGCGAGCGCAGCCATCCCCAGTCTCAAGGAGCTCAAAATCTGGGGCTTCAACACCACAGCCAGTATTCTGGAGATTGCCACGCAAGTGTTGTCAGGAGAACTGGCGGCTCAAAAGCAGCAGTATGAGCAGGCGATCGCCCACCTAAAAGCAGCCGTCAAGCTGGAAGATGCCCTAATTTATACCGAACCCCCGGACTGGTATCAACCTACCCGCCAAGCTTTGGCGAAGGTATTGCTCGAGGCAGGAAAAGCCCAAGAAGCAGAGCAAGTCTATCGTACCGATCTAAACATTTATCCTGAAAATGGTTGGTCTTTGTATGGATTGGCTCAAAGCTTGCAGGCTCAAGGCAAAATTCAGGAGGCTCAATCTATCCAGACCCGATTCCAAACCGCCTGGAAACACGCCGATATTCCGCTAACGGCCGCGCAGTTCTAAGCTCTGCACATGCATTGATGGTCAAGCCAATGAACGAGGAGCACGTAGAATAATACTGGCAAACATATTTGGCAACTCGGTCAGATGATCAGCGGTTGATAAGTTACAGACCAATTTGGCGATCGTCTTCGTTTAGCGGACGAACTGGCTCAGTTGGTGCTATCGGGAATTAAAACCGCCACTTGTTCAGCACTATGGCAATGGGAAGCAGAGGGAAGCGATCTACCTGAAGTGGGATTGAAAACCATTGTGCTGGATGGCAATAACCACTCCGTCTGCATCATTGAAACCACGGAAGTGACCGTTCGAGCTTTCAGTGAAGTGGATGCTATTGTTGACGTAACATCTTGGGAGAGTATAACAACTCGATTAAATGTATGTGATGGGACACTTTTAGCACTAAGATTCTAGAAAACGATAGTTCGCTTTGAGAGTCGATTATGTCTAACTCAACCCTATTGATTATAGCTCAACTGAGTTTTATATCAATTTGTTTTTTAGTTGCAACATAATATTTTGTAGGGGCGCATGGTTATGCGTTCTTACAGAGATTAATTTGGAGCAAAAATGTAGCAATTTGGTATTAGACAGATAAACTTGCTGCCTAAATACCCAATTAGATGACTTAGGCAGGTAAACTATGTCTAAAATTAAGTTAGGTAGCGGAGCAAAGGAAGATTCACCTTGAAAACCGAACGATCTGAAGACGTTCTTCGGTTCTGGTTCCCCAGCCGACCGAGTGGTGATTTAGCGGCGATGGTTCGTCAGTG
>JADEWQ010000069.1 GCA_015207585.1 Pleurocapsales cyanobacterium LEGE 06147 | reverse complement strand
GAATAATATACAAGAATTGAGCAGAGCGTCTCCGATTCATGTCTCTATAAGCTCTTGCTTCAAGCGCTCGCTCGTCCCCTAGTGTTTCTTCCCTCCATAACGGGTGTCCTCGCTCCCGTGGAGCGCTCTCAAGCAAGTGTTACCAGCCCAAGTTAAAGTTTATCGAAATGGCAATCTGCAAGTCATTCCTGCCCGCGAGCTAGTTCGCGGAGACGTGATTCAGTTGGAAGAAGGAGACCGCATCTCCGCAGATGCACGGCTAGTTGCAGCCGAGACTTTTTATGTGGATGCTTCTGTCTTGACTGGCGAATCCCTACCAGTAGCCAGACATGCAGAACCAGTAAAGACAACTCTCCATAACGGACGTATCCAAGCGGCAGAAATTTCTAATCTAATCTTTGCCGGTTCCGCCGTAGCAGCAGGAAGAGGTGTAGCTGTAGTTTGTGCCACCGGCACTCGGACTGAGTTCGGTCACGTAGCTCACCTAACTGCTACAGTCAAGCGAAAACCCAGTACTTTAGAAGTTCAGATTGCCAAAATCGTTCGCTTTATCACTGCTCTGGCGATAATTATGGGGGTGCTTGTCTTCCTTCTGACTTACTTGTTGGTAGGAATGGAAGCTACAGAAAGCTTTGTCTTTGCTATTGGTATTATTGTTGCTTTCGTCCCAGAAGGTCTTTTACCTACCGTTACTCTAGCTCTGGCAATTAGCGTGCAAAGAATGGCACGTCGGAATGCCTTGGTGCGTCGCCTCTCTGCGGTAGAAACCCTGAGCGCGACTAGCGTTATTTGTACGGATAAAACTGGTACTCTGACTAAAAATGAGATGACAGTGAGAGCTTTGTGGATTCCTAACACAGAAATTGAAGTGACGGGCGCAGGCTACGATCCTAGTGGAGAGGTTCGCTATGGGATTAACCCCAAAACAAGTTTACAAATAAAACTCTTGCTAGCAGGAGCTGCTCTTTGTTCCAATGCCAGATTGATTCATCTAACTAGCTCGGAACCAAAAAGATCGCTGATCCCGACTTCCTCCTGGCAGGAAATTGGCGATCCTACCGAAGCTGCTTTATTGGTTGCCGCTCTCAAAGCAGGATTGCAGCCGGAGCAATTGCAGCAAAGATCGCCTCGACTGCGAGAAGTCCCCTTTGATTCAAAACGTCGGATGATGACCGTAGTACTGGATTGGCAGTTAGCTGAACTTTGGTCAAATGAGTTGCCATATCTGAGTTTTACTAAAGGTGCGCCTCTAGAAATCCTGCATCACTGTCGCTTTATTTTTCAAGATGGTCGGGTAAGGGATTTGACAGAAATAGAAAAAGCAGAGATAGCTGAGGCTAACGATCGCCTCGCCAGCGAAGGATTTCGCGTCTTGGGAGTTGCGGCTCGCAAAGGAGGACAAGAGTTATTAGAGCAAGAACACTACGATTTAGAGCAAAACCTCACCTTTATTGGTTTAGCGGCAATGCTAGATCCGCCCCGTCCCGAAGTTGCAGGAGCGATCGCCCGGTGTCAGGAAGCAGGCATTGCCGTCACCATGATTACCGGAGATTATGGCTTAACTGCCGAAGCGATCGCCAGACGTATTGGTTTAGTTACAGATAAAGCCAGGATAATTACTGGCGAGGCATTGGGACATCTTTCTGATGCTCAACTCCGTCAATTCATCCATCATCGCCGCAATGGTCTGATCTTTGCTCGGGTCATGCCCGAACAAAAACTGAGAATTGTGCAGGCTTATGAAAGTCTCGGTCATGTAGTAGCAGTAACTGGAGATGGAGTTAATGATGCTCCAGCCCTACAGGCAGCTAATATTGGTATTGCTATGGGAATTAGCGGTACTGATGTTGCTCGCGAAGCTGCGGATATCGTCTTGCTAGATGACAACTTTGCCACGATTGTCAGCGCGATCGAGCAGGGAAGGGCAGTCTATCAAAATATTCGTAAGTTTATGACTTATATCTTTGCTTCCAATATGCCCGAGATCGTGCCTTTTCTGGCGATGGTCATCCTTAAAATTCCACCAGCCCTGATCGTACTGCAAATTCTAGTGATCGATCTGGGTACGGATATGATTCCCGCTTTAGCTTTAGGAGCAGAAAAACTGGAAGTAGGGACGATGAGACAGCCTCCTCGCCAGAAATCTCAGCCTCTTTTAGACCGTTCTCTTTTAGCTCGTGCCTATGGTTTCCTCGGTCCTCTTGAGGCATTAGCGGGAATGACGGCTTTTCTAGCAGTATGGTGGAGTTACGGCTACGGATTGGCAGAACTGCAAACCATCAGTCCAGCCATTTTGGCTCATTCGGCAGATACAACCACGATGTATATTTATCAACAAGCCACTACCTTTAATTTGGCAACAATTGTCGCCTGTCAGACTGGAAATGTTTTCGCCTGTCGTTCCGAAAGAGTTTCTATCTTTCGGCTAGGATTTTTCAGCAATAACCTGATTTGGTTGGGTATTGCTATAGAGTGGATTTTGATTCTCTTGATTATTTACCTGTCCCCCTTAGAAACAATCTTCTCTACCGCACCACTAACAATTTGGCAGTGGCTAATTTTGTCGATCTGGCCTCCACTACTATTAATTGCCGAGGAACTGCGCAAAAGGCTTGTTCGTTGGTAACTGATAACTGATAACTGTCTTACTTATTCCTTGGAGGATGGCTAAAAATTTTAAAGTAGGTAGAAACAAAAAATTCCTTAATCGGGAAAATAATAAAGGTTAACGGATTAATCGCGACAATAATATTACGTGTATCTCTAATAGCAAGATTGACAACTTGCTTGGCAACCCAGTCAGCAGACATAACGCCAATGGGATTGAGATTACTTTTAAATGGTCCGAGAATTAACTTGCGTACCACACAAGGGGCATCGAGACGGCGAAGAGTAATTAAATCTCCTAAAGTTCTTTTACTTAGCTCATAAAGGGGACTGATCGCAGGGCTAACTTCGGCTTCTGAAGTATTGATCCATATTTCTTTACGGACGATGTCTTCGTTGGTGCGGACAGTTTTAAAAAAGAGTTCGAGCAATCGCCAGATAGAAAATGTGTTTACTTCATAAGAGGTAGCGATCGCTGTTTCTGTTCTCTCCCCGTGGACATTAATACCATGATTGAGGATTAATATATCTATCTGTTCTAATACCAATGCTAAATCCAACTCTTTTCCTACTTGCCAGGCGATCGTCTTTATCGGTAAGTTTTTCCCTTCAATATCAAGGGTAATTGTCTGTGCCGAGGAGGTTAAAGCAATTACTTTTGCTCCTTTCAAATGAAGTTGCCTTAATAAAGCTTGCCCTAAACTTCCCGATGCACCGGTGACAGCAATTGTTTTTCCCTTCAAAGATAAAGCCGTACCCATCAATTTATCAACTAAAGTAAAAGTGCCACAAAAATAGGCGTTTTGATTATCAAAATGATGTCGCCAATGATAGGGACGATTGACCAACCAACGAGAGGGTAAACTAGTAAAGTTTCCAGGACGATGAGTAAGATCGGTGAATTCGTCGGCATGGGGTATACCCAAACCACGGGCGATCGCGCTAATTAAGAAAAATAAAGTATATACCGAGCCAGTCCCCGCTAACCATTGAAGGTTTAGATGCCAACTGTAAACTAACCCCCAAGGGAAGAGACTAAAGGCCAACATGACTAAAGCTTCCGGTACATCATTGTACCAGTGAGCTTGACGATAGATAGTATCGCTAACTGCTACTAAATCGGGACGAAAAACGCGATGATGCCAGACATGAAGGCGGTAAAGAGGTCGCCAGAGGTGGGCGAGAAGATGATAAAAATCCCGTACCAGTTCCACCCACAAGATAGAACCTACAGCAATCGCTAATCCGAGAGCCAAGCCAACCATAACTTCAACTTTTTTTCTTATAAATTAAATTTAGTTTAAAAATATTAACAAATTAAAGTTTGAGCTAATCTAAAAAAAGGTACCCCAGTCATTACAGGATATAAATAACTAATCTCATACTCATATAACCATAACTAAATTAAGGATTACCCGAGTAAAGGAAACAATTTAGATACAATTAAGGCGTTAATCGCCTAAAAAGCTAAGGAAAGAAGCAAATTAATTATGGCAGAGAACTACTGGTCAGGAAACAAATCAGATGAACAATTCGATCCCATTAGCTCTTTTTTATCAGAATTGTCCTCTCCAGAAGAGGAAGAAGAAGAATTTAGAAGTGACTTTTTTCAGGGATTAGTAGGACGTAGACGTAAAGCGGCTTTTGTCTTAATGTCTATTTGGGCTATTACCATCACCCTCCATTTAGTTTCTTGGGGATATTGGGTAATTGTTGGCGTAACGGGACTGATCGGTATTCAGACAGTGAGATTTATCACTGCTAAACCAGAATCGTCGCCACAACCTTTAACCGAAAGCGAACTTGTCTGTGTTCCCAAGGTTTCCCTGCTAGTAGCTGCCAAAAATGAACAAGCCGTAATTGCCGATCTGGTCAAAACTCTATGTACTCTCGATTATCCAGTCGATAAGTATGAAGTTTGGGCGATCGACGACCACAGCACAGACCGTACACCAGTTATTTTAGACCGATTAGCGCAAGAATATCCTCATCTAAAAGTAGTCCATCGTCCAGCTAATGCAGGAGGAGGAAAATCTGGCGCGCTCAATCAAGTGTTGCCCCGTACTCAAGGAGAGATTCTGGGCGTATTTGATGCTGACGCAAGAGTACCCAAAGATTTATTGCGGCGAGTAATTCCTTTATTCAACTCTGCTCAAATAGGAGCAGTACAAGTAAGAAAAGAGATCGCCAATGCCGAAGAAAATTTTTGGACTAGAGGACAAGCGGCAGAAATGGCACTCGATAGCTACGTTCAGCAACAGCGCATTGCCGTCGGCGGGATTGGTGAATTAAGGGGTAACGGTCAATTCGTACGTCGTTCTGCCTTAAAAAGTTGTGGTTGTTGGAACGAGGAAACCATTACCGACGATCTAGACTTAACTATTCGTTTACATTTAGATAACTGGAAAATTGGCTTTTTAATAACCCCGACAGTACAAGAAGAAGGAGTAACTAGCGCGATCGCCCTATGGCATCAACGCAATCGCTGGGCAGAAGGAGGATATCAACGCTATCTCGACTATTGGCGGTTTATTTTCCGCAGTCCAATGGGTTTGGGCAAAAAGATTGACCTGCTCACTTTTATCTTATTGCAATATTTATTGCCTACCGCTGCTATACCCGATCTAGTTATGGGACTCACTCGTCATCGCCTTCCTATATACAGTCCTCTCAGTGGCTTATTAGTTTCGTTGGCTTTCTGGAGTATGTTTCGGGGCTTAATTCGCACTCGGACTGAAGAAAAACTTAATTTTCCTAACTTTGTCAAGATCTGCTGGCAAACACTACGGGGTATGATATACATGATTCATTGGCAAGTAGTCATGCCCAGCATTACCACTCGCATGTCAGTTCGACCCAAGCGACTAAAATGGGTTAAAACTGTTCATGAAGGTACGGGTCAGGAAAGTTTTGAATTTTAGAAATAGTAAGTTTGTCTTTTGTCCTTTGTCATTTGTTGTTTGTCCTTAGTACTAATCCACTAATTAAAGCTAAGGACCAATGATCAATGACTAATGACTAATTGCTTTGCCGACTCACTTTACCGCCGCTCGATGAACGATCGCTTTAAATTTATTCGCACCGATCTAGCAGAACTAGCAGGCTATACTCCTCATCCGGGAGGAATGCTAACTCATCCCCTAGATCGTCTCGATACCAATGAAAGTCCGTGGGATTTACCTCCTCAAATTAAAGAAAAACTAGCTTGGTTCTATCAGCAAGAGATGGAAACCAATCGCTATCCCGATGGTACTCATGGAGCATTAAAAGAAGCGATCGCCACCTACGTCAACGAGTCAGCATCGACCAATAACTTAATTACTCCAGCCCAGATTTCGGTAGGTAATGGTTCGGACGAGTTGATTCGCTCCCTATTAATTGCTACTTGTTTAGGCACGGGAGGAGCAATTTTAGTTGCCAATCCTACCTTTTCGATGTATGCCATTATCGCTCAAACTTTAGGTATTCCGGTAGTGAGCGTGTCCCGTCCCGAAACTGATTTTTCTATCGATCTCGTCGCTGCCCGAGAAGCGATCTCGCGCAGCGAGTGCTGCCGAACCGCCAACCGTAATAATCCACCAATTAGGGTGGTCTTTGTCGTCCATCCCAATTCCCCTACTGCTAATGCTTTAACTCCTACAGAATTGGATTGGCTGCGCAGTTTACCAGAAGAAATTCTCGTCGTCATCGACGAAGCCTACTTTGAATTCAGCCGCACCTCGGTAGTAGAAGAATTAGCTCAACGTCCCAATTGGGCTATCTTGCGCACTTTTTCTAAAGCTTTTCGGTTAGCTGCTCTGCGGGTAGGTTATGCGATCGCTCATCCGCAACTAATTGCGGTGCTGGAAAAAGTCCGTCTTCCCTATAATCTTTCTGGTTTTTCCCAAGTTGCTGCCCTAGTTGCCCTCGAACAGCGTCATTTTCTTCTTCTCCCCCTAGAGGAAATCTTGCAAGAGAGAAAACGATTATGTCAAGCTAACTTTTTCTATCTGCGACTCAAAGCTAGCAGTCCAGAACTTGTTTCTGAGCGATTGGCACGGTTTACTCAAGCTCTAAAAGCTAGAGGGACACTCATTCGCCATACAGGTGGAGACTTACGCATTACTATTGGCACGAGAGAAGAAAATAACCGAACTATAGAGCGATTTCAAGCATTGCTTAACGAGGAAAACAAACTTTAATTTTTTCTTGGTTGCAAAATAATCACAATAATTCTGGATTTCTTACTTTCTTAATTGTCTGAGGCAAAACACCAACTAACAGAGCAAAAGCTTCATCGGGTAATTTGGCTACTGTTAGAGGGTCAAACCAATGTTCGAATTGATTTAGAATAACCTGTGCTCTTTCGCTCGCTACAGGATTATCAGTGATTTGCTTAGTTAATCTTATCCACTGTCGACGCATCTTATAAGCTTGTCTTTTTTCTTCGGAAGTTTGTGGATGAATTAAAGATAGTTTGCCAACAGGAATAACTTCAACAGCATCTAGATCGAACTGTCCCCCGACTATCGCTCCGGGACCGGCAAACTCGGCATGATATTTTTTACAAATAATCAAGCCATTTTTGCGGCGAGGATTGACCACTAACAATTCGTTTGACTGTAACTGAGCTAAAATCTCGCTTGTTAGCAGATTAGCGTTTGGGTTGCGATCGTCCACTCTCCGAGTACCGTTGCCAAAAAGTTATCAATTCTCTAGTTAATATTCCAAAGTTAACACCGTTAATGAACAACTGGGTACTAACTTAAAAATGTTTTTGTGCAATTACTGAGAAATTGGAGATAATTTTTTTCTGAGTAATAAACGCTGCGCGCCGTTCAAAAAAAATTCACTCCAACTAGAATCTTGCTGATAAAGTTGGTAACCATTGCTAAAATAAAGTTGCTTTGCCGAATGATTATTTTCTAAGACGTGAAGACGAATTTCTCTATATCCCCACTCTCGTGCAAGCTGTTCGCACCGAAGGAGTAATTTGCGTCCTATTCCTTGTCGGCGGTAAGTATTTTTGACTGCCAAATTGGAAATGTAAGGGTATTGAGCCTCTGGTATCCAAGAGAAAGACGAAAAACGCATGGTCAGTTCTACTGTACCGACGATCGTTGGCTCGGATTCGGCACTAACTAAACTAGCGACCAAGCAGCAGTAGAGAGGGGGGTGAGAACGCAAGCGACTACGTAAATCCTCGTAGATACTTAATCTCAGTAAAGGATAAACCCAACTCAATAGTTGAGGAAAATCATAGAAACTGTAAACCAAAATTTCTGCTAAACTGCGAAGATCTTTAAGCTCAACAGGACGAATAATAATATTTTGATAATGAGCATTATTACTTCGATCGCTTGGCTCAGAAGGTATCAAGCCAGAAAAAACCTCGGATTTTCTCCCACCCATCTTAATATTAATATTAACTGGTAATCATCAAAAATCTGTAGTTGGTAAATTTTAGATTTTCGATTCATTCTTATTTTTTAGTTTTCTCCTTTAAACAGTTATAGTAATGTATTTTTTCTAGTTCGGTCTGGGCATAATAAGATTGCACGGAGCGTACAAGCCCTGGAAGAAACCTCCAGGGACAGCTCCTCACCTTTGAGTTTGGTGATTAGTTTGTGGCGATCGCCATTTATAGCATGATGCTTCAATCTCCTTATGAAAAGCTAAATATTTTGCCCTGGGATCGAGTAGGCCAAACAATTGTAGATACAGTTGGACAAGTACTCAAGGTTGATATTGCTATTTTGCTTTTCTATGATCGAAGGCGCAAAAAAGAGCATTATTTTGTCTATCACAATTTGAGGACTGACGGTGATACTAACAGCCAAGTAGACCGTGAAATCTTAAAGCGAACGGTACGATTGACAAAAGATGTCGCGATCGTTAATGACTTTACCATCGATGAAGAGGGAAAGCAAAATGCCCAGTTATATTGGGCTTATCAACAAGCAAATATCCGCTCGACGTTATCTGTACCTCTAAGCTCTCAGCAAGATTTAATTGCAGCCTTGACCCTTCATCACTGTGAAAAAATTCATCTATGGCAGCAAGAGGAAGTAAAATTAGCAATTATGATGGCAACGCAAGCTTCTCTAGCGATCTCCCAAGTACAGGCTTACGAACAAGTACGTGCCTTAGCGCAAAGAGAAGCAATGCTCAATCGCATTACTACGGCAATCCGCTCTAGTTTAGAACCACAAATAATTTTTGCCGCTATTACTACAGAATTGGGAGAAGCTTTGCGAGTAAATGCCTGTACTCTTTCTCTTTGGACTAAAGACGATAAGTTCGTGCAGTGCGTCGGCTTTTACAATCCTTGCGAAACAGTGAATCGTCAGCAGCAAGTAAAACCGATTACTTCTGCCGTACCGATCGCCGAAAATCCCATTTTGCAAAAGCTACTGGTAACCAAAAAAACAGTATTCCTGAGCGATCTCGAACAGCATCCGAAAATGGCAAGATACGATTTGCCCTGGCATTCTTTTGCTAAAGCTTTGTTAATCGTTCCTTTGATCGTAGATGAGGAGATTATTGGCAGTATTACTCTGCGACAATCTAACCACCCCCGTCGTTGGTGTCAGTTAGAGATAGATTTGGCTGAGGCAGTAGCTGCTCAAGCAGCGATCGCCGTGCAGCAGGCGAGACTCTATGAAAAGACGAGACAACAAGCCGAACAACTCAGGGAAAGAGAACAGAAAGTCCAACAGCTCAATACTTATTTGACCGAATCGGTACTGAAGCGGTTTTTACCCGAAGCGATTGTCAATAAAGCCGCCGCAGGGGAATTAATGTTAGATTTAAGTCCCGAACCTCATCGCATTACCATTCTGTTTTGCGATTTGGTGGGTTTTACCAGTCTATCGAGTTATTTGGAAGTTCGTCCCCTAGCCGAGTTGCTCAATGAATATCTAGAAGCAATGACCAAAGCAGTGTTCGAGCAGGGAGGAACGGTCGACAAGTTTATTGGCGATGCTATTATGGCTTTGTTCGGTGCGCCAAAATATTTATCCTTGCGGGAACAAGCGCAGCGAGCGATCGCCACGGCTAGAGCGATGCATCGCTACTTAGAAGCATTAAATCAGAGTTGGCAAAACAAAGGTATTTTAATTAATGGTCAGTTTCCCTCTCTTCAATTACGCTGCGGCATTCATCAGGGTAAAGCGGTAGTAGGCATGTTTGGTGGGGGACAAAGAAAAGATTACACTGCCATTGGAACGGCAGTAAATATCGCGTCTAGGCTGCAAGAAGTAGCTATGCCTGGCAGTATTTTAGTTTCTGCCACGGTGGCTGCTTGTCTGCAAGACGGCGAACAAATAAAGTCGATAGAACCCCTTAAGCTTCAGGGAATTGAGCAAGATATCATTGCTTTTTCTGTTGATATTTAACAAATGTGAGTGAGAAGTCTTCTTGCTACCGCACCATCGCAAGAGGACGGGGCGTACAATCCTCGGAGAAAACCTCCAAGAAATTTTTTACATAAATTGAGCTATAAACTAGAACGAGAACATAAGCAACTAATAGAAATTGATAGATGGTTTCCCAGTTCCCATATAGGCTCTGACTGCTTGACTCAAATACCAAAAATATCTCTGGATATTAGGGAATGGATTTGCCCTAATGTCAAATGTAATAAACGTCACGATCCGGACGAAGCAGCTAGTCGAAACATCAGGGGTAGATTCTGTTAATCAAAACCTACTTAGAAGTAAGCGGTAGTAGTTCATACGCACATAAATTCAGGATTTAAGCCTAAATCCCGAGTCAATTGGCAAATTTCTGATTCATAAATAGGATTCATAATAATTACCAGCTCGGGTCGATATTCCTTGAGAAATTCGGGAGCAACAATTTGTTGTCCGCTACCGGCCACGTACTTGCCTTGTTTGCGCGGATTGAGGTCGACGATATATTCGACTGTATCACGTTCCTGGAGTAAGTTGAGAAAGGTAACACCTTTGGATCCTGCACCCCAAGCAACGGCTTTTTGTCCTTTTTGCGCTATTTGAGCTAGTTTGTCCCACCAAAAGGCTAGCTTGGCATTAAATTTGCTAGTAAAAGTAGCTAAATCCTCGCGTATTGCTTCTAAAGACTCGACTTCTACTGCGGCAATACCTTCATCGCCGTTGACAGGTAAAGCTTCTAAACAGAGAAATTGACCATTAAACACTTCGTTTACCTGCTTAACCTCAAAGCCATTATTGACAAAAGCTTGAACTAGAGAAGCAGGAACGAAATAACAACAATGTTCGTAGATAATATCCCAAACTGCTAAATGACGAAAAGTATCGAGAGCATTGGGAACTTCAAAAAAGATAACTGTCTCTAAGCGATCGCCAATAGCTTTTCTTAAAGGCTGGAGTAGTTTAGCCGGATCGTTTACGTGTTCTAAGGTATGGCGACAACAAATAAAATCTGCACTATAGGTTTGGTAGCGTTCCGAATAAAAATCTTGAATAAACTGGACGCGATCGGCTAAAGGTTCGTGTTCGCTGCGGGGAACGTAACTCGGATCGAAACCTACACCTCGATTATCTCCTAGTTTGCACAAAGAAATCAAAAAATCTCCCTTTCCACAGCCAATTTCGATAATATTTTTCTGTTTCAGCTGGTGTCGTTCTACTAAATCTTGAGCTAAAGATTGAGCGTATTGTTGAAATTTAGGGGAATAGTGTAGAGAGTTTTCGTAGTCTTGGTCGTAATCTAACTTATTCGGGTCAAAGGCAACATTAGTAATTAAACCAGTATCGAGACAAAAAGCCAGTTTGATATCTCCTTTAGGACAATTAAGAGCAGCCTGCCGATCTGACCAGAGAAGATTACAATAAATCGGTACATCGACCATGGTAAAAAATATGTCTAAATCGACAGATTTGGGGTTAGCGGATTCAGATATATGACTCATTTATTTATTTTTTTTTATTTGGACAGGATCGGATAACAGTATTAACAAAGTAGCTAAAAAGATGAAGGTTTTTTGGAATCTCTTTACTAGCTATCAATGTTTTTACTTATTTTTTATCAAAAATTAAAGCTCCAAAAAAATTTAGAGCTAATTACTTGTTTAAATTTAATTTTTTTCAATAATCTCACTGGGGTGCTAGGATTCGAACCTAGGAATGGCGGAACCAAAATCCGCTGCCTTACCACTTGGCCACACCCCAATATATTTGCCTTAAATATAGTAGCAGTTTTTTTCCTAAATTTGTCAAGTAATTTTGGTTAAACTAGCCGGACGTTTTCTAAGGATAAGATTTCTCTTTACACGACACGGGCAAATATAAAAAATAAAGACGACCTCTTGGATCGTCCGTTTTTATGTTTGTGAACTACCTATCGCCTCTATATCCGAGTAGGCGTAGGTTTCCTACCCAAAGAACTGCCTCAATAGCAAGCTATTTTGGCGGGGCGGAAGCCTGAACCGAGTTCAGGCTTCCGCCCCGCCTGCATTCCGCAGGTCTTATATTCTGACGATAGGCTATCCCTCCAGTTCCTGAAGTTCTAATTTTCTTTGGGCTTGGTTTTTGCCTAAAGGTAACAATTATTATCTGTCAACTACTATATCATAGTTAGCTTTCATCCTATCGATTCTACTCATCGTAGTAGTAGTAAGCGTGGGTCTTCCCGCTCACGTAGATAAAGCAGATAAAAATTTAACTACATTAAGCCCAACTGAGCCAGAATGCCTTTACCAGTTAACAATTCAGTGGCAAGAGCAATAACGAAGCCCAGCATGGCTAGACGACCATTCCAGTCTTCAGCGAACTTAGTAAAACCGAATTTTCCTTCTTGTTGTTCCATGATGACTAACCTCTATAATTGCAGGATTGGCTTTTAGTCAAGTATCTGTAAATAAGTTTAACCATACTCGACAAAAATTGCAATATTTCTTCATGTATTGGCAAATTTATTGTATTAAAATAAAAATACAAGTATGCTTCAAAAAAAATAGCCTTTTTATATTTCACAGAACCAAAATAATTCAATTAATATCAACTAATAAATAAGCTAAAGACATCCAGATAAATAAACCTTGATTACAGTAGAAACTCTAGAATTACTGGAATGGCGGAGGCTGTGTCAGCATCTATCAACCTTTGCAGCGACTAAACTAGGTGCAGTGGCAGCACGTCAGCTTCAATTACCGATCGCCAAAGCAGAAAGTATCGAGCTGTTAGAACAAACTAAGGAAGTTTATACTCTAGAGCAACAGCTAGACTCTGGTTGGTCGTTTAAAGGAATTGAAGACATCGGCGAAGCTTTAGAAAGAGCGAAAATTGGGGGGATACTCTCAGCACCAGAACTCCTCGATCTGGCTACTACCTTAGCTGGCGTGCGTCGTTTGCGTAGGACTATTGATGCTAAAGCCGAAGAGTTGCCAACTCTAACAAAATTAATTACTGACTTACGTACTTATCCCGAAATCGAGCAGGAAATTCATCACTGCATCGACGATCGCGGAGAAGTAGCCGATCGCGCCAGTTCCAAACTGGGAGAAATTCGCATTCAGATCAAAAGATTGCGGGACAAGATTTATCAAATCCTTCAAGGAATTTTGCAAAGACAGGGAAACGCAGTTCAGGAAACAGTAATTACCCAAAGAGGCGATCGCTTTGTGATTCCAGTTAAAGCACCGCAAAAAGATGCTATTCCTGGTATTGTCCACGATACCTCTAGCACTGGCTCGACTTTATATATAGAACCCAATTCTATAGTTGGATTAGGCAATCAACTCAGACAGGCAGAACGTCAAGAAACAAGAGAAGAAGAAGCTGTTTTAAAAGCTTTAAGCGACAAAATAGCTGCCATACAGGAAGATTTAGAACGACTCTTGGCGATCGCTACGAGGTTGGATTTAGCTACAGCGAGAGCACGTTACAGTCTTTGGTTAGAAGCTAATCCTCCCAAATTTGTGGATGTAGCTGAAGGAGAAACGATAACTCTACGTCAATTGCGTCATCCTCTATTGGTCTGGCAACAGCAGCATGAAGAGGGTCGAGCAGTAATTCCTATCGACGTACAAATTCAACCGCAAATTCGAGTAGTAGCGATCACCGGACCCAATACAGGCGGAAAAACCGTTACTCTTAAAACTCTGGGATTGGCTGCACTAATGGCAAAAGCAGGTTTATTTATTCCTGCCAAAGAACCAGTAGAATTGCCATGGTTCGAGCAAGTATTGGCAGATATCGGCGATGAACAATCGCTGCAACAGAGTTTATCCACTTTTTCCGGACATATTCGTCGTATTAGTCGGATTATCGCGGCAATTGACCAGAAAGATGGACAAACAGGCAAAGAAGAAAACACAACTTCCAATCCAAAATCTCATCGCCAGTCCCTAATTTTACTCGATGAAGTTGGTGCGGGAACCGATCCGGCAGAAGGTAGTGCTTTAGCGATCGCTCTTTTAAAATATCTTGCCGAGCAAACTTTATTAACGGTAGCAACGACTCACTATGGGGAGTTAAAAGCTCTTAAATATCAAGATGAGCGATTTGAAAATGCTTCTGTCGAATTTGATGATGCTACATTAAAACCTACTTACCGTTTGTTGTGGGGAATTCCGGGACGTTCTAACGCCTTGACGATTGCTCAAAGACTGGGGCTAAAAGCAGAAATTATTGAAGATGCGCGAAACCGAGTTGGTGCTACTGCCTCGGAGGATATCAATTACGTGATCTCTGCTTTGGAAGCGCAAAGACGAGAACAAGAAACCAAAGCTAAAGAAGCGAGTAAACTATTAGAACAAACCGAGCGTTTTTATACGGAAGTATCGGCAAAAGCTTCCTCTTTGCAAGAGAGAGAAAGAGAATTAAAACTATCTCAAGAAAAAACAATACAACAGGCAATTGCTCAAGCTAAAGCCGAAATTGCTCAAGTCATTCGTCAATTGCAACAAGGACCGCAAACAGCGCAAAACGCCCAAAAAGCGACAGAAGCTCTCAATCAAATCGCCGAACGGGAGTTATTATCCCAAAAACTGCCTAAAGCAGCTAAACCTGACTATAAACCTAAAGTAGGGGAAAGAGTAAAAATTCCTAGTCTCGGACAGACGGGAGAAGTGTTGAGTATTGACGAAGAAGAAGGACAATTAACTGTCCGTTTCGGTTTGATGAAAATGACTGTTTCTATAGAAGAGATTGAATCTTTGGACGGACAAAAAGTAGAAGTATCCAAACCAAAATCTGCTCCTGCAGCTCAATCTCCACCAACTCAGACGCAAAAACCTCCAGTTGCCCTCAGGACTTCTCAAAATACTATCGATCTGCGGGGTAGTCGTGTAATCAATGCTGAAGTAGATTTAGAAAAAGCGATCGCCTCGGCAACAGAATCCGGAACACTGTGGATTATTCACGGCAAAGGAACGGGACGCTTACGGGAAGGAGTTCATGAATTTTTAGAGCGACATCCGCAAGTAGAGCGATTTGAATTGGCTTCCCAAAAGGAAGGTGGTGCGGGAGTGACGATTGCTTATTTAAAGTAAATTTATTTAAGGATAATTCACCCAAAAAAACAAGCGATGGCACAGCTAAAACTTGGTAAAAGTGGGGAGGTGATTTTATCATCACAGTTAATTAACTGTTAACTGCCGTCAATTGAGATTCTACCAAACGTTTTAGCCAGCCTTTTAAGTATGTCCGATTTGCTTGTTGCTGCTGGGGATCTTTAGTATCGAGAGGATAAGGAGCTAACCCTTTAATTGCTGCTGTGGTGACGCAAAACATCGATTTTTGAAAACTTTGACAAATTTTAACTCGCAAGTCTCCCTCGCCGCGAATACCCTGACGATAGAAATCGAGCAAGTATTGTGGTAAAAAATGCCGCATATCTTGCATCAACAGAGTTGGAGGAATTCCCGCGCTGCCAATGGGTAAAGGATCGGCATATAGTGCCCCATAATTAAATACGGCTTGGTCATAAGGAATTTGATAAGCTTGAGCATTGTAGGAAACTGTCCCGGGAAAAGGGGTTCCCCGAAAGAAAATCGCCTCTACATAAGGAACAGCAGTATCGGTCAAAAAAGTTAAGCCAGCTTTTTTGGGAATTAGTTCATAAGTTTGACCTCTAACCATTACTTTGTAGGTAATTGGTTTATTGGCAGCAGCAACTAAACCATCTAAAATATGCTGCACGACTTGAGAAATAGATTTAATTTCTCCTCGTTCGTAGCGATCGCTCAAGCTTAAAAATATATCACTCATCACCCGCCAAAATTGACCCAGACCGCTATAATAAGCCATCTGACGCATTTGTTCGGGCAAAAAATCTTTAAAGATTGCATGCAATCCTAACATCAAAGGATTGTATTTGAATTTGGCTCGGATTACCTGTTCGACAACTGCCAAAAATTCTGGCGAATCTAGATATCTATCTAAACCACCACCCCCATGCCAGAACATTGTTTTCATGCAGTACTCGGCATATTCGTAGTTAATTCTGTCATGCCACCAATAGCGCAGTAGCTTGTTGAAATTAACTTCGCCGTTAAAGTATTTAAAGAAAGGAAACAGAACCAGAAATTGATGGTCAGCAATGTAGCAGAGATTGACAGAATAGGCATCTAAAACTACACCATAGCTTTTGAGAATGCCCACAACTTCTAATACATTTTCTGGGGAATCTTTGAGTAGGGCTTCTCCTGCTTCTAGCTTGTGGATATACTCATCGATTAAAAGTGATTGATAATGTTTTGGTTTTGTGGCGGTATTAACCATGATCGATAACTATTTACATTGATAAGCGATCGCTGTCGCAGATTATTTTATGAATTTGATGGTCGCAGTACAAAAATGATTTCGCACTAATAATTAGCATGACTGAACTAACCTCCAGTCAATAAGGCAACTGCTTGAACTTCACTCCAATGCACTACCCAACTGGGTTGAAGCCCAAAGGTAACGATTAAGACGGTTAAGACAAAAGCAGGAACTAGTTCTGTCCAACGGACTGGCGGTAATTGAGATAATTTTTCCGTCAAGCGACCAAAGAATACGCGGTTGATTACCAGTAGAAAATAGACAGCCGTTAGACCAGTTCCTACTAAACAAAATAGAGTAGGTACGGGAAAAATGGGAAAACTGCCGCGAAAAACCAAAAATTCGGAAATAAAACCGATCATTCCCGGTATACCAGAACTTGCCATCGCTCCCAAAATCATTAAACTACCAGTGATGGGCAAACCTTTTTCTGGATTGAGCAAACCTCTAAGAGAATCTACATCGCGCGTTCCCGTTTTTTCATACACTACACCGACAAGCAAAAATAGTAGGGCAGAAATCAAACCGTGACTGACCATCTGGAACACGGCTGCGCTGATGCTTAGACGAGTAGTTGCCGATGCAGCCAAAAGAATATAAGCCATGTGCGCAATAGAAGAATAAGCTACTACTTTTTTCATATCCTTTTGGGCGATCGCGCAGGAAGCTCCATACAAGGCACTAATTGCTGCCAGAATTGCCATCCACGGGGCGAGGACTACCCAACCTTCAAGGAATAAACCGACAGCGAATCGCAGCAAGGCATAAGTTCCTAACTTAAGTAACACCCCTGCCAATAATACGGAAATAGGTGTAGAAGCTTCTACGTGAGCATCGGGCAACCAGGTATGAAAGGGAAAAATCGGAATTTTAATAAAGATACCTATTAATAAGGGGGTAAGCAGTAACAATTGACTGGTAACAGACAGACTGTGGGAGCGCAAAGGCTCATAATCAAAACTTTCTGCCCCCGTAAGCCAAACTAGACCTAAAAAAGAGGCTAATACTAAAATCCCCGAAAATGTCGTGTAAAGCAGAAATTTCATAGCGGCATATCCCCGTTTTTGACCGCCCCAAATAGCAATCAAAAAATATAGGGGAATGATTTCTAGTTCATAAAAAAGGAAAAACAGCAACAAATCTTGGGCTAAAAAAGCTCCCGCTGCCCCAGCACTTAATAACAAGAGCATCGAGTAATAAAAGCGAGGTCGCCGCAGAGATTTACTGCTGCTAAAGACGGCAATAAAAGTCAGCAAGCTATTTAAAAACACTAGAGGCAAGGAAAGCCCATCTATGCCGAGATGATAATTTAAACCTAACCATTCCACCCAAGGAATATATTCGGAAAACTGGAATTGGTCGAGTTCGGGGTTAAATCGCCATCCCAGAACAATATTGAGAACTAGTACGCTGACAGAAACGACCAATGCAATTAAACGGGTCTGCTTAGCTTCGATTTTAGTTGGCAAAAAGGCAATTAAAGCTGAACCTAATAACGGCAACAGGATTAAAGCACTGAGCATGGTTTTTCTTTTTTCTTATTGTTCCTTAACTTAAACTACTGAGTGGCGATCGATGACCAATAGTCAGTCATTATCGACCACTGACCGTTGAGTACCGACCAGAGCAACAGACTAACTCCCAAGAGAATCGTCAGAAGATAAAACTGAGACTGACCCGAGACGTTGTATTTTAAAGCGTTACCACTAAAAATCGTTGCCAGACTGACCAAGTTGACCAAACCATCGACGACATAACGGTCAATCCAAGAAGTAAATTTAGCCAACCAAGATACCGCAGCTACCACCGTCAGTTGATACAGCCGGTCTACGTAGAAATCATAGGCAAACAAATCTTGAAAAAATCGCCAAGTCACCTGTGTGGGTCTTGCCCAAGCTCGGCGTAATGGTATCCCAGCCCCGATAAGGCAACCGAGTGCTCCAGAGACAAGCAACAAGGGTACCGCCGAGCGAATAATTAGTTCATTGCCTAACACTAGAGGAGTAGTAGGACTGAGCCACAAAGACCACTTGATGGGAGCTAGGGGCGCAAGTAAGGCAACTACAGTCAAAGATACCATTGGTAATGCCATTGGCCAGGGAACTTCTGGAGCACGGCGTGTCTTCATCTGCGGCTTACCCAAAAAGACCAGACGGAAAACACGAGTAATATTAAGAGCTGACAAAGCATTAACAAACAGCAAAATTTCCAGCAGCCACCAATCTACTTCCCAAGAGCCGTTAAACCAACGTTGGAAAGTCCAAAACATTCCCATAGGCATCAAAGCTACTAATCCCGCACCACCGACCACAAAAGCCACCGTAGTAGCAGGCATTCTCGACCATAGCCCCCCCATTTCTGTGATGTTTTGATTGCTAGTGGTTAAAATGACCGAACCTGCGCTCATAAATAACAGTGCTTTGGCGATCGCATGGGCAAATAATAGTAAGAAAGCAATATCTACTTGACCCAATCCCACAGCAATAAAGACCAAACCCAAGTAAGCACTAGTCGAATGAGAAAGGGTTCTTTTAATATCTATTTGAGCGATCGCCATTAAGGAAGTACCTATCGCCGTTACCGTTCCCAAAATAATCAGTGCGTCAGCGGAGATCGAAGAAAGGGTAAAAACGGGTTGCAGTTTAATCAGCACGTAAGCACCTGCAGAAACCACAATCGAGTTTCGCATGATTCCTGCTGGATTTGGTCCTTCCATGGCTTCGTCTAACCAAAGATTCAGCGGGAACTGAGCACATTTACCTGTAGGTCCGGCAATTAAAGCTAAACCTAATAACGCAGAAGTTAGAGGCGGCAGGGGTGAGGTTTTTGCCCAAGCTTCTAACTGAGAAAAATTCAATCCCGCTCCATAGCTCGAAAGGGCTACTAATCCCATCAAGAGGATAATGTCACCTACCCTTTTAGTGAGAAAAGCATCTCTGGCAGCAGTCACTACTAAGGGTTGTGCGTACCAAAAACCTACCAATAAATAGGTAGAGAGCGTAAGCATCTCTAGCAGGGCATAACTAAGCAGCAATGAATCAGACAGAGCAATACCGCCCAAAGCTGCTTCAAAGAATCCCATCAGACCGTAAAATCTTGCCAGCGACCAATCTTTTTCCATATAGCCTAGGGCATATAGTTGTGCTAGCAAACTAATACCAGATACTAATTCCAACGCTCCCAAACTGACGGGTGATAGCTCTATTGCTAAAGTTAAATCTAAATCTGCGACTTTTAGCCAGTGAAAAACCAATTGCTGAGTTGGTTGCGTCCAGATCGAATTGAAAACTACCGTGCCGTGAATAAAAGCAAGTAGAGTCATTAATAGATTGACATAAGCTGCTGGTCGCGGTCCCGTTTGGCGAATTATTCCCAAAGACCAAGGTAGGGTCAAAATCGCCCCTAGCAATCCATACAAAGGAATAATCCATATAGTGTGTAGCAGGAAGTCAGTCATCAAAACTGCCCTTTAATTTACAACTTTATTTTGATAGCTTGATAGTTATATTTATTTGATATCAGCTCGATCTCGGCAACTTCTTGGCTATATTTAATTTGTCAAACGTTTATCTTATCAGTTATTGTCTGAGCCAATTCATTCTATTTATCAATAAAATTAAAATTGATTATTGTTCCGAGAAGCAGAGATTATTGCTCTTCGATCGCCTACATTTCATTTTGTTTCCTTACGTTACTTTGTTTACTTTAATAATTTTCCCTTCAATCAATTGTCCTCGATCGGCAAATCTAGCTAGCTAAAGTTCCATCCCTGGTAAAAGGACAATTTTGCTCCCTCAATTATTTGCTCAAACAACTCCCTCTGCTCCAGAACACTCTAGCTCTGGACAACAAACTTCAACTGCTAGCGAGGGCAGCATGTCCGTATTAGCTGTAGTAATAAAAAAATTATAAAACAGTTTTGAATCCTTGATAAACAAGCTCAAGTCGTTACGGCAGTCAACCTATTAATCAATAGGTATTAATTTTCATTAACTAATAAATTAAAAATTATAATCGTGATTTATATTGTCAAAGGTAACAAGGTTATTTATGCTTAATTTAGAGAATCAATTGATAAATTAGCCAGACCCGTAAAATTTCTGCCAGCTTATGGTTGAGTAAATAGCAGACATAGAGAGTCTCTTTTTTTGCCAAACAAGCAATACCGATAGGATTTCTATTCTGCTCTGCTTACTAAATATTTCCTTAAAAGGCATTAGACGTAAGGCGTTTACTAAATTTATCAATTCAGTACTCAATTTTACACATTTAGTCTCAAACTTTGGCTTGATTGAGGAGGAAAAGTCACGATATGCCAATTGCTGTAGGAATGATTGAAACTTTAGGTTTTCCCGCCGTTGTAGAAGCAGCAGATGCCATGGTCAAAGCAGCTCGCGTTACCCTGGTAGGCTATGAGAAAATCGGTACCGGTCGCGTTACTGTCATCGTACGGGGAGATGTCTCGGAAGTACAAGCGTCTGTATCTGCTGGTATTGAAGCTGCCAATCGAGTCAATGGTGGTGAAGTTCTTTCCACTCACATTATTGCTCGTCCTCACGAAAACTTAGAGTACGTTTTACCCATTCGTTACACTGAAGAAGTAGAGCAGTTCCGAACGTATTAGCTAAATTAGTAAGGGAATTCTAAATTCCCTGCAACCGAGTTGATTTATATAGTGATTGGGAAAGAGCGATAAAATACTTTCACATATAAGCTGCATCGGGTCAAGCCACCATTTATTCAACGACTGGTAACTCAGACATAGAAAATTCAAAGTTTGGAAACTAGATCGAGCGAGTAAACAAAACAACAGCTGATAATACCAGCTCGTTCACTTAAATGAAAAATTCACTATAGCCCAGAGGCATGGGCTACGCCTAATCCCATTACTAAATCGATTATTAATTGCTTAAGGAGTAGAAATTTATGTCAATTGCTGTAGGAATGATTGAAACATTGGGCTTCCCTGCAGTAGTAGAAGCAGCAGATGCCATGGTCAAAGCAGCTCGCGTTACCCTGGTAGGCTATGAAAAAATCGGTACCGGTCGCGTTACTGTCATCGTACGGGGAGATGTCTCGGAAGTACAAGCATCTGTCTCTGCTGGTATTGATAACGTCAAACGGGTTAATGGTGGTCGAGTTTTGTCTCACCACATTATTGCCCGTCCTCACGAAAACCTAGAATATGTCTTGCCAATTCGCTATACCGAAGCTGTAGAACAATTCCGAGAAAGTGTTAATCCTCAACCCTTAAGAAGACCATAAAAAATATATAGATAGGTAGATGCAAATTGCCAAAGTTCGCGGCACTGTTGTCAGTACTCACAAAGCACCTAGCATGACAGGAGTTAAGCTACTCTTAGTGCAGTACATCGATGAACAAGGACAGCTACTACCAAAATACGAAGTGGCTGGCGATACCGTAGGTGCTGGAATTGATGAGTGGGTGCTAGTTAGTAGAGGTAGTGCTGCTCGCATAGAAAGTGGGCACGAACAGCGACCTTTAGATGCCATGATAGTAGGGATTATAGACACAGTGACGGTAGATAATCGCTCGCTTTACAGCAAGAAAATGGTAGAACGTCTGGCGCAAACTTAAAAAGCTGAAGGTAGCTGCAACTCAACACGAGTGAATTACAGTTGAGCTGGTTAAGTAACAAATGGCTTAGTTAATTTAGGAGGGATTAGAGAAAATGGTAGTCCGCACCAAGGCGGCTCCCCCGACTCCTTGGTCGAAAGATTTAGCCGAACCGCAAATTGACGAAAGTGCCTACGTACATTCTTTTTCCAATTTAATTGGTGATGTCAAAGTAGGTGCTAACGTTTTAATTGCCCCAGGCACTTCGATTCGAGCTGATGAAGGTACGCCTTTTTATATTGGCGAGAGTACTAATATTCAAGATGGAGTCGTCATTCACGGTTTAGAAAAGGGTAGAGTGATTGGCGATGACGGGAAAGAATACTCGGTTTGGATAGGCAAAGATACTTGCATTACCCACATGGCGCTGATTCACGGTCCGGCTTATGTAGGAGATGAATGCTTTATTGGTTTTCGCTCTACCGTTTTTAATGCCAAGGTAGGAAACGGCTGTATCGTTATGATGCATGCCCTGATTCAGGATGTGGAAATCCCACCGGGAAAGTACGTACCCTCGGGAGCAGTGATCGTTAATCAACAACAAGCCGACCGCCTACCGGACGTTCAAGAAAACGATCGCGCTTTTGCTCATCACGTAGTCGAAATCAACGAAGCCCTCTTAGCCGGTTATCACTGTGCCGAAAATGCTGTTTGCATTAATCCCATCCGCGATAAACTCACTCGCACCAGGCAAAATAATAGTAGTAGCTATACAAATTCTGTAGGGAACATGAGTTTAAATTCAGACATTAGAGCGCAAGTACGATCGCTCCTGTCTCAAGGTTTAACTATTAGCACGGAATACGCCAATAAACGCCGTTTTAAAACTAAATCTTGGCTCACTAGCGGTCAGCTAGCTGGCACGAGAGAAGAACAAGTCATGGCGGAATTAGAGGCAATTCTTCAAGAACATCAGGGAGAATATGTTCGTCTCATTGGGGTTGAGCCGCGGGCAAAGCGACGAGTAGTACAATTCATTATTCAACGTCCCGAAGACACTCCAGGCACTGGAACAGTCAAAGCTACTGCCAAAAAAGCGGTTGTCGCTCGCTCCAGTAACAACAGAGCCAGGAATGTAAGTACAAGCAACAATGGTAGCAGTAAACTAAATGGTGAAGTAGTACAACAAGTACGTTCCCTCTTGGCTCAAGGTTGTGATATCGGTCTCGAACGTGCCAACGAACGGCGTTTTAAAACTAAATCATGGCTTACAGTCGGACAGTTTGGTGGCAGTGAAAGCCAGGTCATCAGTCAAGTAAAAGCGGCTATTGCAGAATATCCTGGAGAATACATCCGTTTAATTGGTGTTGACCCCGATGCCAAACGGCGAGTAGCAGAAGCGATCGTTCAACGACCCGGAGATGCTCCAGTACATTCTACCAACGTCAAGTCTGCTAGTAGTTACAGTAATGGTAAGAGCTATAGCAATAGTAGCAGTAGCAGTAGCTTAAGCTCAGAAGCATTACAAGAAATACGCTCGCTTTTAGCTGCAGGATACAAAATTGGCACCGAACATGCCGATAAACGTCGCTTTAGAACTAAATCCTGGCAAAGCTGTTCTCCCATTGACAGCACTCGCGAAGCAGAAGTAGTAGCGGCTTTGGAAGCTTGTCTTGGCGAACATCAAGGGGAATATGTCCGTCTGATTGGTATTGACCCCAATGCTAAGCGCCGAGTTTCGGAAACGATTATTCAACGTCCTGGTGATGCTCCAAAAGAAAAATCGAGGAATTCTTCTGCTTCGAGTTATAGCAATAGCAATGGTCAGAGTAACGGCTATAGCACTAATGGTATTAGTAGTAATAGTTTAAGCTCAGAAGCATTACAAGAAATACGCTCGCTTTTAGCTGCAGGATACAAAATTGGCACCGAACACGCCGATAAACGTCGCTTTAGAACTAAATCCTGGCAAAGCTGTTCTCCCATTGACAGCACTCGCGAAGCAGAAGTAGTAGCGGCTTTGGAAGCTTGTCTTGGCGAACATCAAGGGGAATATGTCCGTCTGATTGGTATTGACCCCAATGCTAAGCGCCGAGTCTCGGAAACGATTATTCAACGTCCTTAGCAAATAGTATCCAGGTTGCGATTAACAGTCTATCTCTAAAACAAGGGAACAGTTTTTTCAGTGAACAGTATTTATTTCTGAGTTAGCGACTTTTTGATTGATAACCGGTAACTGTTTATGCTGTTCCCGTTTTCCGTTTCCCATTTTCAGAAATCATGTATCTACCACCTCTGCAACCTGTCAGTAATTCCAAAATTCTTATTAGTGGGGATGTCAAAATTCATCCCAGTGCAGTCTTAGCTCCAGGGGTTATTTTGCAGGCTGCTCCTAATAGTAGTATTGTTATTGGTGCTGAAGTTTGTATTGGGATGGGAGCAATTATCAATGCTTACCAAGGCTCTATTGAAATAGAAAGTGGGGCTATTTTAGGCTCTGGAGTGCTTGTTATTGGTGCCGGCAAAATTGGTAGCAATGCATGTGTGGGTACGGCAACAACTATTTTTAATGAGTCGGTGCCCTCTATGGCGGCGATCGCTCCAGGTTCTCTGGTTGGCGATACCTCTCGCCAAGTCAAATCAGTAGGAGTAAGTTGTCAAGATCGGCGTGATGGTTCGAAAGTCGGCAAAGCATCGCCACTTTCAGAATCGACAATTACTAATGAAGATGAAGAAATTTTTGAACGAGCAACAGCAAATAATGGGTTCAAAGCTGAAACTAACCAGACAACTGCACGAGCAGATACAACTCCTGTAGAATCATCTTCTACTTCAGATAAGGCTGATGATAGGCCAGTGGAGCTTGAATTAGAAACAAATAACTCTAAAGATCGGCATAACAAAAAACCAATTGTAGGTGAGGTTTATATTAATGAATTATTGCTTACTCTTTTCCCTCACAATCAATATTTAAATCGTCCCACTCCAAAAGATGAGGAATAAAGAATAAATATACTTCTTTTTTAACTGAGTTAGGTAAGCACGAGCAACTTAATATTATTATTTAGTTTTTTACTCTTTTTATTAATAGCAAATTCTTGTTTGCTCTTTTTTTTATTTAGATAGTTTTTCGTTGAAATTAGCTTAGATAACTATTTTAAAAATTAATGTAAATCATCGAGCCAATAACGATATCGAGAAAAACAAGCATTTATACCTAGAGCATTCAAAGCTTGTGTTTGATTAGTCTCAAGCAAGTAATTAATATTTCTTAACCCAGTGAAAGAAACAATTTCTAATCATCAGCTAAACTAATATGTCTCAAAAAAAATTGCAATTAAAACAAGGAAGGAAATGGTTCTAAAATTGATTTTAGAAACTAAAAATTGTGTTAAGATGAGAACTTGAAAAAAGTAAATAGTCATATTGACTAAGCACTGACATTTTTTCTTACAGCGAGATATCTTTTTACAGATTTTGCTTTCCTAAATTAACGTAGAGTCAAAACAAGTTAAGTTGACTCTAAAGAAAAAAAAACTAAGCCTTTTGTTTATGGAGGAATGACTCAATGGTGCAGGCCAAATCATCTGCAGGTTTTAAGGCTGGTGTACAAGACTATCGCCTAACCTATTACACCCCAGACTACACTCCCAAAGACACCGATATTCTGGCTGCTTTCCGAGTAACACCTCAGCCTGGTGTTCCTCCTGAAGAAGCAGGTGCGGCGGTAGCAGCAGAATCTTCTACTGGAACTTGGACAACCGTATGGACAGACAACTTGACAGACTTAGACCGTTATAAAGGTCGCTGTTACGATATCGAGCCAGTACCTGGAGAAGATAATCAATACTTCTGTTTTGTAGCCTATCCTCTCGACCTATTTGAAGAAGGTTCCGTTACCAACATGTTAACTTCAATTGTTGGTAACGTATTTGGGTTCAAAGCTCTGCGTGCTTTACGTTTAGAAGATCTTCGAATCCCCGTTGCTTATCTGAAAACCTTTCAGGGTCCTCCTCACGGTATTACCGTTGAGCGTGATAAGCTAAACAAGTATGGTCGTCCTCTGCTGGGCTGTACCATTAAACCCAAGCTGGGTTTGTCTGCAAAAAACTATGGTCGCGCAGTTTATGAGTGTCTGCGTGGTGGTCTAGACTTCACTAAAGACGACGAAAATATTAACTCTCAGCCTTTTATGCGCTGGCGCGATCGCTACCTATTTGTTCAAGAGGCGATCGAGAAATCTCAAGCCGAAACTAATGAAGTAAAGGGTCACTACCTGAACGTAACCGCTCCTACCTGTGAGGAAATGCTAAAACGGGCACAGTTCGCTAAAGAACTTGGCACTCCCATTATCATGCACGACTACCTCACAGGTGGTTTCACTGCTAATACCACCCTGGCGAAGTTCTGCCGCGACAACGGATTGCTACTCCACATTCACCGTGCCATGCACGCTGTTATCGACCGTCAGAAGAACCATGGTATTCACTTCCGCGTCCTCGCTAAGTGCTTGCGGATGTCTGGTGGCGACCACCTCCACTCCGGTACAGTAGTAGGTAAGCTGGAAGGTGAACGGGGTATCACTATGGGCTTTGTTGACCTGATGCGCGAAGACTATATTGAAGAAGATCGTTCTCGCGGTATCTTCTTCACCCAAGACTGGGCTTCTATGCCAGGCGTATTCCCTGTAGCTTCCGGTGGTATCCACGTATGGCACATGCCCGCGCTGGTAGAAATCTTCGGCGATGATTCTTGCTTGCAATTCGGTGGTGGTACTCTCGGTCACCCGTGGGGTAATGCTCCCGGTGCAACAGCTAACCGCGTTGCCCTCGAAGCTTGTATCCAAGCTCGTAACGAAGGTCGTAGCCTGGCTAGAGAAGGTAACGACGTTATTCGCGAAGCTGCACGTTGGTCACCCGAATTAGCGGCTGCTTGTGAACTATGGAAGGAAATCAAGTTCGAGTTTGAAGCAATGGATACACTCTAAACAATGGCTAGTTGTTAGTTATTAGTCGTTTATTATCTAACAGCTAATAACTAATAACTTCACCCAGTTCCGGTTGAGACCGAGAAAAAAGATGTATCCCAAAAAAATTGCACAAGATACGGCTAAGGTTATACAAAGTTATCTGACTTATCAAGCAGTCAAGATAATTATCGACCAGCTCAGCGAAACTAATCCTGGCGAAGCCATTTGGTTGAGGCAATATTCTACGGGAAATAAACTTCAAGATGGCGAAGCTTATCTGGCAGAATTAATGTCCGAACGCAAGGAATTAGTGGTGCGGATCATGACTGTTAGAGAATACCTAGCCGAACAAATTCTCGAATTTTTGCCAGAGATGGTTAGTACGGGTATCCAGCAGGCAAATTTACAACACCGCCGTCAGCTTTTGGAACGCATGACTCAGTCTCAACCGGCAAACTCAACTTCCTCCATAGATAACTCCGAACCAGAGTTAGATATCGATGAATCTTCTGATTAGTATCTAGTATTTTATCCAGAGGCAAAGTCTATGAGAACATTACCTAAAGAGCTTCGTTACGAAACCCTTTCTTACTTACCCCCTTTAACAGATCAGCAAATCGCCAAGCAAATCGATTATATGCTCGAACAGGGTTATATTCCTGCCGTGGAATTTGAAAAAAATCCCACTCCTGGCTTGCACCACTGGACTTTGTGGAAGCTACCTCTATTTAATGCTCACAACCCACAAGATGTTCTCAATGAAGTGCGGGAATGTCGCTCTGAATATTCTGATTGCTACATTCGCGTAGTTGGTTTTGACAATATTAAACAATGTCAAACTGTTAGCTTCATTGTTTACAAGCCAAATTCTAGCCGTTACTAATACTAAGTAACAACTTAATCCTAAAAATAAGATTTGTTGGCGGTGGTACGAAAATCTCATTCGTACCACTTTTGGTGTATCTACTCCGTAAAAGCGATCGCTATGATTAAGCTAAAGTTGGTCAATTGATATTTCTGTCATGGCACGAGCAACTTTTTACTTTCAAGGAGACTTAAATTTTTTTCTTCCACGGCACCAACAAGGCGTGAATTTCATTTATCAATTTAAGGAGCGTCCTTCAATTAAAGACACAATCGAGTCTTTAGGGGTTCCTCATCCAGAAGTAAACTCGATTGTAGTTAATGGCAAAGCTGTTGATTTTTCTTATTTAGTGAGGGATGAAGATCGCATTGTCGTTTATCCTATCTCGGTTACTCCCAAAATCATCCCTACAATTCCCCTCCAACCACCATTACCAAAAATTCCTCGCTTTATTTTAGATGTTCATTTGGGTAAGTTAGCTTCCTCTTTAAGGATGTTGGGTTTTGACACCTTGTATCGCAACGACTACGAAGACGCACAGATAGCCTTTGTTGCCTCTCAAGACAAGAGAATCGTCTTAACGCGGGATAAAGGTGTGTTAATGCGAAATTTAGTTATTCATGGCTATTACATCAGAGAAACTGAACCAGATAAGCAAATTATAGAAGTATTAAAACGCTTTAACTTATCCAATGTAGTTCAGCCATTTCAGAGATGTATTCGTTGTAACGGTATCTTAACCCCTGTAGCCAAAGAATTAATTGTAGACCAACTGCCACAACGAACCAAACAGGAAATTGACTACTTTCATCGCTGTAATAGTTGTCGTCAAATTTATTGGCAAGGAGCACACTACGAACGAATGGAGAAGTTTGTTCGACAAGTGTTATTTAGGACTCGAGAACATCTAAGTACAAAAACCATAGTAAAGAGCGAGCGCAATTATGTTTTTCATCAGTTATCAGTGAACAGTTGCTCTTAAGCATCGATAAGAAGAGATTGAAATGCCAAAATGGCTTGTTGGTTTTATCTCTAAAGACAGCCGACAAGTCGCCCTTCGGGAAGCACGGTTTTCAGGAGACTTCAAAACCTTTGTTCTTCAAAAGGGATGAGCGTTTACCCATTCTTTGTATACTTTCAACTGACGACTGATAACTGATGGCTGTTAACTGTTTTGTAAGATACTACTCACTTGCTGGAGTATTATCTAAAATCGCTTGTAGGCGTTTGCGAAATTCCCCTTTAGGATGACCGCCTTTGACTTCGCCGAGAATTTTAAAATCTCCTTCAGGAGATTCACAGACAATATAGGTTGGCCAACCCATGCCTTCTTTGTTCGGATATTGAGTCAACAGAATCTTGCGATATTGGCGATAAGTAGCAGTATCCTGCATCTTCACATCGATGAAATCTAAATTTAGTTCTGTAGCCACTTTTTGGTCATAAAACGACATTTTGTGGCAAAGACCGCAATCTTCAGAAGAAAATTTGATTAAAGCTTGACTCATAGCTTCAACCACGCTCCTATTTGACTATTAATTATCATTGTAGGGGCAAACGACCGTTTGCCCCTACGGCTACTGCTCCCTGTTCCCGGTTCCCTCTCATCATCATTTTATATTTAATTTGACCGACCTACTTATAAGGTAGAGATTCTCAAACAGCGAGTACCGTTAAGGTAATTTATATCTAAAATCCATCGGTCCTTCATAGCCAGATAATTCAGCTAATTTTTGTGGGCTTTGTACGCCAAGATGAAATTCACCATTAATTTCCCAGGTAGGAAAAGATTTAATATCAGCTGCTTGACAAGCTTCTGTTTGAGGATTTTTTCCTTCGGGGGCACATTCTATATAATCAATTTTGGCAAAGGCTTGTTCGCCGAATAGCTGTTTTTGCTCATAGCAATGGGGACACCAATAGGCACCATAATTTTTCGCTCCAATAGCCGTCAAATGTTCGGCTAGAGCTATTTCTGCTTCTCCAGAAGTAGTGGTGACTTCCCAGCCAGATGGAGGTTGAGGCATACCTTGAGCTTGAGAAATAGGAATTAATCCATCTGAACCTGGAACTTCTGTAACAGGACTGTTGACATTAGCATAAACTCCTAAAGTCCCTACTAGAGTTAACAGGGCTACAATAACTCCTGTAAAGAAAATTTGACCGATATCTTCCCAATGCCGACCTAAGATAGTCAGGGCGAGTAAGCTAAGAGAAAATAGAGCCGAACCGATGCAATAATAGCAGACAGTCTGGAGTTGAAAAGCTAGCACGTACATTAGATAGCCGCTAAAAACTGCCATCGCTGTACTACCAGCCAATAACAGCAGCCAAGTCCAGTTTTCTAAGTTTCTTTTCAACTCTTTTTGGCGATCGCTTTTAACTACCAATGGAGCCAGAGCAAAAATCGCCATACTAGAGTAAGCTAAGAAACCAAATAAGCTGAGGGGCAACCCAAAAACTGTTGCATAAGGACTATTGAGAACATCGGTACAATTGCCAGTAGCCCCTGCTTCAGCAAGACAAACAACTTCTTCTCCAGTCAACTTGGTGACGGTGAGATAAGCTGTCAACACAGCTCCAGCAATAGCGATCGCGCCAATCATAGGACGAGACCAGCGATGTATCCAAGGAACAGAACGTCGGCGGCGCATCATACAATTGATAACTTAATAATATTTTGTCGACTTCGATCTTAACTTTATTTAGTAAGTTTGACTGAAGACATCGATTTTTGTTTATTTTTTTCTTTTACTGTTTGCCTGGCAGCTTCGACAAACTGAGCAACTCGGATGGGATCGATTGTTTCGGTGATTTTTCCTTTTCGTTTGAGAGAACTAGCCACAATCACCCCATCGGCAGCTTGTAGCAGTCGAGCTATATTTTCCCAATTAGCACCACTGCCGATAAAAACAGGGGTATCTCCAGCCGCAGTTGATGCCAATTCTAAATCTTCAAAAGTCGGAGGACTTCCGGTTGCCCAACCAGATAAAATTACCCCATCTGCTAATCCTCTCTCAATAGTATCTTGTACTGCCGTTGTTAAATTGGGGGTACCCAGAGGACGAGCATGTTTGACTAAGACATCTGCTAAAATTCCGATATCAGAGCCTAATTCTCGCCGATAACGTAACAATTGATGGGCTTTTCCTTCAATCAAACCTTGATCTGTTGCCATCACTCCAGTCAAAACATTGACGCGAATAAATTGAGCTTCCACACAAGAGGCGATCGCCATTGCACTTTTAGCATCGTTGCGTAAAACATTAATGCCAATCGGTAAAGCGACCATACTTTTAAGGCGATCGACAATTAAAGTCATCGCGCTTACTACCGCCGGATCGACACAATCTTTAGCAAAGGGAGCATCAAAAAAATTTTCGATCACAATACTATCGACTCCCCCGGCTGCTAAAGCAGTAGCTTCTTGTTCTGCCCTAGCGATTACTGCCTTGAGGTTTCCTCCCCAGCGAGGAGAAGTCGGTAAGGGCAACAGATGAACCACACCAATAATTGGATTATTTGTCTTAAAAATTTGCCTTAAGTCCACTTAAGTTTTCCTTCGCAACCCAGCGTATTATACGACCGCAGAATGCGATCCCTGCAAGTAGGCTCGATAGTACTCAGCACAGGAGCAGGTGTACGGCACCTGTACCATCGACCTACCTTGAAAGACTATTATTATCCTTCAAAAACTATTATTTCAGACTAATTGGGAAACGAAAAAATTTTAACTATAGCTGTCGCCACCGAAGTTAGGACGTATTGAATAGCCCAAACTATTTCAGTTTAAAAAAAGCTAATAGCTATAGCTATTAGGAGCAAGCTAACGGCTAATAGCTATTAGTGACAAGTTAAGCGTGAAAGCTAGTTGTCAAGAGGGAAAAGGAGATAAATCGAGAGGTAGTTTGGCTCGTTTCGGGCGAGGGGATTTAACTATCCCCAAATCGCGATTTTCAGGT
>JADEWQ010000068.1 GCA_015207585.1 Pleurocapsales cyanobacterium LEGE 06147 | reverse complement strand
TGATGTACTTTTGCTTGAGTTCATCAGAGCTATAATGAGGAGCTAAATCAACTTTTCTGGGCATTCTTCTCGAGCAATTCGCTACTTCTTTATTATAAATAGGTTTTGACAATCGGATTTAGTATGACTGGGTTTGGCTAACTCGACTCAAGCGTAATCGGTTGGTCAACTCTGATTGCACTGGTAATCGTCGAGTAGATGAAGTTGAACTGAGCGAAGCAGGAACTGTCGTTCCTCTTAAAGGTTATGGCTTTATTAAAGTATTCAAGATAGTTGCCCTAAACGGCGACATTGACTACTGGCCTACTAATGACCTACAGATGAATGCCCTACAAAGATTGCAGTTTGCCGAGTTTGAGTGGGTAATTGAAGAGTATCATCGAGGACTTAAGCAGTGTTGTGGAGTCGAAAAGGCGCAGGTGCGCTCTTCTCGCCCTCAACGCCATCATATCGGTTTAGCGATTCGTGCCTTTTTGCGTTTAGAAAATCACTGGTTCAACACGGGCATTAGTTGGTACGAAGCCAAAATCAGTATTGTTCGAGAGGCGGTGCGTTCTTACTTGGCTTCTCCTTGGTTAACTCTCTTGCCAACTGCGTAACTCCTGGCCCTCTTAGGCGATTGGGTCAGCCCTGTCGTCTAATGGCGAGGCGTTGAACCATGAACCTACATTCCGCAGGTAAGTTAAGTAAGTAGATAATATTTACGACATGGCGCACCAAGAAAACCCAAAATCCAATACTTGGGTCAATCCTGCTTCATATAATTTATCTAAAACTCTACCTAAACGGTCATCATTTAAATGTTCTGGGGCGATCCCATCTCCTAAAAAATGTTCTGTGGCTTTTCCCACAAAGAATTTTTCAAATAGATATAATGGCGCACTAACTAATCCTAAGCCATTGATAATCATAGCTTTGACTGCTTGTCCTGGGCTGACAATTTCTTGTGGATGCGTTCCTAGTATTTGGTTGATTTGCTCTACTAGGTTCATAGAATCAATGATTCCAGCTACTATCCCTAAGTGGTCAAGATCCTGTATTCTAATTTGTGATACTGATGGTGTCATCTTTTCAAAATACCATCAGTTTGTCTTCTAACCTGCGGAATCTAGGATGAATCCCCAATCGAGCGCGTAGCGGATTGGGGAGTGTCAATTGAGGTCAAAACGATCTAAAAGCTTAGTTTTGAGTTCTGAGTTAATCGGATGAGGGTAGCGACCATTTTCAATCTGGGATAAACGAGAAGCAGAGAGACCCAGTTCTTTAGCAATAGCTCTCAAACTCGTGCCACTAGCATTACGAGCTTTTTTAATTAGCTGACCAAAAGCTAAAGAGTTATCGTATTCTGTTATTTTCCTTATTTTATTTTCTTGAGAATCGGTTTTGGGAAGTTTAGGCTTTTGTTTTAACTCAAATTCTGGTTGGTTTAAAGTACCGGAGCATTTCAACCAAGTATCAAACCAATATTTTGGCTTTTTGATTTTACTGTCCGAGCTAACCCATTCGGGAACATCTAATTCGTAAGTAAAACTATAAGGATGTTCGAATTTCCCTAAAGTTTTAAGTCCTCTGTCAAAACTACGCTTTAAATTCGAGGCAGCATTACGATTTGTCCTCGCTATCTCGATTTCTTGACCATAGCCAATGCTTTTTAGAAGAGATTCTATTTGATACAAATTATTATTGTGTTTTTGAAGAGCAAACAGGGCAAAATAAGCTAATCTCAAAGCCATTTTTTCTCGGTAGGGATCTAACTTTAGCGATTCGCTGCTTAGATAGCCAAATTCTCTGAGATATTTGTGACCGGCAAATTTTTCAAACCACAATCCCGGACTATAAGTGATCTCAATATCTATTAAGCTATCGTTGCCATCAATGCTTTTCTGAACTATTTTTTTGATTGTAAAAACATCCCAGAGATTGGACATTTCAACAGTAAAAATTCCCTTATGGCGAATGCGCCATTCTCGAACCCAGACTTCTAGCCGTTTGAGTAGATAAACGTGATGAGCGAGTTGAAGTAATTTTTCTTGTTTCGATAAATAACAAGTTGATTTTTTACTAATATCTCTTTCAGCTTTGGGAATATATTGGTTTCTTTTTTTATCTTCACCAAAATCTGCTAAAAGTTTAGAAGCCGATACGGTAATTTTCTGATTCCACGCTTCTGGTTTACGAAAAGCAATGGCAGCTAGGGCGTAGTGTAATTTCAGGGTTTGTTCGCCAAACTGATGGGCAATTACTTCTTTAGTTTGATAGGCAACTTCGGCAAAGTCGGTCAGGTCAAATCGGTCTCGTATTTGTAATTCGACTCGACCAGAGGAAAAGTTTTTCCCTCCGTTTAAGCTAGTTGGTCTTAGTTCCCAAAATTCCATGCCCGTGACCCCTGCCGTGTAAACCGTGTCAGTTATTGCACTACTAGGACATTCTTCGTAAAATCTGTTCTGGCACAGTTGTGATTCTGTAGGCGATCTTTTTTCTAGTTTATTAAGCTTTGAATCGGGTTTGCTGTTGCTACTAGACTTATGAAAGCTCTTCTCTTTCTTGCTTCTTTTGTTGCTAATTTTAGCGTTAGAATGTCCCATTGTTAAGCCAGATATAGAAGAGTTAAAAGTTTAGCTACAGCAAATAAGTGCTTATTACTAAAAGCGTTTTTCCAGAACGAAGCTTTGACATTCTCCCACCACTAAGCTTGAGCGCTTACCTATAGTAGGGAATTCTAAATCTTGCGACTTAGATTTTCTGCTTCTCAAATTCTTAACTAGGCTAGTGTTACCATTAACTCCCGCCAGACCATCTCTACAGACGTTTTCAATCGCGCTATGCCCTAGCGTACGGTCGTCACAAGCTGAGTCCTGAGGGGCGAACTCGCTTCGCCCCATTGAAGGACGTGCCGAACTGAATTCGGCAGACGCGACCTTAGTTATCCCACGATTTCTGACTCTTTGACTAGCTGATATATCTCTTGTAGTGGTATATCCACATGAATTATAGCTATGGAGATGAATATCTGAGGTTTTTTTCTCGGTATGTACGCCACAATTGGGACAAGTCTGAGAAATTAGATTCTTGTCTACCTTAGCAAAGTAGAAATCTCTTCTAAAACAAACCCACTTTAGAACGTTTACAAATTGTCCAAAACCAGCGTCAGCAAAAGGTTTTGAAAGCATACTTCTTTGCCAACTGACAAAGTCGATAGCTTCAACAAATATTATTCCTGCACCATTACACAGATGGTGGCTTAATTTAAAATGCCAATCTTTTCTATTGTCAGATCTACGTTGATTAACCCTCGCTATTTTCTGGTTTAGCTCGTGTCGATTATTCGACCATTTCTGTTTGTTTCTCAATCTAAGTTGTCGTAATTTAAGCTTACTTTGTAGAGTTCTGAGAAATTTTGGTCGTTTAATCTCTTCGCCATCATTTGTTGCTACAAATTTGTCGTCTTCCGAGTTTAATTCTCGTGGATAACCGTGAGGGATTGGGTTAGGGACATCAACATCTAACTGTAATGACAGCATCACAAAATAACCAGATGCTTTTCTAACTATTCTGGCTTGCTTGGCTCGGCAAAAGCTTGAGGCGACCTCAAGCTGTGTGCTGTCGAATGCATTCCGCAGCTCAAAACCTTCTGGTATCGATCTGGATTGTCTCCACTTTATCCAACCAATTGTAGGGAACTTAATAGCATCCTTTCTAATTGGCTCTTTTTCCAATTGAGGAAATACAAATGAACGCATCCGCTCTTTGTTTTTAAAGCGAGGAAAACCAAAACCCCTGGCTTTTATCTCATCCCAAGTTCTATTTAGTGTTCTTAGTATTTGTTGTAAGAATTGAGAATGAGCGTTTTGAAATCTAAAGTTAATCTTCTTTGCTTCAGTTAACTGTTTAGCTTGTTGATGGTAATTCGGAAACCGCTCATCGTGCCGGATGATGTACTCAGAGGATATTGAGCAAACATTTATAGATGACTTACGAAAATTGCACCAGTCTTTACAATGTCTTGGTGCCAAATTCCATGCCTGATGACAAACATCTAGGGTATCTTCGATGATTGTTACTCGGTCTGGAGTTGGCTCTAGTTTGTACTCGTAAGTCATGGTTAGCATAGTGCTACTTAAGCTTACTCGGGGTTGTTTAACGTGTAAAGTTTTTGTAAAAAGCTAAAATAAATTTTTTTGTTGGCAAAAATCCAGGAAGTCATCGCAGCTTTCGTCATCCCATGGCGAAAGAACGATGATCTTACCGACAAGCTTCGCTGTGTCGGGAGTCTTCCTTTTTCATTTCAGATAAAAAAGCGCGATAAGTTTACGACATCCGCTATGCGAATGACATAAAAAACATAGCGCAGAAATAAACTTTTTTACTGCTTCTTTGTATTTTTTCTAGATTAATTGAATCATGGAGCTAGATCAAATCTGCTGCATAGTCATAATTAATATGAAGTCCGTTTAATTAGTAGCGATCGCAATTGTAGACACTCAGCTAAGGAACTATCAATGTTCAGTAAATCAAAGAGTTTTCCCCTAAGGGCAAGCGCAGAAATTTGTGTAGTTTCTGATACTTTTTAACCTCAATTTCTTCACCAGCAGACATAGTATAGATGATGATTTCTTATGATTAGCTGGTTTATGAATTGTTAACATTAATCTAATTAGAATTGAAAAATATTAGCTTTTAGCAAGCTTGCTTTCAGCAATTAATAGACAATTACAATCCACCATTAACAGCAATGCGGTAATTAAAAGCAAGCTATACGCTCTTAGTCAGTAGCTGCTAGCTAGATCTTGAGCTGATCGCCTATAGTTAATAGCTCAAAGCTCTGTTAAAGGGATTTTGAACCCAACTAGCCTATAGCTAATAGCTTTTTGAGAAATATTTTCAACTATTGCTCTTTCTGCTCAACAGCCTGACAAAAAATAAAAACGTCAACAATATCTATTTAAGTGCAAAAATCGATTAATTTATTCGTTTTTGAAACAGCTCAGAACGTAATAAGTATTACTAATACTTAAGCTGGTCTCTAGTAATTGACTTTACGTGCCAAATTATTAGCGATCGCCTTTGGGAGAAAGCTTTTTAACTTACTGACACTAGGTTATGACAGATAAAGCTTTTAAGGCTAATTTTGTTTTACTAGTTAATTTGTATCACTGCACCTAGAGCCAAACGAATAGTCCAAGTGCATAAACCAGTCAGTGTCACCCCAATAACAATATAAAAAGTTAGACAAAATTTTCAAATTACCTAAAATACTTATTGTTTCGGTGAGTAATCAATTAGATCCTAAAAAGCATGCACCACAGGAGCATCTGACAGCAGCAAAAATTCAAAGCTGGATAGTCTCCTATTTGGCCGATCTACTGGAAGTAGATTCGGATGAAATTAATGTTGCGATTCCTTTCGATAGGTATGGTTTGGATTCTTCGGTAGCAGTTGGGATGACCGGCGATCTAGAAGATTGGCTGGGAAAAGAGCTCGATCCTACCCTACTGTACGATTACCCGACAATTGAAGTTTTGGCCCAGCATTTAGCTGAGGAATTCTCAGTCAAGGGGTAATATCCGCAGTGAACGACAAATCAGCATCAACACTCCAAGGAGAAAATTATGATGAACACCATCAAAGCACTGGGGAAACAAAAACAGTCTTTGACTGTAGAGGGACAAGGAAACAAACCTACCAAATTAATTGAAAACACTTATCGTCGTAATACAGACTCTGACTACACCGAAAAAATAGAGGAACTCGACAGGAATTTCAACTACAGTAGCAACAGCAATCATTATTGGACCGAGCCAGAGCAATCAATGCTTTACGGCACGCCACTTTATGAGTCTGCTTCTCCTCGGCAAAAGATGGCTCTCAATCATCTTCATTGGTTTGGAATGTACAATGTCGTTGCTGCTAGTGAAACCGAGACAATTACTTACAATCAGGTCACCGCTAGCGTTTTTGCTGCCTGTGGATACGAAACGCTATCCCAGATGTTAAATCTAGAAACTTCTCAGGAACGCTCCCACATTCATGCCTTTCACAATGTCGGTCACAAAACGATGAAGGCTCTGTTAGGCAGGGATGCATTTAAAGCTTCTTTCAAAGGTAAATTGTACCAACGGACTAATAAAGATGAGGCGGGGGGATTGACTTTTCCAAGTCTGCCAAATTTCTTCAATCTCAAATGGGAAAATTCTCTTGCAGATTCCCAGTATTACGTCTTACGCTTCATAGCCAAGACAATGCTCGCCAGCCACAAGAAATATTATTCCCAGTATTTGAGCGAATTAGAGAAGACTTATAAGTTTATTCCTGCTTCTACTACGGGTTTGATCGGACGAGGATTGTCTCCTCAGTCAATGCAAAGGTTTTTCGCCTTCAACTGGGGAGGTTCGCCTTTCCTAGCGAGCCAGTACTACGGTATACGCATCATGGCCAATATGGTGCTCAAGAATACAGAGCATAGTACCTCCAAGTATTTCAAAAAGTTGGAAAAAAAAGGTGATTTTATTCCAGCTCCAACAGCTGTTTCTCACTACCATTTCTTAGACGAAGCTTTCCATACTACGACTTCTATGTTGATTGCTAGAGATCTGTATAAAGACTTCCCGAAGCCAACAGCGTATGAAAAATTTGTAATTAACTTAGCACTTTACATGATGCAGCATGGGATTCTGAGCGGGCTTTCTGCTGTTGTACCGGATCGCTATTATGCAGATGACTGCTCTTTGATGTATTTCATCTACAAAACCCTACAGTCGCCTTTATTTGAGATGTCTCCTCAAGAAGCACTGCATTGGGTCGAGAAATGTTTTTGCCAGGAACACCAAGGGTTTCACATGACAGCCAAATATCACCAACGTCTTAGGGCCGACTTTTGTCGATTTTACGAAAGCTTCGATCATCTTTGGCCGGTCAATCGAGAAATGCGTCTAATGGCTTCAGGCGGATCGATTAACAAAGCTATCCAAAATAACATTAAAACCTTTAAACAGTTTTCCGAAGCCGTCGCTTAGATTCTGTAACTAGCCGTTCTAAAAAATACTCCAGCTTTTTTTCAAATATCGGCGTCGAAATTATTTGGAGCCTAATCGATCTTCTTAATGAGGTGAGGGACTGGCATACCAGCAGAAATACTTGCAGTTTGAATGAGAGATGTTAAATTGGAACCCATAGCAATTATCGGAATTGGCTGTCGTTTTCCTGGTGCTAAGGATGTCGATTCTTTTTGGTCGCTTTTACGTCAAGGTAAGGATGCTATTACTGAAGTGCCAAAAGATCGATGGGATATTAATCTATTCTACGATCCAGAGCCAGCTAAACCAGGAAAAATAAACAGCCGTTGGGGTGGATTTCTGGAGCGGGTAGATCGGTTCGACCCTGGATTTTTTGGTATTTCCCCCCGTGAGGTCGAGTATATAGACCCTCAACAAAGACTGATGTTAGAAGTCTCTTGGGAAGCTCTCGAAAATGCCGGTCTAGTGCCTCAAAAGCTCTCTGGCAGCAGAACTGGAGTGTTTATTGGCATTAGCGGCAGCGACTACGACAGACTTGGATGTAGAGATTTTGCTAACTTATGTGCTTACAGTGGCACGGGAAATTCCCCTTGTATTGCTGCCAACCGCATTTCTTACCTTCTAAATCTGCGAGGACCTAGTGTAGGGATCGATACTGCCTGTTCTTCATCTTTGGTGGCTGTCCACTTAGCTTGCCAAAGTTTGCGGAGTGGTGAGTCCGATCTGTGCCTGGTTGGAGGAGTTAACCTAATTTTGTGGCCCGGTCCTTCTATTACTTTTTCTCAGGCTCAGATGATAGCGTCTGACGGTCGCTGTAAAACCTTTGATGATGCTGCGGACGGTTATGTTCGTGGGGAGGGCTGCGGTGTAGTAGTGCTCAAACGCCTTAAGGATGCTCTAGCCGATGGCAACAATATTCAGGGGCTCATCAGAGGCTCGGCAGTAAATCAGGATGGTACTAGCAACGGATTGACAGCTCCCAATGGTCCTGCCCAACAAGCGGTTATCCGCCAAGCTCTAGAAAATGCTGGGGTAGCACCGGCACAGATTAGTTATGTCGAGGCACACGGTACGGGCACCTCTTTAGGAGACCCAATCGAAGTAAAATCTCTCAAAGCCGTGCTGATGGAAGAGCGCAAACCAGATCGGCCCTGTTGGATAGGTTCGGTCAAGACGAATATCGGTCATTTAGAAGCAGCAGCAGGAATAGCTGGACTTATTAAGGTAGTTTTACAATTGCAATACGGGGAGATTGCCCCCCACCTACACTTGAAGCAGCTTAATCGCTATATTCGTCTGGAAGGGACACCTCTTTCCATCCCAACCCAGTGCCAACCTTGGTCGAGGAGCTCTAGTAGTCGCTTGGCTGGGGTTAGCTCTTTTGGTTTTGGCGGCACCAATTGCCACGTCATTCTCGAAGAAGCACCTGTACAAATACTACCTACTAGTGAAATAGATCGTCCTTGGCACGTTTTTACCCTCTCAGCAAAAAGCGAGAAGGCTCTGCGAGAACTGGCACAGCGTTATGAAAAGTTCTTAGTATCGCATCCCGGCGTATCCCTGGCAGATGTGTGCTTCACTACTAATACCGGGCGGGAGCAGTTTGACCATCGCTTAGCAATCCCTACTGAAACTAGCGTGCAGTTGGGTCAGCAGCTAGAAGCTTTTGCTACCGAAAAGAAAACTTCCGGACCGATCGAGGGACGAGTAAGCAGCCGAAAACCTCCCGAAATAGCATTTTTATTTACGGGTCAGGGATCGCAGTATGTAGGTATGGGACATCAACTCTACGAAACTCAACCTACCTTCCGAGCTGCCCTCGACCGCTGCGATGAAATCTTGCGTCCCTTTCTGGAGCGGTCTTTACTCGAAGTCCTTTATCCAGATGCCTACTCTTCTAATTCAAAATCGAAAATCCAAAATTCAAAATTAGATGAGACCGCCTACACGCAACCTGCCTTATTTGCCATCGAATATGCGCTGTTTCAGCTTTGGCAATCCTGGGGGATAACTCCCAAGATCGTGATGGGACACAGTGTTGGTGAATATGTGGCAGCCTGTGTAGCGGGGGTGTTCGGCTTAGAAGATGGACTGAAGCTGATTGCCGAAAGAGCCCGACTGATGCAAGCCCTACCCAAAAAAGGCACGATGGTAGCGGTTTTCGGGAACGAACAGCTCGTGCGCGCAGCGCTCCAACCCTACACTGAGAAAGTAGCAATTGCTGCCATCAACGGTCCGGAAAGTGTAGTTATTTCCGGTCAGCGCGACTGCATCAAAGCCGCGATCGCGACATTAGCAGCTAAAGGAATCAAGAGTAAAACTTTAAAAGTTTCCCATGCTTTTCATTCGCCCTTAATGGAGCCAATGTTGAAGGACTTTAAGCGGGTTGCCAGCAAGGTGACTTACTCGAGTCCACAGATTGACTTAATTTCCAATCTCACTGGAAACCTCGCTACGGCTGAGATAGCTACCCCCGAATATTGGTGTCGTCATATCTTACAGCCGGTGAGGTTTTCTCAAAGTATTGATAGTCTTGCTCGGCAGGGTTATGAAATATTCGTGGAAATAGGTCCCAAGCCAGTATTATTAGGAATGGGTCGCCACTGCCTACCAGACGTAGAAAAGCGACATTTTGCGTTTCTCCCCAGTTTGCATCCAGGATATTCCGATTGGCAGTCAATGCTTCAAAGTTTAGCAACCTTGTATGTCAGCGGCGTTCCAATAGACTGGTCTGGCTTTGACCGAGACTATCCTCGGCGGTTGCTCCAATTGCCCACTTATCCTTTCCAGAGAAAGCGCTATTGGACAGACAGCAGCAAAAATAGCAATTATACCAATAGTCTCCCAGAAGAAATAGAAGCTTTATTACGGCAGACAGCAGAATTATTACCCAAGCTACTACAAGTATTACACAGACATTATCCAGAGAATCCGACAGTATCATCATTATTGGATTTGCGCTCTGAGGTCGAACAACTGTCAGAAATTCAGCAGCCTCGGCTTTTACAACAAATAAAGGAAACCCATCCTAAAGAGCGTTTGGCTTTCTTAATTGCCCACATTCAGCGTGAAGTTGCTACTGTGTTGCATTTTGAGCCATCCCAGCTACCAGAACCCAATCTTGGCTTTTTTGAGATGGGTATGGATTCTCTAATTGCTGTTGAGTTGAAGAATCGACTCGAAACCAGCTTGGGACATTCTATTTCTTCCACTGTGGCTTTCAACTATCCTAACATTCAAAGCCTCGCTGAGTATTTACTCTCTGAGGTGGTCGGCTTGGATGGTATGGAGAAATCTGATGCAGCTTCACCAGACGAGTTAAATGGACTTGTAACCAAGGTAGAAAATCTATCGGACGCAGAAGCTGAAGCTTTACTGGTGCAAAAATTAGCTAATCTTTGAGCAGGAAGAGTAGATGAGCAAAATTCCGGAACGTTTTGGTCACATGTCTCCATTAAAACAAGCGCTTTTAGCGTTAGAGGAGATGAGTGCCAAGCTCAATCAAATTGAGCAGCGGCAAACTGAGCCAATTGCCATCATTGGCATGGGTTGCCGATTTCCTGGGGGAGCCAATGACCCAGAGTCGTTTTGGCAGTTACTCCACAATGGTGTCGATGTCATGAGGGAAGTTCCGCCTTCTCGGTGGGACATCGATGCCTACTACGACCCCAATCCCGAAACTCCGGGTAAGATGTACGTGCGGCAGGGCGGATTTTTGGGGATTGGCGTAGACGAGTTCGATGCCGAATTCTTTGGTCTTGCTCCCCGGGAAGCCGTGAGTATGGATCCGCAGCAAAGATTATTACTGGAGGTAAGCTGGGAAGCCTTAGAAAATGCTGGTGTTGCACCGGACAAGCTAACAGGTAGCCAAACGGGGGTATTCCTAGGCATTAATACTGCTGACTACTCACAACTCCAGATGAGGTCTAGCGATAGCACTCACCTCAATGCCTATTTCTTTACAGGTAATACCTATAGCGTTGCGGCTGGTCGCCTATCCTACCTTCTCGGTCTGGAAGGTCCGAGCATTGCTCTGGATACTGCCTGCTCGTCTTCTCTTGTCAGCGTTCATCTTGCCTGTCAGAGTCTGCGAGCGGGAGAATGCCGCATGGCTTTGGCGGGTGGTGTCAACCTGATGTTGTCGGAAGAGGGACCAATTATTCTCTCTAGGATGCGAGCTTTGGCTCCCGATGGTCGGTGCAAGACTTTTGATGCAGCAGCTGATGGCTACGGTAGAGGAGAAGGATGTGCTCTGATATTACTCAAACGCCTCTCAGATGCCATTGCTGACGGTGACAACATTTTGGCTTTGATTAGGGGTTCAGCTATTAATCACGATGGTCGCAGCAGTGGACTTACAGTTCCCAATGGGTTGGCTCAGCAAAAAGTGATTCGCGCCGCTCTGAATAATGCTAGGGTAGAGCCAAACCAGATAAATTATGTAGAAGTCCACGGCACGGGAACTCCCTTAGGAGATCCGATTGAAGTCGAAGCTTTGGGAGCCTTACTAGGCGAGGGTCGTTCCCAGAAACAGCCCCTGATGCTCGGTTCAGTAAAGACAAACATCGGTCATTTGGAAGCAGCAGCTGGAGTAGCAAGCCTAATTAAAGTAGTGCTGGCGATGCAGCACGAAGAGATTCCGCCTCATTTACATCTAAAAAATCCCAATCCTGCTATTTCCTGGCAAGACTTGCTGGTAGAGATTCCTACAAAGCCAACTTCCTGGCCAACAGCTAGAGAGCGACGACGCCTGGCTGGAATCAGCTCATTCGGCATGAGTGGAACCAACGCCCATGTCGTGATTGAGGAAGCACCCGTACTCAAGTCGACACCCCCAGCAGTAGAGCGACCGATTCATCTGCTTACCCTGTCGGCTAAGAGTGAAGCGGCATTAAAAGAATTGGCAGGTCGAATGACTGGCTATCTAGAGTCACATCCATCAGAATCTCTGGCCGATGTCTGTTTCACAGCTAATACTGGGCGCTCTCACTTTGACCACCGTTTTGCCGTGGTAGCACAACAGCCAACACAGGTAGTAGAACAACTGACTGCTTTGGCAGCCGGGAAAGAGCTAGAAGAAGGACATCGGGGGATAGTACCGCGCACTAATAAACCCAAGGTAGCGTTTCTATTTACGGGCCAAGGCTCCCAGTATTTTGGCATGGGACGGCAACTCTACGAAACTCAACCCACTTTTAGAAAAGCTTTACAGCATTGCGATGAAATTTTACGTCTTTATTTAGATGTTCCCCTACTAGAAATTCTTTATCCGGATGACATAGTTCGAGCAGCACAAGATCCCCAATTAAATCAAACCGCTTATACTCAGCCAGCTCTCTTTGCTCTAGAGTATGCCCTAGTTCAGTTATGGCAATCGTGGGGTATAGAGCCCAGCGCAGTTATGGGTCACAGTGTAGGAGAGTATGTCGCTGCCTGCGTTGCTGGAGTCTTTAACCTAGAAGATGGACTGAGACTGATCGCCTATCGAGGAGAGCTGATGCAGGCACTACCATTGGTGGGGGAAATGGTAGCAGTATTGGCCGATGAAGAGCTAGTGGCGACTACCATCAAACCTTTTAAAAAACAAGTTGCTATTGCTGCTATTAATGGTCCCAAGAATACTGTAATTTCCGGTCAGCGCGAGGCAATACGAGCAGTTCTTAAAAAACTGGAAGCTTTAAGGGTAGAATTCCGCCCTCTCCAAGTATCTCACGCTTTTCATTCGCCCTTAATGGAGCCGATGTTAGATGCTTTTGAGCAGATAGCCGCTTTAGTCGAGTATTCGCCTCCGCAAATACCGCTAATTTCCAACGTAACCGGACAACTGGTGAAGGGTAAAGAGATCGCCCAAGCAGAGTATTGGTGCTGTCACATCCGAGAAGCCGTGAAATTTTCAGCTAGCATGCAAGCACTGTACGAGCAAGGTTCTGAAGTATTTCTCGAGATCGGTCCTCATCCGGTTCTGAGCGGAATGGGACGACAGTGTTTGCCCGAAAATCGGGGAGTTTGGTTGCCTTCACTCTACAAAGGAAAGTCCGACTGGCAACAACTACTTCACAGCTTAGGGGAGTTGTATGTTCGCGGAAGCGAGGTGAACTGGTGCGGATTCGATCGGGACTATCCGCGCCGCCGCCGACCGCTGCCGACTTATCCTTTCCAGCGATCGCGTTATTGGATTGAGTCTTCCTCTCCATCACCGCAAGGAAGCGGAGCGAGTGAGGCTTTTCGCGATTGGTTTTACGAAGTTGAGTGGGAGCTAAAAGCTCGCGCTAATGCTGAATCTACGCCGACGGCAGATTCATCAGCTCAATCGGGTCGTTGGTTAATCTTCGCAGACCGTCATAGCGGTATTGGTGAGGCACTTGCTATTTTATTGCAAGAGCGAGGGGAAAGCTGCGTCACGGTTCTTTCTGGTGAAGCCTATCAAAGCAGCGCGGCAGGACCCTGGCAAATTAATCCAGCGCAGCCCGAAGATTTTCAGCGGTTGTTAAAGGAAATTGCAGACATTGACGAACGACCTTGTCGGGGAATCGTTCATTTGTGGGCTCTCGATAGTGTTTCTGAAGAAACAGGTATCCTAGAATCCTGGTCGAGCGATCTACTCCATAGTTGTGGAAGCGTCCTTCATCTAGTCCAAGCACTTAGTTCGGCCAATTTAGCTCGTGCTCCTCGTCTTTGGTTAGTTACCCAAGAGGCTCAAGCAATAGAGTCTCAGACTGGATTATTGGCGGTCACTCAGACCCCTTTGCTAGGACTGGGTCGAGTCGTGGCGATCGAACACCCCGAATTCTGGGGAGGGGCGATCGATTTGGCTTCCGGTAATGTTGCAGAGGCAGCAACTTGCTGTTTTGAAGAAATTTGGCAACCAGAGGCTGAAACGGAAGTTGCCTTCCGCCAAGGACAGCGATATGTACCTCGCCTCGTACGCCGACAAAATTCTTCAGCATCGGTCGAGATGCAGCTAGAGAGCGATGCCACTTACTTGATTACGGGCGGTCTTGGGGGTTTGGGGTTGAAGTTAGCCAAGTGGATGGTAGAGCGAGGAGGGCGGCACTTGGTTTTAGTAGGACGTAGGGGAGCTTCCCAAACTGCCTGCGAGCAAATAAACCAACTTGAAGAGACTGGAGCGCAGATCGTTGTAGCTAAAGCAGATATCACTCAGTACAGTCAGATGCAAGAGGTTTTGACTGACATAGCCGAATCCTTACCGCCGCTGCGGGGAATCGTTCACTTAGCTGGAGTACTCGACGATGGTGTATTGCTCCGACAAGATTGGGAACGCTTGATCAAAGTCATGGCTCCCAAGGTAGCAGGAGCTTGGAATCTTCACCTGCTTACCCAAGACTTGTCATTAGACTTTTTTGTCTCTTTCTCCTCAATTGCTTCGCTACTCGGTTCGCCCGGTCAAGGCAATTACTCGGCCGCCAACGCTTTCTTAGATGCTCTGGCTCACTATCGGCGAAGGCAAAAGCTTCCTGCTTTGAGCCTCAACTGGAGCCCCTGGGGCGAGACTGGAATGGCAGCGGGTTTGGGCAGCCTTGGCGAGCAGCGATGGACTGCAGCTGGAGTGAGTATTATTACTCCGCAGCAGGGAATGCAAGTGTTTGGACAGCTGCTCAATCAGTCAGCGGCACAAATTGGCATTTTACCAGTGGATTGGTCGAAGTTTTTTCAGCATTTTCCTACCAAGGGCGAACCAACCTTTTTGTCCCACATTGCCCGCGAGACCTATTCCCAGGCGGAAACTGAACACCCGTGGGCACCTCAACAATCCGAACTGTTACGGCAATTGAACGCGGCTCCTGCCAAACAGCGTCAGGCAATTCTCACGGCTAGCCTTCAAAAGGAGGTTGCCACTGTTTTAGGTCGGGATAGTTCTCAGACACTAGATCCGCAGTTAGGCTTTTTTGAGATGGGCATGGATTCTTTAATGACGCTTGAGTTGAAGAATCGCCTCCAAGCCAGTTTAGGACATGCTCTTCCCTCAACTTTAACCTTTGAATATCCGACGATTGAAGCACTGGTTGGCTATCTTCTCAGCGAGGTGCTCTCCTTAGAATCCTCCCCGGCATCAGAGGATGGGTCTGGGAGCGAAACTGAGGAACAAGTCGAGGTCTTGGCAAAAATAGAACAGCTCTCTAATAACGAATTGGAAGCTTTGGTAGATGAAGAATTAGCAGCCTTAGTAAACGAAAATATAAGATGAGCAGTATCTCTAAAAAACTAGACCAACTCTCCCCTTTACAACGTGCCGTTTATGCGTTGAAAGAAACGCGCTGCCAACTCGAGCGGCTCGAACGGGCACACACCGAGCCAATTGCGATCGTGGGCATGGGTTGCCGTTTTCCTGGAGGAGCTAACGATTTAGACTCGTTCTGGCAAATACTTCACGAGGGAATCGATACCATTACAGAAATCCCCTCTTCTCGGTGGGACGTTGATACTTACTACGACCCAAATCCCGAAACTCCGGGTAAGATGTACGCGCGGCAGGGTGGATTTTTGGGGGTCGGTATAGACGAGTTTGATGCCGACTTTTTTGGTATTGCTCCGCGAGAAGCAATGAGTATGGACCCTCAGCAACGGTTATTACTAGAGGTTAGCTGGGAAGCTCTAGAAAATGCAGGAATAGCACCAAACAAGCTAGGGGGCAGCCAAACAGGAGTGTTTGTTGGCATGTCGGCTAACGATTATGCTCAACGAACCATGTTTGATGCTCCGAGTGCCATTGATGTTTATACAGCTACCGGAAATGCCTTAAACGCTGCCGCTGGTCGTTTGTCCTATATTTTAGGGTTGCAAGGTCCTAGTATAGCACTCGATACTGCCTGCTCGTCGTCCCTCGTGACAGTCCATCTCGCTTGTCAAAGCCTGCGAGCTAAAGAGTGTAACCTCGCTATAGCAGGCGGAGTGAATCTAATGCTGTCGCCTCAAGTCACGATCGCCATGTCTAAGCTGCGAGCTTTGGCTGCTGACGGTCGCTGCAAAACCTTTGATGCCACCGCCGATGGGTACGGACGAGGCGAAGGATGTGGCATGGTCGTCCTTAAGTGTCTCAGCAAGGCGATCGCCGATGGAGATCCCATCTTGGCTTTGATTCAGGGGTCCGCTGTCAATCAAGATGGTCGTAGCAGTGGGCTGACCGTTCCTAATGGATTAGCTCAACAGCAAGTAATTCGTGCCGCTTTAGCCCAGGCTAAGGTAGAGCCAACGCAAATTAGCTATGTTGAAGCTCACGGAACGGGAACGCCTTTGGGAGATCCAGTGGAAATAAAAACTCTGAATGCTGTCTTGGGTAAAGGTCGTTCGGCAGAACAACCGTTGATAGTGGGTTCGGTCAAGACTAACGTCGGTCATTTGGAAGCAGCGGCTGGAATTGCGGGTCTGATCAAAGTGGTGTTAGCAATGCAGCACCAGGAAATTCCACCTCACTTACATTTAAAAGAACTCAATGTTCATATTGCCGAGCAAAAAACTCCTGTGATAATTCCCACTAAGCCGATTCCCTGGGAGAAAAGCCCCGATTGCAAACGTTTAGCAGGAATTAGTTCTTTTTCTTTTACGGGCACCAACGCTCACGTGGTGCTCGAAGAAGCTCCAGTGAAGGAGTTAGCACCCATAGCGATAGAACGTCCCAGTCATCTCCTTACCCTGTCAGCTAAGAGCGTAACAGCTCTAAAAACAATGGCAAGTTGCCTGAACAACTACTTAGAACAGCATCCAGCAGCATCTCTAGCAGATATTTGCTTTACTGCCAACACGGGGCGATCTCACTTCGCCCATCGTTTTGCAGTGGTGGCAGATTCTTTATTAGAGGTACGGCGGCAGCTAGATGCCGTTGCTGCTGGCAAGGAAGGAGGACTGTTGTCTACCAGTCAGCCCAAAGTAGCGTTTCTGTTTACGGGTCAAGGTTCGCAATACGTGGGAATGGGACGCCTACTCTACGACACTCAACCTTCCTTCCGAAAAGCTTTGGATCGTTGCGATGAAATTTTGCGCTCTTATCTAGATAAACCCTTACTGGAAGTCCTTTATCCAGATGTCGACTCTTCTAATTCAAAAGCCAAAAGTCAGAAACCAAAATTAGATGAGACTGCTTACACTCAACCTGCCCTATTTGCTTTGGAATACGCCCTGGCCCAATTATGGCTCTCTTGGGGGATAGAACCAGCAATAGTGATGGGTCACAGTGTAGGAGAGTATGTAGCTGCCTGTATAGCTGGGGTGTTTGGCTTAGAAGATGGACTGAAGCTAATTGCCGAAAGAGGACGATTGATGCAGGCATTACCGCCCAATGGTCAAATGGTGGCAATATTTGCCGATGAAGCTAAGGTATCGGCAACAATAGAACCATATCGAGGAAAGGTATCCATCGCTGCCATAAACAGTCCGAAAAACACTGTAATCTCGGGCGAGTATCGTGCCGTACAAGCCGTCCTCAAGCAACTAGAAGCTCAGGAAGTTGAGTATCGTCGCCTGCAGGTATCCCATGCCTTTCACTCGCCCTTAATGGAGCCGATGATAGCAGAATTTGAGCGCGTAGCCTCTAAAATAGAGTATTCTGCTCCTCAACTGGGGCTAATTTCTAACGTAACGGGAAATTTGGTAACAGGAAAAGAAGTTGCCTCAGCTGCCTACTGGTGTCGTCACATCCGAGAGCCAGTCAGATTTTTAGCCAGCATGCAGTCACTGCAAAAGCAAGGCTGTGAGGTATTTGTCGAGATTGGTCCTCATCCAGTCCTAATCGGCATGGGAAGACAATGTTTACCCGAGGCAGGAGTTTGGCTACCTTCCTTGAAGAGAGGACAGCCCGATTGGCAGCCACTGCTCGAAAGTCTGGCATCGTTGTACAAACATGGGATGGAGGTAGATTGGCATGAATTCGACCGAGACTATCAGCGGCAACGACTCTCACTACCGACTTATCCCTTCGAGCGACAGCGATATTGGATTGATGCGGCTGAGCGTCAGCCCTCAAGGTCAGTGGCGCTTTCACCACAGATAAACCATCCTTTATTAGGTCAGAGGCTGCACTCACCTCTGCGACAGATTCAGTTTGAGTCTCAGTTCAGTCTCGACTTACTGCCTCTCGTACCGGATCATCAGCTTGGCGGCATACCATTCTTAAATGCTGTTATTTATTTAGAGATGGCATTAGCTGGTGCTGTGGAAGGGTTTGGGAAGGCGGTTCATCTGGTAGAGGATGTCTTCATTTCTCACCCGCTTACCCTGTCTAAGGAAGAAAATCGACCCGTTCAGTTAATTTTAGAATTATTAGACTCGGATAAGGCTTCTTTCCAGATTTTTAGCCTGGTAAATAGCGAGTCAAATGAACAATCGGCTTGGATTCTGCATGCTTCCGGAAAACTCGGCTTGGGAGAAATGGAGATTGCCTACTTGACTCAAAAACCTGCTTTTTGGGAAAACGTCAAGGCACAATATCAAAAAGAGATTTCTAGCTCCCAGTTTTATCAGCTTCTACAGGAAAAGGGAGGATATCTAGGTCCTAGCTGTCAATGGCTAGAGCATCTCTGGGTGGGAGATGGAAGAGCGTTCGGTAAAATTCGACTTCCTCAGACAGCAAGTGAGACCTATGGGGCATATCAACTTCCTCTTGGTGTTATTGACGCTGGTACTCAGCTGTTAATTGCGATCTTGCTAGACTCAATTGATGAGCCCATCGTTATGGTCGGTATAGAAAGCTTCCGATTTTATGGTCCTTCTCAAAACCAATTGTGGAGTGATGCCTGCGTCCAACTCGATAACAATAATGAAACCATTACTGCAAATATCCGTATATTCGATGAGGCTGGAAAACTGGTTGCAGAATTTGTCAACGCCCAGTTAAGACACATAAGTCGCGAGGCACTATTGAGGACTCGCGTTGACCAAGGAACAAAGGCTCAACCGACAGCAAAAGGTAGTCTGTCACGAGAGAAACTCTTAGCTGCCGAACCAGAAAAGCACCAATCTATGCTGGAGATGTATCTCATCGAAGAGCTAGCCAAAGCACTGCAGCTTCCCGTGTCTAAGCTGAACTCCCAGCAGTCTCTGACTTCCTTGGTTGACTCCCTGATTACCTTTGAGCTAAAGAAACAAATCGAAGCCGATCTGCAAGTTGTCGTCCCAGCCACAAAGTTCTTCGAGGAAATTAACATCGCGCAGCTAGCAGCTTTTGTGTTAGAGTTGCTTACTCTAAAGTTCTCTACACTATCGTCGAAACCTGAGGATATAAATAGCGGAACATCAGTGCCGGCTTTGACACGGTCAGATGAACTATCAGAAGAACAGGCGGAGGTAATGCTTTTTACCAAGAAGCAGCAGCGAACAATCAACCAAACCAAAGAATTGAGATGACTTATTAGATTTCATGCCTGAGGTCGGAAACGAGGAACAGTGGATAAGAGAACAGGGAACAGTGGATAAAAATTTAGAAGTCGGGAACGAGGAACAGTGGGGCGGGGCTCATAAGCTGAGAGGGCGGTGGCGGAATCTGCGTCCGCCACTTTGGACCCTAGTCTTCGACGCACTCCGTGTACGGGAACAGGCCCTCGTGCAGAGGAGACCTGAAAGATCGTCGTCTGGGGAGGGACTGTGTGCGGAATTTAATTCCGTACAGGGGTCTAGAGTGCGGGAACCTGCGTCCCGCGCCGCCTCCTCACCTTGTAAGCCCCGTGAAACCCAATTGCTGTATGAACCTCCTCCGCAGACGGCCCCTTGCTTACAAGGACGCGGGGCGTATGAACCCTGGAGGAAACTTGAGAGGTCGGCACCTGGGGAGGGGCTGTGTGCGGGAGGCGGCAGTTTCGATTTCGGCGCTTGTCTGTCCGCACCTTCCAAGCCTGTGTACAGCACTCTAGCCGCCGTGAGGTCTCCCCTGTTGCCGACCTCGCCGGAGTCGAACTCCGGACTCTCTGCGTGCGGAAACGGACTTCAATGGGGCGAACTTGGTTCGCCCTCCAGTCCTCGTAAATTCCGTACAGTAGTCGCCCCGTGCGAGCAAGCGATCGCCCGAAACGCTGAGGTTCGCTCGCTCCGCGCGCGTAGTGCGGGCAAAACCTTCCGTTCAAGGCATTCCGCCCACCTTGTAAGCCCCGTGTTTCCTCAGGAGTTTATGAACCCCGTCCGGGAGGATACCCTCTTGCGAATTCAATACGGACCCTGCGGGAACGCAAGGGGCTTTGTCTGCTGTTGTACGGCAGACCTTGAACGCCCCGCCACACAGTCTCTTGGGAACAGTGGATAAGAATTTACATAAACAGTATCAAAACAACACTTTGGCAAGAAACGAGCATGAACTACGATCGCAACCGAGGATGGAAATCGATTTTCAGGCACAGGTCTAATTTAAATTTCTGTGTCTTCTATGTTGAAGTCATTTAATAAGAAAAATCAATTATAACCGTTAGGCGGCATGGGCATTGGCTTTTTATTCAAGCATATATAAAAAAGTATGAAGAAGATTAGAGAAAAAATTAGTAATAAATATTTAATCGAGCGAGCAGCTCACAATCAAAAAGCATCTTCTCCAACTAGTGACAAAAGTCAAGAGCCGTCAACTGCCGATAAACAGAGTGATGCTCTGCCAACTCTCGGTGACGAGCCGACAAAAGAAGGAAAAAACCTCGAGCCATTGTGGTTAGTGACAATAGGACTCATCTTTATGGTGTTGGGTTTTGCCCTCGGTCAGCTTAATCAATCAAATCAAAATTGGCTGTCGAATTTAGAAAATTTTCTGGCTAATCAATCAGATCGCCAGCTAGAGATAAAAAGACCTCATACAGGTAGCATCCTCCCGGTTGAGACGATTAGCGTCAATCGGGTAGATTCCTATCAAATGTCCCGTAACTTCACTGGTTCGATAGTCGCTCGCTATACCAGCCAATTAGGATTTGAGCGTTCCGGCCAATTAATCCGTATCAGTGTTGAGGAAGGAGAGCGGGTACAAACCGATAGTCCTCTTGCTTACCTCGACACTAAAAATCTAAAAGCTCAACAGCAACAATTACTGGCCCAGCGAAATCAAGCCGTCGCCAAGCTCGAGGAAATGCAAGCCGGACCCCGTTCGGAAACCATTGCCGCAGCAAGAGCTTCAGTTAGGAACGTTTTTTCTCAACTAGAGCTAGCCGAGAGGAAACGTTCCCGACGAGAAAGACTTTATCAACAAGGAGCAATTTCTCGCGAGCAATTCGACGAAGCCGCTAGTGAAACTAGCGTTCTTCAGGCGAGCTTGGACCAAGCCAAAAGCGAGCTAAATAAATTACTAGCGGGAACGAGATCCGAACGCATTAAGGCTCAAGAGGCAGCGATCGAGCAACTCGATGCCAGCCTAGCCAATTTGGAAGTCGAGCTAGAAAAAAGTATTCTGAAAGCACCTTTTGCTGGTACTGTCTCGGCTCGGAAAGTTGACGAGGGCACCGTTGTTTCCCCAGGTCAGACCGTCTTGAGTTTAGTAGAAAATAGGGTTGAGGCTCGTATTGGCGTACCGATTAGTGCTGCCGAACGAATTCAACTTGGCAGTATTCAATCTTTACAAGTTGGACAGACGAGCTATCAAGCTGAAGTTTCATCTATTTTGCCGGTTTTGGACTCTAGCACCCGAACCTTGACAATTGTCCTAACTTTGGATGAATCAGCCAACAATGAAGTTTCGCCAGGACAGATAGCTAGGTTAGAGATAGCCGAGCTTATTCCTACCGATGGATACTGGTTGCCCACGACAGCCTTGGTACAAAGAGGAAGGGGTTTATGGTCTTGCTACGTTCTGGGGAAACCAGCCCAGTTAGAATCTACGGCTTCTGGTACAACCAACACTTTTCACGTCCAACGGCGGGATGTGGAAATTTTACACACAGAGAGCGATCGCGTCTTGGTTCGCGGCACTCTTCAATCCGGCGATCTAGTTATCGCCAATGGGACTCATCGCCTTGTCCCCGAACAGCTCGTGCGCCCGAGCGAGAAATTGCCGTAGCGATCTGCCGTCAGGAGTCAGATCGAATCCGGTTGAACACCCTTACTAAAAACGGCTGAATCCCTGTTTTCCCAGTATTGCAACTATAGTCAATCAAAAGGATTTTATATCAGTGGTCAGTGATATATCACCAAATAACCAATGTCTAATTTACTCTACCGCAATATAAGACTGTTAATTCTGACCATTTGCCTCATCTTAGTTTGGGGACTTTCTTCCTATCAAGTTTTACCTCGTATGGAGGATCCAGAGATATCACGCCGATTTGCGACAATTACCACGCACTTTCCTGGAGCAAGTGTTTACCGAGTAGAATCGCTGGTTACTCAGAAAATCGAACAAGAATTATTTGAAATAGAACAACTCAAAACTATCAGTTCCATTTCGCGTTCTGGTAGTTCTACAGTCTTTGTCGAGCTTAAGGACGAGACTGCCGACAAAGACCGAGTCTGGTCCGAGGTTCGCGACAAACTCTCTGACGTTACCCCTCAATTACCTCAGGGGGTTTTGGAGCCAGAATATCGAGACTTAGAAGCTAGTGCTTATGGGTTGATATGTGCCCTCATTTGGGACCTCGAGTCGCCAACTAACTATGCTATTCTAAACCGGCTCGCTCAGGAGTTAGAAGATGAGCTACGCATTTTGAGCGGGACAGAAAAAATCGAGCTGTTTGGGGCTCCAAGCGAGGAAATTGTGGTCGAAATTAACCCCGGCAAGCTTGCTGTCCTCGGTCTGACTCCTCAAGAGCTGGCGCAGCAAATTCAAATGAGCGATGCCAAGATAGCTGCAGGTCAACTCCGCAGTACCAGTAATAACCTTCTTATCGAGCCCCAAACCGAGTTGGATTCTCTCGCTCGCATTCGCCAGATTCCCATTCGCTTTGGTCAGAGCGGTGAGTTTGCTAATTTGGGAGATATCGCCCTGGTAAAAAAGGGCATTCGAGAACCTCCCGATGAGCTAGCGCTCGTTGATGGAAGAGCCAGCGTGGCTCTAGCCGTGCTGATCGAGCCGAACCAAAGGATTGACCAATGGACGGAGACAGCTCGCCACAGCCTCGAAACATTTCGCCAGCAATTACCAGATGGCATTGAATTGCAAGAAATCTTCAACCAGAGTCGTTACGTCGAGAATCGAATCAATGGTCTGTTCAAAAATCTGCTGCTCGGTGCTTTATGTGTTGTCGGCACTACTTTGTTCCTTATGGGATGGAAGTCGGCTCTGGTCGTAGGTTCGGCTCTCCCACTGTCAGCACTGCTGGTATTTGGGGGCATGAGAATGTTAGGCATTTCCCTGCACCAAATGTCGGTTACCGGATTGGTGATTGCCTTGGGTATGTTAATCGATAATGCAGTCGTGATCGTAGATGAAGTAGAAGATCGGCTCAGACGCGGGCTCGAACCCAAAAAAGCAATATCGACAAGCGTTAATTATCTAGCTATTCCCCTGCTAGCTTCTACTTTAACTACCGTTTTGACTTTCATGCCTATCGCTCTAATGTCTGGTGAGATTGGGGAGTTTGTTAGCTCGATCGGTTTGAGCGTTATTCTAGCTCTTTTTAGTTCTTTGTTTCTCTCTTTGACGATAATTCCCGCTCTAGCAGCCAGAATACATCGAATTCCCACGGAGGAGAAAGGCAACGAAAAAGGGAAAAAAAATCTTTCCACTCCAAATCAAGGATGGAGGATCTGGTGGAATAAAGGTTTCTTCAGCCCTGGCTTGACTCGAATCTATCGCCGTACCTTGGACAAAATTCTAGGGCGACCCAGACTTGGAATTTTGCTAGCTTTGGTACTTCCAGCCCTCGGCTTTCTAATGGCTCCGAGCTTGCAAGAGCAATTCTTTCCTCCAGCAGAACGGGATCAGTTCTACATTGATTTTCAACTGCCGTCGTCTACCTCACTGCAACAAACTCGCTCTATGGTCTTGCAGGCGCGGGAAATTATTCTGAACTATCCCCAAGTAGTCAACGTTCATTGGTTTGTAGGCACAACTGTCCCTGCCTTCTATTACAATCTGCCCCGACATACAGGAGCTTCGACCAACTCCGCTCATGGTTTAGTTCAGCTAACGTCTGCAAAAAGAAGTCGGGCTTTAATTCAAACTCTGCAAAAAGAACTAGATCGGACTTTTCCCTCAGCTCGGGTGGTGGTGAAGCAGCTAGAACAGGGTCCACCTGTTAATGCGCCGATCGAGCTGCGTATCTATGGTTCCAATTTAGATCTCTTGCGAGAGTTGGGCAACCAAGCTCGGCTGAAACTCGCTGGAGTAAGCAACGTCACTCATACCAGTGCTAGTCTAACCGATTCTTTACCCAAACTGGCCTTGCACTTGGACGAGGAGCAAGCTCAACTTGCCGGACTCGATCACACCGCGATCGCCCGACAACTCGATGCCAACTTAGAAGGGACGTTGGGCGGATCTGTACTAGAAGACACTGAAGAATTGCCGGTGCGGGTGCGCTTATCAAATTCTCGCCGCAGCGAGCTTGATGCAATCACTTCTCTCGAGCTGCTCCCCAATGCAGTTTCCGAGGAAGGGAAAAATCGCCCTTTGATTCCCCTCTCGGCGTTGGGTAAAATCGATCTCATTCCCGAACCAGCTACTATTGACCGGCGCAATGGGAAGCGGGTTAACACTGTTAAAGGTTTCATTACTGCTGGAGTGTTGCCGTCGGAGGTTCTAGCTGAATTCAAGCAAAGCCTTTCTGCCACTGATTTTCAGTTGCCTGCAGGTTATTCTTTTGAGTTTGCCGGAGAATCCGAAGAACGCAACCAGGCAATGGACAACCTAATGTCCACCGCCGGCGTACTTCTCATGTTAATGGTAGCCACTCTGGTTTTATCATTTAATTCTTTCAGTTCAGCCGGAATCATTGGTTTAGTCGGTATCAGCTCTATTGGCTTAGGGTTAGCTTCTCTGTGGTGGTTCGGTTATCCCTTAGGTTTTATGGCTATCCTCGGTACCGTTGGTCTGATCGGTGTGGCTATTAATGATTCGATCGTTGTCTTGGCTGCCTTGCGCTCGAATCCAGCTGCCCGCCAAGGCGATCGCAAGGCAATACGGGAGGTATTAGTTCGCTCTACCCGCCACGTTTTAACCACTACCATCACCACCATAGCCGGTTTTGTGCCTCTGTTACTTGATGGAGGCGAATTCTGGTCCCCTTTAGCTATTTGTATTGCTAGTGGCGTGGGTGGTGCTACTTTCTTGGCACTCACTTTAGTGCCTTGTGTCTATTTATTGTTAATAGATCGGAGTCGTAGGAAAACTACTCGTCTCGCTAATAGCGATCGCTCCTAGCAAAAGTTCCCTTGAATCAGACAGATGGTTACTCCAAATTTTTGGCTCACCTGCCCCAGACCAAATCCCCAAGCTCACCTGCGCCTGTTTTGTTTCCCCTATGCTGGTGCTGGGGCTTCAGTCTTTCGCTCTTGGTCAGACGAATTGTCCTTAGATGTCGAAGTCTATGCCGTACAACTTCCCGGACGAGAAACTCGGCTAAGGGAATCTCCCTTTACTCGCATCTCCCCCCTGATTGAAACTCTGGCACAGGTCTTGCTTCCCTATCTAGATCTCCCTTTCGCTTTCTTTGGCCACAGTATGGGAGCTTTAGTCAGCTTTGAGTTGGCCCGTCAACTCCGCCGCCAGAAGTCCCCTAGTCCTCTACACCTGTTCGTTTCTAGTCGCCGCGCTCCTCAACTCCCAAACCCGTACTTATCCATCCATCATCTGCCTGATACCGCCTTGATCGAAGAATTGCACCGTTACAATGGCACACCTCAGGCAGTGTTGCAAGATCCCGAACTGAGGTCGCTGTTCCTGCCTCTTTTGCGAGCAGACTTGGCCGTTATCGAGACCTATATTTACATGTCCGAAGCACCACTCGATTGTTCCATATCTGCTTTTGGAGGGTTGCAGGATAGGGAAGCCAGCCGTAAAGAACTTGCCGCTTGGCGCGATCAGACCTCTAAAACCTTCACTTTACGAATGTTTCCCGGCGATCACTTTTTTCTTAAGAGGGAACGTTATGCGCTGTTGCGGGTTATCTCCCAAGACCTGAGACGAATAGCTACAGGTCATATCGAGTTCGGTTGAACACCCTTAATAAAAACAGCTGAAAGCCTTATTACTTTGTTTTTGATTTATATCCAATCTTTTGGCAAACCGCTATAAAAGGATTCGATCTCAGTACTTATGGAAACAATCAACCAAAATTCACCAACAGCTCCTCAGCGTATTGATGTGCACCATCATATTGTTCCACTAAAATACGTTTCGGCATTGAAAGAAATTGGTATAGAAGCCGCTCACGGAGCAGGTTTCCCAAAGTGGTCGCCCCAAATGGCACTCGATGTTATGGATAAACATGGTATTGCTGCTGCTATTACTTCCATTTCTTCGCCAGGAGTATACTTCGGTGATGTTGCTTTCGCCAGCGAGCTAGCACGGCAATGTAATGAATTTTCTGCTCGATTGGTCAGCAACAATCGCGATAGATTCGGCTTTTTCGCCGTTTTACCCATGCCAGATACTGAAGCTGCTTTAAAAGAAGCCGAATATGCTTTGGATACATTAAAAGCAGATGGTGTGGTTCTGCTGGCAAGCACTGGCGGAAAGTTTCTCGGCGATCCCGATTTTGAAGAATTGATGGCCGAACTCAATCGGCGCAAGGCTATTGTATTCATCCATCCCAATATTCATCCGTCCAGTGAGGGCTTGAAACTAAACATGCCGGGATTTTTAATTGAATTCCTGTTTGACACTACCCGTGCCGTTACTAATCTTATCTTTACCGGAACTTTGGAGCGTTATCGGGATCTTCGCTGGATTTTATCCCATGCTGGTGGAACTGTTCCATACATCGCTTGGCGTCTTTCGCTCGCGAATTTCGATCCAGAATTTCTTAAAAGGGCTCCGCGAGGAATGCTCGCTTATCTAAAATCTTTTTATTATGACACGACGCTTTCAACTTCTCCTTACGCAATGAAGACGTTGCTAGAACTCGTCGAACCATCGCAAATACTATTTGGCAGTGATTTTCCCTTTGCGCCGGAACCCTTAGTAGCAAAAGAAGTTCGCGATCTGCAAAAACTCGATTTTTTAAACGACAAGACTCTTAAAGCAATCGAGCGAGATAATGCATTAACCTTATTTCCCAGATTCAAGCGGGAGGGAGAAAGTATCGCTGATTTACAATATTCTGGTATTCAAAGACAAAAGAAAATACCTATCGGTACGAGAATAGCATTATCGCTAGTGCAGAAGGTAATGAATGTTTAACCTTCTCCTCGTTGCTTACGCAGAACGAGGCGGAGTGTATAAACTTTTGAGGGAGTCAGTCCCGAAACGGTGGAAAAGGATATGAGGAAGCTGAAAAAACTGGAGTTGTATGAATATCGAATCACCGCTTGGCAGGGACACAATCTATTTGCTGCTTCGGCTAAGGAAGAATCGGAGCGATTAAAGAAAAAAAAGGCTGAAACCAAGTCAAAGCAGCAATTAAAGGATTTTCTCAACCAATCAACGACCTTGAAGAATGGCTAGCTAGCCCCAACAAATTGGGACAAAATCGCTGGGAAATTTATCTACGTGAGCGGGAAGACCCCCGATTTATCGGAGGGGTCGCTCCGCGCACCTGCGGTGAGAAAGCGAACTTGACACTAAGCAATTTTCCCATGCCAGACTATTTTAAAGTAAATTAAATTCGCTTTAAATGTTCAAGGTCGTCAAAGATAAGAATCTATCCAAATACTACCCAAAAAGAGCAGTTGGCTAGGGCTTCCGGCTCTTGCAGGTGGGTCTGGAACTATTTTCTGAATTTGATGAACGAGACATATAAGGAAACTGGGAAAGGTCTTTCAGGGTATGACATCATTAAGATGTTGCCAGTGTTGAAGAAACAAGAGGAAACAGCCTGACAGGGTGACAGAGAAGCTAAAAAGCTGACTGGATCGAGCTCATAGCCTTCAAGCCTCGGTTAAAAAAAGGCAGCTTATTGGGATTAAACTGCATCAACTTTTCAGCTAATTCAGAACAAAACTGCCAAGTAATCAGCCATGTCTGACCATATAAACCTACCCAAAAATCGCTAGGCCTCTTGAAATTTGTATTTGATTCCTGAAGACGGTTAATATATTGTTGTTGTCTAGTTTGCTTCAGTTTTGTACCTTGTAGACAGGAAATAGTGTAAGCGGTTTGACAGGGTGACAAGCGACACAAAAAGCTTACATGATATAGATGGCAGCAAAAAATGAGCTAAAAAAATGGACTTTGTTGATCGACAAGCCCATTTAGTTGAAAATGTTGCCTCAATTCTATCAAACCTGCTTGCAAAAATAGCTCACTCCATCTCAATTAGTTACCTTAGAAATGCTGGTTTGGCTTTTACAAGTTCATAAGCAAATCAAACTTGAAAGGCTCGCAGCTAATTTACCCATTCCCATTCTGGATCAAAGTCGTCGTCGCCATTCACAAAGATTTTTATCTCTCAAACAATTAAGTATCGCTCTAATTTGGTTGCCTATAATTGATGAACTTATTAAACAAAGAATAACTAAAGGCTCAACAGTATATCTAGCTATAGATAGAACTCAATGGCGAGACAACAATATCTTACTGGCAGCCATAATTTGGCGAAAAAGAGCTTTACCAATCTACTGGAATATTCTTAATAAAAAAGGTAGTAGTAATTTAGATGAACAAAAATCTCTACTACGTCCAGTTTTTCGGTTGCTAAGAGATTATAAGATAGTCAGACTAGGCGACCGAGAATTTAGAAGCGTCGAACTAGCAAATTGGCTGGCGCTAGGGAAGTAGCTTTTGTTTGTCGTCTTAAACAAGATACTTATATTCAGTTGCCGGGTCAAAATTATCAATCTTTAAAATCCCTAGCATTAAAACCAGGAATGAAATGGTACTTACCTACAATCAAACTAACTAAAGTTAAGGAATTTGGTCAAGGTGCAGTTGTTGGTTATTGGCGGCGAAAATATCGCGGCAAACAGGAAAAAGAAGCTTGGTATTTATTAACTAATTTACCTAGTGCATCAGCAGCCTTGACCGCCTACAAAAGAAGAAGTGGCCTTGAAGCAATGTTCCGTGATTGTAAGAGACTGTTTGTAAAAAGAAAATAAAGAAGACTCAAGAGCGAAGTATTGAGCGGTAAAAAAGAAGAGTTAGAAAAAATCAAATTAAGCAGAGATGGGACGACGAGCATACCCTTCAGACATAACTGATTCAGAAGGGAAAATTATCCAACCATTATTGTCCAAAAATAAAGCTCGCGGTCGGAAAAGAGATACCGACCTAAGAGAAGTGGTCAATGCAATATTCTATTTACTCGAAGAAGGATGTCAATGGCGGGCATTACCACACGATTTTCCTCATTGGTCAACAGTGAGAACCTATTTTGACAAATGGAATCGAAATAAAATCTGGTATCGAATTAATCAGCAACTGCGAGAACAGCTGAGACAACAGCAGGGACGGAAAAGACAGCCTAGTGCAGCAGCTATAGATAGTCAGTCGGTGAAAACGACAGATAAAAGGGGGAGGTATATGGTTATGATGGCGGCAAAAAGCTCAAAGGTAGAAAACGCCATATCCTAGTAGATACAATGGGATTGCTCTTAGAGGTCATAGTCACCGAAGCTAATGGCTCGGAAAGGATAAATGGATTAGCATTACTGCTTGAATCTCAAGAAAATTTAAACCGACTAGAATTAATTTGGGTAGACCAGGGCTACGAGGGTTCGAGATTTAAACAAGGAGTAGCAAATTTAACCTCAGCCACAGTAGAAGTTATGAAGCGAAACGGAAAGGGGTTTCAGTTACTAGCAAGAAGATGGGTAGTGGAAAGAACCTTTGCTTGGTTATTAAAGAAGCGTCGTTTGGTAGTGGATTATGAAAAGTTGCCTGAAACCAGTGAATCCTTAATCTACGTTGCCATGGTTCATTTAATGTTGAAACGACTGACTAAAGATGAATCACTCTTATCCACTTAAGATTTTATTTATAAACAGTTTCTAAGGCTCTTGATAAATAAAAATAACTGTCTCACAAAAACAAGAGACAGTTAAAGCTAAAAATGTTACCTCAATTTTATCTTGATTATCTTAAAGCATATTTACCTTCATCAAAATTTTTAACCCTACAAATTCTAGTGTGGCTTCTACAAGTCCATCGTCAAGTACATATTGAAAGACTAGCTTCTAGTTTTCCTTATCCCATCAAATGTGAAAGCCGAAGAAAGAAAATACAACGCTTTTAAATGTTACCTAATTTGAGTTTACCTCTACTTTGGTTTCCCTTGATAAAAAAGATAGTTAAGAGTCAGTTTAAACAGAGAGAGCGTTTAATCATAACTATCGACCGAACCCAATGGAAAACTAATAATATTCTCATGGTAAGTGAGATTTGGAAAAAGCGAGCTTTCCCGAGCTATTGGTTACTTTGATCAAAACGTGGCAGTAGCAATTTCTATGAACAAGTAGCTGTCATTCGACCTGTACTGAAATTACTTAAAGATTATAAGCTAGTAGTTATAGGCGATAGGGAGTATCGGAGTACAGCCTTTGCCCTTTGGCTTACGAAGCAAAATATCTATTTTATTCTTAGATTAAATAAAAACACCAAAATTAAACTTCGATATAAAAAATATCAAACCCTTGATTTTTTGGAGATAAAACCAGGCACAAAAGTTTTATATAATGATGTTCTAGTTACAGAAGATAATCAGAAACATCGTTTTAATGTAGTAATTTATTGGAAAAGAAGGTAGAACGGAAAACAATTGCCTAACCCCTGGTATTTATTGACAAATCTAGAGAACAAATCCGAAGTTATTCAGGTATTTGCTGCGCGTGGAGGCATCGAAGCTATGTTCCGTGATTGTAAATCTGGTGGTTATAATCTCGAAGGAAGCCAAGCTAATACTCAACGTCTTACTAATTTAATTTTACTCATAGCGCTCGCTTATACTGCTAGTTGTTTGGTTGGTCTAAAAATTAGGAAGACTGGACATACTGAGTATATTAATCGTCTCAAACTTGAAGGTCATTCTCGACCTAGACATAGTTGTTTTTGGACTGGATTATATGGCACGACATGGATATTATCTATGGATATATGCTGGGAATGGGTCGAAAAATTAATGAGAACTGCTCTTAATAAATTGCCATTTTATCAACAAGGTTTAAGAGCGATGAAACCCATACAGAGTATAGGTTAGCGTGGTTGTCTCCCCGTCAGGCTAATAGGGCTAATTATTGCTACCATCCTTCCGCTGTCGTGACTTCTGTTGCTCCGATTTACGTCGTCCCACATTCAGTCATCGTTTACTAAAGACAGGAGATTAACTATGTCCCAAAGCGATCGCATTCAACGACAAATTCTCCCGATTCCCGATCGGGTACCTGTAGGCTTAACCACCTACGATGCTAAGAATCCAGACACCCAGTATCCGCCAATCCAGGATGTGCGTCCGCCAGAAGGTGCCCCCAACGTGTTAATTGTCCTGATTGACGATGTGGGCTTCGGTGCTTCCAGTGCGTTTGGTGGTCCCTGCAACACGCCGACTTTTGAGAAGATTGCGGCAACAGGACTGAAGTACACTCGCTTCCACACCACCGCCCTGTGTTCCCCGACCCGACAGGCGTTGTTCACGGGACGGAATCACCATTCGGTCGGGATGGGAGGCATCACCGAAATCGCTACAGCGGCTCCAGGCTACAACTCGCTACGCCCGAACACTAAGGCACCACTGGCAGAAACGCTAAAGCTGAATGG
>JADEWQ010000236.1 GCA_015207585.1 Pleurocapsales cyanobacterium LEGE 06147 | reverse complement strand
GTACCTGAAAATCGCGATTTGGGGATAGTTAAATCCCCTCGCCCGAAACGAGCCAAACTACCTCTCGATTTATCTCCTTTTCCCTCTTGACAACTAGCTTTCACGCTTAACTTGTCACTAATAGGGAATAGGGAATAGGAAAAGGGGGAAAAAGCAAAAGAAACAGTATTTACTCCTGACTCCTGAATTCTATACTTACCCCTTTGCTCCTGCTTTTTTTAAGATTTCCACGACCTGAGGATAATTATTAAATTCCGCTAGCATTAAGGCAGTATAGCCTCCCTGATTGCGTAGTTCGAGAGCGACTCGGTTAGTTTTGAGCAAGAGTTCTACTGCTTCGACATAACCTCGATGACAACACCAGATCAATGCTGTTGCGCCAACATTATCTTGTAAATTGACATCGGCACCTGCTTCGATTAACTCTTCCATGATGTCGAGAGCGCCGCGATCGCCTGCTTGCATCAAGACTGTTTTTCCGTCTGAAAGTCGCGTATCGGGATTAGCTCCTGCTGCTAATAAAATGTTGACTATCTCGGGGTTCCCTTGCATTACCGCCAGGGTTAGGGGGGTATCTTTATCCTCATTTTTGGCATTGGGATCGGCACCGTAGTCGAGTATTAATTGAGCGATCGCTCTATCACCTTGCCAAGAAGCTACCATTAAAGGCGTATCTCCTAAATGATTGCGTCGATCTACTTCTGCACCCGCTGCTAATAAGGCGGCTACTATCTCTTGATATCCTTCTATGGTTGCTAAGTGTAGGGGTGTATCTCCGTGTTGCTCTTGAGAGTTGACTTCTGCACCAGCTTGTAATAGATAGTTGACAATTTCTCGCTCGCCGTTAGCCGCAGCGATCGCCAAGGCTGTGTCTCCTGTGGTGGTGGCTAAATTTATCTCTGCTCCAGCTTGCCGTAAAATGTGCACTAGCTCTAAATTGCCTTGTTCTACTGCTAGAGTCAAGGGAGTTTCTCCCTCTATATCATGGAAATTAATCGCTGCACCTGCTCGAATCAGCTCTTGGACTATTGGCGCATGTCCGGCTCTAACTGCTACATTTAAGGGGTTATCTCCATCTCGGTCTAGAAGGTTAACTTCAGCGTTTGCCTCCAACAGAAGTTGAACGATTTCCAAGTGACCCCGATAGGCAGCGATCGCCAAAGCGGGTGTACCGTCATCATTAGTCGCATTGACATTAGCTCCCGCAGCAATTAAACTTCGTACCACTTCAACATGATTAGCCGCCGCCGCTACCATGAGGGCAGTAACACGGTGAGGTTGATTGTAGCGATCTACTTCAGCACCGGCTTGGAGCAGTAAATCTACCAGTTCGCGATCGCCTTTTTGGGCAGCATGAATTAAGACGGTAGTATCTTTACTATCTTTGGCATTAGCCTCTACGCCACGAGTTAGTAATTCTTTTACTCGGTTGTAATCCCCTTTTTTTACCGCTTGCAGCAGCAGTTTCTCTTGACGGGAAACCATCCCTTGTCCCCAACTAAACTTTTCCTTTTTTCAGAGTACGGCAGTTTTGACACAATCCGGTTGTCTAGAATAATGTTTTGCTTGTTTAGTTAGAATTATCGTGAACAGTGACCGGTAAACAGGGAACAGGAGTTAATGGATAATTAATAATTATCAATTATCAATTTTAAAATTATGTCATCTCAAAAGACAACTGATTTAACAGTAGATCGAGCCTTAAAAATCCTAAAAAAATATAGTTGTAGTGAAAACAAAACAGTTAATTCAGAACTAGAAAAAGACCAATTACGTCAAGCTTTGCTTTTGATTGTTGGCTTATCGGAATGGGAAAATATAGGAATTTGCGCAAGTAATGAAAGGGAAGGTTTTACTGCCCTCAAAAGTTACTTACAAGCTTTTGGTTACGATGCTAATTTCAAAATTGAAGAAAAAGTAAACGATCGAGAACCAATTTATATCAAATTTAATACTCAAACAAGGTCTCATTATCTTGTTTCTTATACAGGAAAATATCGAGGCGTATTAATTTCTTGTCAGGTAGAAGATGACGAGCTTGTAGGTACTTACGGTCATTTTCCTTTGGATTTATTTCAGTAGGTATTAGATAAATTATGGTCTATCAGGAACAAATATCGATCTCGACTAAGCCGGAAGGCGATATGCATGATATTACGAAAGACATCTCCAATAACTTATAATTTGGGCAGAGCAATAGTTTGGGCATCTTTAAGAATTTCATGATAACTAGCGATCGCCACGGTGGCTCAAGTATTAGAGGTAACGTATGGTAAATCTCGACCA
>JADEWQ010000235.1 GCA_015207585.1 Pleurocapsales cyanobacterium LEGE 06147 | reverse complement strand
GATATTAACTTCTTAACCTACAACACATGGAGGACAAAATATGCCAATTAATTCCTGTCCTCCGTTTCCTCCCTTCGCCAAGCTGAGTACAGCTATGGCGAGGGTCTCCACGGAGGCGGAGAGATGACTATGTAACCAAACCCTTCAGCATCGAAGAACTTCTGGCAAGAGTGAAAGCCCGTCGAATTAACTGCCAAAGAATTCGACCTGTTAGAGTTACTACTCCGCCATCCCCGTCAAGTGATTACCCGCGATCGCATTCTCGAACAGGTTTGGGGCTATGACTTTATGGGTGAGTCAAATATTATTGAAGTCTATATTCGTGCTTTACGAATTAAGTTAGAGGCAAATAACCCAAAACGTTTGTTGCATACAGTTCGAGGAGTTGGTTATGTACTCAGGTAGCTTTTAGGGTGACAACTATAGGAAAAGACCATGAAAACTGGGGTTTCTAGATTATAGCAAGCGAACTATGGTTTAGGACATCATACCAATTTCCTCTTGACCTTAGAGTTAACTCTAAGGTTTAAGCTAAATCTAGAACCAGTTTGTTCAAAAGGAAAAAGAGATGACAAGACATTTAGTAGAAGTATTTGTAGCTGGTTGTCCTTTATGCGATGAAACTGTCAAGCTGGTGCGAGAATTAGCCTGTTCTAATTGTGAAGTGAAAATTTACGATCTACATCAAGAGAGTCCAGCAGAAAAGGAAAAAATCAAGCAATATGGAATTCATCGCGTTCGGTGCGGTAGTAGTGAATGGCAAGCTAGCAGAGTGCTGTTCCTTTCAGCAACCCGTATCCCGTGAGATGCTTGTAGCTGCTGGCATTGGGCAAGGATAGAGTCAGATGACGGGTAAAAAAGGTTGGTTAATTGGCGAGTTGAGCGATCGCGTGGAGATATCGGCTCATACAATCCGTTATTACGAACGCTTGGGATTACTCGAACCGCCAAGACGCACCGAATCGCAATACCGTATCTATGGGAAAGAAAATGAAGAACGCTTGCGCTTCATTCAGAAAGCCAAGAGATTTGGACTTTCCCTAGATGAAATCAAACAACTAATTGCTATTAGAACTGAAGGAACACCTCCTTGTGCCAGTCTCAAAACAATGGTCAAGCAGCACCTCGATGCTTTAGACTACCAAATCGCAGAAATGATATCTTTACGTCAAGAATTAGCCAATCATTACGAAGAGATCGATCGGTCATTACCCGATGTGTCTACTCCTCCGACTGAAGAAATTTGTCGGGGTAAAATCTGCGGGTTAATCGAATCTATTGAGTGATTTAGCTAGAAAAAATGAAACCTAAAACTGCTCTTATCGCTAGTATAAGTGGCACAATTCTTGTCGCTCTTTGTTGCTTTACTCCTATTCTAGTTATTCTTTTAGGAGCGATTGGTTTGAGTGCGCTAGTAGGCTATCTTGACTACGTTTTGTTACCAACATTGTTCATCATGCTTGCCTTAACTATTCTTTCCTACCGTCGTTATCGTCGTTCCTGTTGTAGGCGTTAGTTAGCAATTATTAATTACTAAATAAATAAAAATTCCATGAACACTCAAACTCATTTCGACCTAGTAATTTTAGGCTCTGGCTCAACTGCCTTCGCTGCTGCTCTACGAGCGCGAGAACTAGGAAAAACGGCAGTGATGACTGAAGAACGGACAACTGGGGGAACTTGTGTCAATCGCGGTTGTCTTCCTTCTAAAAACCTCATTGAAGCAGCGAAACTTCTCTATAACGCTAAAAATCCCCGTTATCCAGGTATTACTCCTACTAAATTAGAAATAAATTTTTCAGCACTCATTCAACAAAAAGATGAAGTCATCGCTGGTTATCGCAACAAGAAATACGAAAGCTTACTCGGCACGGGATTTTACATCGAAGCAGGACACGCTGAATTCCTTGATGCCCATACCATCAAGGTTGGAAATAAGCAGCTATCAGGTAAAAGTATATTAATTGCGACAGGTTCGCGTCCCACCGTGCCTTCAATTGATGGATTGGAAAACGTACCATATTTAACCAGCGACTTACTCACCAGTAATGAATCAATGGAATTAACCGAATGCCCCCAATCGCTTCTGATTGTCGGCGGTGGTTATATCGCTTTGGAATTAGGACAAATGTTTCATCGCTTTGGCACTAAAGTCACAATTCTAGAACGCAGCAAGCAGGTATTAGCTATTAGTGACAAGTTAAGCGTGAAAGCTAGTTGTCAAGAGGGAAAAGGAGATAAATCGAGAGGTAGTTTGGCTCGTTTCGGGCGAGGGGATTTAACTATCCCCAAATCGCGATTTTCAGGTAC
>JADEWQ010000067.1 GCA_015207585.1 Pleurocapsales cyanobacterium LEGE 06147 | reverse complement strand
ACCTCCACCATTTTATCAAACAGTTTTGGTTTCACCCCACACAAACGCTTAAATTCTCTTTCTTTCAAATTTTTGATTTGTTCGTAGGTCATTAGATTTGTTTTGCTCTCTAACCTACTTTTCTCATTTTCTACCTATTCATGCAAGAGATCTATTGTAGAGCTAGATACTTCTACCTCCCCGATAGGCAGATAGGAGAGACTTCATTAAAAGTTAACCAGTTCAAAAAAGAATTAGTTCATTAGTTATAGAGCACTACGGACAATAATTACAGTACTATTTATTCCTTGAGCGATCGCTTCAGGAATATTGCCCCGAACGGCTTGTTGTAATAATCCTTCGCTACTAGCTCCTAACACTACTAAATCGTACTTTTCTGTAGTAGCCAAATGGATAATCGCGTCGGATACGAAACGAGCATGGATCGGTATTGCTATTACCGGAAGATTCATTTTATCTCCAATTGATTCTGCCGTTTTTTTGAGGCGATCTAGATTTAGTTGATTTTGACCGGGAGAATAAACTTGACAAAGGCGAATTTGAGGAGAATTGGGAACAGTGTATAACTCTGCCAAAGCAGGCAATATTTTCATTGCTCGTTGGCTATTTGCTCCCCCAGCAGTAGGAATCAACCAGTTCCCCTGTCGATCTATGCTATTAGGAAAAGAATAAGCTTGTTGACCTAACTTGACTAAAACTAAATCGCAGGGAGCTTGTCGAATCAACTTGTCAACGACATTACCAAAAATTTGTTCGGGACTTGAAGTACTGCCCTTCCAACCCATAATTAACATATCGCTCTTTTCTTGGGCAATAGTTTCTAAAATTGCTTCGGCGGTATCATTGGCAACGCGTACTTGAGTATGCACCTGAATATTCGCATCGCGCCCTAACTTTTCGAGATGGCGCATTTGTTTGCGGCTATAAGTAGAACTAACTTTAGCTTGAGCCGGATAAATATATTTGGGAACAGTAATAATATGTAGACAATCGATTTCATATTTCTGGTAGCGGGCGATCGCAGCAGCAATTTCAAACAAAGCAGATGCATTCTGCGGATTGACTAATGGTAGTAAAATACGCCCTCTACCCGAGGCAGGAGAACGAGTTCGATAAACAACGTAAGAAGGTTCGGGTCTTCTAGTTATTTCTTTGTCGCCGCTGAGTCGTTTGGCTTCGGCTTTAATAATATCGCTGCGGGTGATAATTCCCACTAGCTTGCTACCCTCAGTAACGGGTAAACGAGACAATTGATAGCGATTGAGTAAATAAAGGACATCTACTAGAGGAGTAGTCAGATTTACTGTAATTGGTTGAGTGGTCATCACATCCCGCAAGCAAATTGCCTCATTTTCTTCTTCTTTTCGCTGGGCTATATCTGACTGAGTAATAATTCCTACTAACTTCCCGCCCTCTACTACTGGAAAACCGCGATGGTGAGAACGAGACATAGCTTGAATTGCTTCCTCCAATTTCAGATTGCTAGCGAGAGTCTCTACCCGAGACTGCATGAGATCGGCAGCAGTCAGTTGAGAGAGAAAATCGTATTTAGAGGTTTCCTCCTGTAAGTGAATGCCGCTAGCCTCTAAAAGATGTTCGTAGATCGAGCCGCGAGAGACACTTTCGGCAACTAAATAGGCAACTGCCGAAACAATCATCAACGGTAGCACCAAGTTAAAATCGGCAGTCATTTCAAAGACAATCACGATCGCCGTAACCGGAACGCGCACCACTGCCGTAAAAAACGCTCCCATGCCAGCTAGGGCAAAAGTGTGGGCAGATTCGCTACCAAGGAAGGCGACTTCTGCCGTTCCCACCAAATAGCCGAGGGCAGAACCGAGAACTAAAGCAGGCGCAAACAATCCCCCAGGAGCACCAGAACTATATGCCAAAATGGTCAGAAAAAAATGAGCCACAAAAGCGATCGCAATTGTTTGCCAGCCCAGTTCTCCAGAAATTAAAAAATCTCGCAATCCAGCATTATTACGAAAAAAAGGAGGTAAAAAAGCAACTATAATCCCAGAAATCAATCCTGCCAGTCCGATACGCCAGGGCATGGATAACTGTAGACGGCGATTAAAGCTTAAACTGAGCAACATAATGCGATTAAAGATGCCGCCCATAATCCCAGCTAAAACACCCAAGAGCACGTAGAAAGGAATTTCTGAGACAGAAAAACTCCCTTGCCGTGCCGAGTAAATCATTGTTGCAGGAATATTCAAGTCGGCAGAACCTAACAATCGAGAGACAACGGCACCAGTAAAGGAAGCCACAATAGCAGTTTCCAGGGTCAAACCGGAAACATCCCGCATCAGTTCTTCGATGACGAATAAAACACCCGCGATCGGAGTGTTAAATCCTGCTGCCAAACCCGCCGCTGCCCCAGCCGCAATCATCTGACGACGATTGGTTGGAGAATTGGGAATCCAACTACTCAGTTGCGCTGCCAAAGCTGCACCAATATGAACTGTCGGACCCCGACGACCGAGAGTTAAACCAGCTCCCAACACACAAATTGTCCCGATTGCCTTAACTATGGCAACTCTCAAATTTAAAGCAATAGGATAGCGTCCCAACACTGCTTTTACTTGGGGAACGCCGCCGCCTCCTGCTGCGGGTGCTAACTGCTCGATTAACCAGCCGGCTAACGCGCCAAAAAATAAGCCGGCCAAGGGTAAAACCACTGTTGCCCCAAAACGATGGGCTGCCTGTAGTCGCCATCCGCCCAGCCAACCAATGCCCTGTTTGAGCAATAGGGCAGCAAAAGCTGAAAGAACTCCAATCGCACAAGCTTCGAGCAAAGCAAAGTTGGTATCGACAGAACCTCTCGCCAAAGGTCGCGATTTAAACCAGAGATTAATTTGCTTGAGAAAAAGTTTGAGCGGCATTGCTCAGATATCAACGGAGAGATAAGGAATAGTGGAGATAGAAGAAGCAATTCAAGCTAATTTCTCCTCTTTCGAATGCTAACCCTTCATTAGCCAGATTGTAGTTAGTCTGAAGCATTTTTTTTAAAATATGCCTGAAAACAATCAGCTTACTTAGTCCTTTAGAGTATTGCAAGCAATAAATGCTCTAATACTTGATTTTACGTAACCAGATGAAAGTATCTTTTACGCTATTAAATCATCTTCGATCGCAAGTATAAAATTTTGCGTTGAATTTCTCTGACAGAGCAAGGTAATGAGTGTTGCCTAATAGCAGGAAGATTAAGACTTCTTGCCAAGGCTAAAGCCTGTTGGTGCAAAGCGCGATCGCTATATAAACTAATACCTAAATTTAAAGCATCTTTTAACAATTGTTTTGCGTCTTCGGGTGAGATTTGCCCTGTACACTCATGGGATGAAAGACATTAGTAACTTCGTAGCAAAACAGAGTAGGAGCAATAATTTGATTGTTTGCGCTGTTCCATTGTCGCCATAGATTATTGTAAGAGATTACATTGGGAAGCTCCGACAACAAACGTACAATAAAATTAGTATCAACACAAATAATTTCTGGCATTATTGCTCTTTATCTTGAGGAAAACAAGCCTGATTCAATTGTTCATCTCTTTCTTCGCGCATTTGATGGATAATTTTGGCTTTGTTCCATTGCAGCTAGACGGGATATCTCTATTATTCATTCAAACCAAAAGCGATCGCCACCCCTACTACCAGGATGGCGATCGCTCGTGGGACAAACGGCAGAACCTTACTGTTTTGCTAAAAAAAATTGTGTTACTAAGACGATCGCACTTACAGAATAAGGTTTATATCTCATGGCTTGAGTCGCAGAAGAAGTTAGACAAGGCTACAAGAACGACGGTAACACCAACGTAATAAAGTAGCACCTGCTAGTAACTTAACTATCTCTAGTCCCCAATAACTTGCGTGCATCATCATCATGCCTTCGGGTAAAGTTTGAGCTGGGGCAAATAGATTGAGGGACAAACCTAAACTGCTCATTTGAGGGGTAAGAATGTAAGTATAAATAAGGGCTATTCCTAGTAGAATACTAGCTAAGACAATCGACCACCTCTCTTGTTGAGCAGTTAGCTCGTGTTGTTGGCGCAGTATTAAATATCCTGTTAAGGTAAGTGCAGCACAGATTAATTCAATCCGATTAAAAGTGCCAAAAATTGCATATCCAGCACTGGCAAATCCATCTTGACTCATCATGCCAGTAGTTGCTAGGCCGGGAATGACCAACGCATCCAAAATCAAACTGCTGCTGAGCCAAAATCCCAAAGCAAACAGCACGATCGCTGACCAGTTAATCTGTTTCCAGTTCTGGTGAGAAATAGTATTCATAATTCCAATTGGGCTATGATTCTATTTCCAGCTTAACCGATGCTTTCAGCTCAGAATATGACAAAAAATAAAGTATCTTAGGTTGCATACTGCTGAATTTCTGTAATTGAAAATAGAGATTGAAATTTTATGCCTTGAGACTGATAAAATTCAGCTCCTCCTTGCTCTCGGTCTACTATGGCAATAATTTCCTCTACTCGATAACCCGCTGCCTGTAACCGTTCTACCGCTAGCATTGCCGAACGTCCGCTAGTAACGACATCTTCTAAGACTACTACTTTGGCTCCCGCTGCTAGAGTCGGTCCTTCGATATAAGCTTTAGTTCCGTGTCCTTTGGCTTCTTTACGGACGATCAGAGCCTGAATGGGTTTGTTTTCGTAGGCAGAGACGACACTAACGGCAGAAACGAGGGGATCTGCTCCCAGGGTTAAGCCAGCTACTGCCTCGGTATCTTCTGACAGAAGGGAAAAGAGAAGACGACCTATAGCCCAAGCTCCCTCTGCTCTAAGAGTTACTTCCTTACCATTAATGTAATAAGAACTACGTGCGCCGGAAGAGAGCAAAAAATCTCCCTCAGAGTAAGCAAATTTAGTCAATAATTCCAACAGAAGCTGGCGTAAATCTTGCAGGGTTAAAGTCGATAAAGCAGGGTTAGTCGTTCGATTCATAGTCATTTTTATCGGGTAACAAAGATTATTTAATACTGTTTGTTTGGAAAATCTTTAGCTAGGATTGAGCAGAAGTTAAGCAAAATTGTAAGTCGTGCAATGGTTGTCCAATTTACTAGATTAGGTCAAATTTTAGCTGTTAGTGCCATTGGTAGTTTAGTCGCACTAGAGGCGGTCGCTCCGCGCCTCGGCAAAGCCGAGAACGCCCAAACCGAGCCAACGGAAGCTCAACCTCAACCAATCTCGATGATGAGCGAATCTATTCCCGCTGCCTTTAACCGCGCTTTTTTTACCCATACAGGGAATGCTTTTGAAAACCAAAATGTTCTCAGTCAGCTTAATTCGATCTTTGGCTTTAATTTCTATCCAGAAAAGCAAATCACTCTCGATGGAGAGTTAGTCAATTCTGTTTACAAAGACGTCCTCCAACTGCAAACAGCCAGCATTCCGCCTGTCAGAACTAGGGATTTAAGCAATCCTTTCAATACTTCTTTGCGGGAAAATCCCGGCTATATTCCCATTGTTCCTCCTGTAGACAGCAACTTCAATTTTGGTCGCTAGCTTATGAGAAATCACTGCTAGATGTTGTCTAAATATTCTTGGCTACTTCTCAATCCAGGGTGCAGGAGTTGAACCTGCCTAGGGCGAATTATGAGTTCGCTGCCTCAACCGCTCGGCCAACCCTGGTAATGTATTTTTTTCTTTACCATTAACCATTATATTAGTAAGTCTGGATACTATAACAAACTTAACAATCAAATTATTAAAATTAAGATGGTATTGAGATCGACACTATTGCTAACTCTGGCTATATTAGCCATGATGTTAACTGCTGGCACCATGAGTGCCTATATAGGCTTTGTAATAGGTAGTCAAGCACTTAGGGCAATTACGCAGCCTGATTTAAGTACAGATAGAAAGTCAAATAAACAACAGCAAGTTGATGGTCAACACAAAGGATTAACTATTATTGACGAAAAAGAAATTTTAAGTGAGGTAGAGAACAAAATTAACGTTAAGCAAAAGCAATCAAGGCTTAAACAGCAAGCAAAAGAAGAGAAAAAATCAGTCGCTCGCATTCAACAACAACAGGAAGCAGAAAGTTCATCTTTTCCGCTCCGAGATACTGCTGGTGGAGTAACATTAGAAGTACTCCAAGCTCATCGTCAGGGAGATTCTCTGTTACTGGATGTCAATCTGAAAAATGAGGGCTCCGAAACAGTAAACTTTCTTTACAGTTTTTTAGAACTGAAAGACGATCGCGGCAGATTTATTAGTGTCATTCCCGATAATCTACCAGGACAGTTACCAGCCAATGGTCAAAATTTCACGGGAACTTTAAAAATTCCTACAGTTTTATTAGACAATGCCCAAAGTTTATCATTAACTCTAACTGATTATCCGGCACAAAAACTAGAACTGAAATTGACAAACATTCCCGTAACAAGATAAAGCTTTTCCCAGACGAAAATAATCAAGAATATGGTCAATTATTTTCAAATTTTTGCATTTTCATCGTTAATTTATCGATGATAGGTCGAGAGTTTCTTTTCCCTTTATTATCAGTATTGTTTTTGATTGCGATTAACGCTTTTTTTGTCACGGCTGAGTTTTCCATTGTCTCGGTAAGGCGATCGCGTATCAGTCAATTAGTCAAAGCAGGCGATGTCCAAGCGCAAACAGTCCAATCTCTGCAAAAAAGCCTCGATCGCTTATTATCGACCACTCAGTTAGGCATTACTCTCTCTAGTCTTGCCTTGGGTTGGATTGGCGAAAGCACGATGGCGGTATTGGTAGCTAAAATTATTGCCCGATTGCCTTTATCTGAAACTTGGACGGAAAGACTGGCTCACTCTTTTGCAGTACCTATATCTTTCTTACTGCTAGTTTATCTGCAAATAGTTTTGGGAGAACTCTGTCCTAAGTCCGTTGCTTTACTTTACCCAGAACAATTAGCTCGGTTTTTTGGTCCCCCCAGTTTGGCTATTGCCCGCATTTTTCGACCATTCATCATGATTCTCAATCAATCCACCCGTCTTCTGTTGCGCATCGGCGGCATAGAATATACCGGACAGGGATGGTACAAACAGGTAACCCCAGAAGAATTGCAACTAATTATCGCTACAGAACGAGAATCCGTCGGTTTAGAAGCAGAAGAAAGAAAATTACTCAACAATATATTTGAATTTGCAGAAGTTACGGCAGTCGAAGTAATGGTTCCCCGTACCAGTATCAAATATTTACCTATTACAGCTACTTATGCCGACTTATTAGAACAAATTTCTCTTACAGGTCATTTTCGCTATCCCGTTATTGGCGATTCTCTAGACGATATTCGCGGCATAATCGATTACAAAGACTTGGTTTTGTCTTTAAATCAAGAGCAATTAACCAATGAAACCAAGATCGAACCGTGGATCAAACCAGTTCGCTTTTTCCCAGAGTCTACTCCCTTAAGCGACTTGTTGCCTCTGATGCAACGAACACAGATGAAAATGGCGATCGTTGTCGATGAGTTTGGCGGCACATCAGGATTAGTTACCTTACAGGATACGATCGCAGAAATTATCGGCGATGGAGAAGAAATTAAGGAAACGGAAGAAGTATCCCTAGAAATGGTTGACGAACACACTTATTTGGTATCGGCGCAAATGAACTTGGAAGAAGTCAACGAGCTGTTAAACTTGGATTTACCTCTAGCAGAGGAATACCAAACTCTGGGTGGTTTTTTACTATTTCAGTGGCAGAAAATTCCTACTCAAGGAGAAACTTTATGCTATCAAAATCTTAAGTTTACTGTTACTGTAGCCGATGCTAACCGCATCGAGTTAGTTCTGATCGAACGTCAGGAATCTTCATCTGTTAACTCCACCGAAGAGAAAAACTCGATCTATAGTGAAAATAAGAGAGATAATGGAACGGGCGATCGCGGTAGTATAGCTTCATGAGTAGCCGTCATGAACTGCGTTCGTCAGAACAAATAAAAAAAAATCTTTTTCTCTTAGGGTCTTAGGCCTTTGTGGTTCAACTTTTTTTACCACTAAGACACAAAGACACCAAGTATTTTCCAGTTAGTAATGCAAAATTAATTTCATTGATGAAATCGTCGAAACAGTCTTTTTCTTTTCTCAAACATCTCTTGCTTGTAAGTACGGGAGGAATTAGTCTTGTAGTACTTTTGTCGATTGTTGGTATGCGGCAGATCGGCGAGAGGTTCGCTCCCTTCGCTCGCGATCGCGTACTTACTTTGTTTGAGGGAATATTACAGCCTGCACCGCTAACTGCGCAGATAGAGATTTCCACTTTGATTTTGCAAAAAATGCAGGAGGCAAACGAATTAACTACAGCAGTATACAATATGGAAACGGTCGTGCCTGCTTCTGCCGATCGCCAAATAGGACAATTCGTGCTCGCAACTACTAACCTAATTTACATAGGTCAGGGAGAAGTAAGAGCCGGGGTAGATTTAAGTCAGTTAAACGAAACAAATATTAAAGTTACTCCTAACAAAATCCACATAGATTTACCACCGCCGCAAATTTTGGATGGAAAAATTGACGTTCATCGCTCTCGCGTTTACGATTACAACCGAGGTTTTCTCAATTTAGGTCCCGATGTAGCCCCGCAGTTACAAACATTAGCTCAACAAAAAACTTTAGAGCAAATTGTCAATGCTGCTTGCAGTGAAGGATTACTAGAGAAAGCTAATGAACGGGCACGGGAAGCGATCGCGCAAATATTAGCAACTACAGGCGAGCGACAAGTAGAAATCAAAACGACTCCTCCCTTACCAAATCATTGTTCTGTGAACTACCCCCGATAAATCGCAAGCTTCCTACCCGATGAACTGCATTTTCAGGAATTGTTCCTTACTTAGTCTTACATTCAGACGATAGGCTATCCCTCCAGTTCCTGAAGTTAGATTTAAAATACATCGAGAAAAGAATCGGCTCCAAAACGCACTGCATCAGTACAGGGAAGTCCTGTAAGCTGTTGTGTTTCTTGGATGGCTCGTTTAGCTGTTTGAACATCGAGATGAAAAGTATTAAGGGCGATCGCCTTAACTTTGACTTGACCGAAAGTCCCCCCGGCACTAGCGACAGTCTCGTATAGTCGGATCGCTTCTGGTAATGGTGGAATTATGAAATCTGGTAAATCGCGGATGTGTTCCTGTCTAACGCGATGGACTAAAATTAACCCTGTAGGTTGACTGCCCCGCAGAAGAGGTAAAGTGGCGGTAGAACCTGGATGCAAGAGAGAACCTTGTCCTTCGATAATCAAAAGATCGCACTCTTTACCCAAATTCAGGACTGTTTGTTCCACTGCCCCAGCTGCAAAATCTACTCTTATTGCATCTAGGGGGATACCTTGTCCGGAAATCATTAAACCCCCCTGTCCGGTTGCCATAAACTGGGCTTTTATTCCTCTTCTTAAGGCAGCACGATGTAATTCTAGACTTGCCGACATTTTCCCTACTGCCATATCCGTACCTACCGTGAGAATTCGCTGGCAAGAAAGCGATCGCGCTTTACCAGTACAGATGGTTAATCCCTCTGGTTCTTGACGGATATCCCAAATCCACTGTCCTGGCTGTAAGTTGGCAAATCTAGACGCAACAGGTGTATGCAAACCATTGACTAGAGATAACCCAGCTTCTACCCCTTGTTCAATTTCTTTCCACCAAGCTTCCGGTAATTTGCCCCCTGAAGGAGCAATACCAATGAGCAATACTTCGGGATGATAAGCTAAAGCTTCGGCAACGCTGGCAACAATCGGAACATCTCGACTAATACCTGTCAACTCGACTAGGGATTCTCCCGCACATCGAGCATCAATTACTGCCACCACAGATGCCTCGCTGTAACGTAAAAAAGCCAATCCTGTTTTTCCATGATGACCGCGAATGCCTTCATGAAGTAAGATAGCAATCCGATGTTTAGCTGTCAGAGTCACAGTATTCAACTCCTAATCCAGGGCGATCGTTAGGTAACAAACATCCTTCAGTTAAATTTGCACCCCTGAAAGGATCGTTCCTTAAGTTTAAATGACTGTCTAAATCCAGGTAATCTGCTAGGGATGCTAGATGAGACATAGCAGTGTTGGCTAAACTACTGTCTGAATAACAACCGAACATAATTTTTAAACCACAAGCTCGGGCAATATGAATCATTCGCATTGCCTCACTTAAGCCTCCGGCTTTCATTATTTTGATATTAATTCCCTTAACCGAGTCTGCCAGTCTAGGAATATCGCGGCTAGTACAACAACTTTCATCGACAAAAATTGGTAAGGGAGAAGCATTAGATAACATTGCTAGTTTATGCTCTTCTCCTAATGGTAAGGGTTGTTCTACATACTCTACTTCCTGTGTTCCTAACCACTGACACATATCAATGGCATCATTTAAATTCCAGCCACCATTAGCATCAACGGTTAACTTCACTGTAGGTGCTTGTTCCCGAATTGCCAGCAGCATGGCTCGATCTGCCTCTATTCCTTGGGGATTGCCTAATTTTACTTTCAGGATCTTGACAGCTATCATCTTTTGCCAGTCTCGTACTCGTTGTCTTGCTGCTGCTGGGGTATTAATGCCGACAGTAACGGAAATAGGAACGATACGACTGCGATCTAATCCCCACAAACGCCATAGGGGTAAACCTACTTTTTTACCCAACCAATCATGAAGTGCCATATCTATTGCTGCTCGCACAGAGGAAGACAACTGGGCTTGTTGTAATATTTCTTCAATCTTTTGTTTCTCTAGGGGATGATAAACTTCCAGCTTGGGAGCAATTTGGCGCAATTCCTTTACCAGCTGCTCTGTATCTTTTCTTTCTTCTGCCTCCAAAGAAAAAGGAGAAGCTTCTCCCCAACCCTCAACCCTATCTTCTTGAATTCGTACCCAAATGTTGGCAGTTTGGGCAGTTGTTCCGCGACTGATCTGCAGGGGAAACCTTTTATGGACGGCAAACGTCTCGATAGTCAACTTCATTTTGAAATTACAAGCAGGTTTTCGTTCGTGTTTTTAGGAGCTCAAACAAAACTTGCTATTGTTTTGTTGCCCTAAAGCCATTTTTAATCTTTCCTTAGCTTAATCATTACCTGGATAGCCAACAATGATATAAGGCATCAGTCCAATGACTAGCCCTCACACCTGCTAGATTAATATTTGATTTGAGTGATTTATTCCAAGTCAGGAAAATAACCTGGCTTTTTTTATTGGGCAAAAAAGTTATTGAGTAATGGTTGAGATTCAAAAATGGACTACACTTAATTCTCGCTTGGTCATCGACCATCAATGGTGTCGAGTTAGACAGAATAAATTTTGCTGAGCTAATAGCACTGCGATCGATGACTATTTTAAAGGCAAGAAGAAACTAAGTATTTTAAAATTAGGTAGAGTTATTCAATGTAATTTACCAAATTTCGTCTAAATTCAACACAAAACCAGGTAATACATCTTTTCCTGAAAGATTCTGAGGAGATGAAAAAATTTCTACATCTTTATTTGGACAATAAATTTCTACTCGTTGGTTCTTTCTGTCGATTAACCAACCCAATCTTGCTCCATTATTGATATATTCCCTCATCTTTTCTTGTAACTGTGAAAGAGAATCGCTCGGAGAGCGTAACTCAATGACAAAATCCGGACATAGAGGAGCGAATTTTTCTTGTTGTTCGGCAGTAAGAGATTCCCATCGTTCTTTTTTTACCCAAGAAGCATCGGGAGAACGTTCTGCACCATTAGGTAATTTAAAACCGGTAGAAGAGTCAAACGCAATTCCCAATTTACTCTGACTATTCCAAATTTCTAGTTGAGTAGTAATTTTGATATTACGTCTACCAGTATCGCTACCTGTAGGTGGCATGACGATCAGTTCTCCCTCAGCAGTGCGTTCAAAACGGTAATCGCGGTTTGATGAGCAAAGTTGCCAAAATTGCTCGTCTGTTAAATTGATTGACAGTCGCAAGGGAGAAGGAAGACTAAGAGTTTCTGTATCCATTGTCTATACTTCGCGATCGAAACCAAATTTATCGCGAATGTTGGCATTAAAATATTGACCGACAGAAGGGGCTTCTTTTAATTCTTTGTAAATAGACTCGGGGACATCATGGTATTGATAGACGCTGCCGTTGCCAAATTCAACTCGCAGAATTTGTCGATCTGCATCGTAGTCAAAAGATTTAATGACGGTACTTTGACTCTTAAGTAGGGGAAAGGCGATCGCATCTCGAATGCTGGGAGAATCGGTTAATAACATTACCAGGCGATCGATTCCGATGCCCAAACCTCCAGTAGGCGGCATCCCGTATTCCAAGGCTGCTAAAAAGTCTTCATCGATATCGTGAGCTTCTAAATCTCCGGCGGCTTTTTTAGCGGCTTGAGCTTCTAATCGCTGTCTTTGATCCAAAGGATCGGTTAATTCGGAAAAACTATTGGCTGTTTCTCTACCTGCTATAAACAATTCAAACCTTTCTACCAATCCTGGCTTGCTTCGGTGAGGTTTGGCTAAGGGAGAAATTTCGACGGGATAGTCTAAGACAAAAGTAGGTTGAATTAGGGAATCTTCTACTTTTTGTTCAAAGGTTTCATTGAGAAGTTTGCCAATAGATTGACAGTCATCGGGTATGTCAATTCCCACTTCTTTGGCAGCAGTTTTTGCTTCTGCAAAATTCTTAAATTGGTCAAAATCTAAACCCGTTGCCTTTTGCACTAATTCGTGCATAGTTGCTCGTTGCCAAGGAGGAGTCAGATCGATTTCTTTTTCCTGATAAGTAATTTTTGTCGTACCCAAAACTTCTCGGGCAACATAACTAATTAAATCCTCTGTCAACGCCATCATATCAAAATAATCGGCGTAGGCTTGATAAACCTCGATCATAGTAAATTCGGGATTGTGGCGGGTAGAAACTCCCTCATTACGGAAGATTCTGCCTAACTCGAATACTTTCTCAAATCCGCCGACTATTAATCTTTTCAAATGCAGCTCTGTGGCGATGCGGAGATATAAATTCATCTCCAGAGTATTATGATAGGTGATAAAAGGACGGGCATCGGCACCCCCAGCTTCACTCTGAAGAACGGGAGTTTCAATTTCCAGAAAATCTCTTTCTTCTAAATATCGTCGAACGGCAGCAGTAATTTGGGCACGACGACGAAAAGTTTGCCGTACTCCTGGGTTAACAATTAGATCGACATATCGCTGACGATAGCGTTTTTCAGTATCAGTTAAACCATGCCATTTATCGGGTAAAGGCAGAAGAGATTTAGTGAGAATTGCATATTCACTTACATAAATAGAAAGTTCGCCTTTTTCTGTTCTTTTGATAGTCCCTTTTATGCCTAAAATATCTCCTGTATCTGTCAGTTTTTTAAGATGATTAAATGCCCCTATTAAATCGGACATTTGGCTATCAATTTTCTTTTTATCTAAATAAAGCTGAATCTTACCCGTTTCGTCTTGTAATTCAAAAAAGGCAAGCTTACCAAATACTCGACGAGCAATAATACGTCCGGCAATAGATACTGTTTCGTCTACTTCTTCGCCATTAGTTAAATCGATATATTTTTCCTGTAATTCGGCAGCATGATGAGTGACTTCCCATTTATAAGCAAAAGGGTTTAATCCCAAATCTTTAATTTGTTGAATTTTTTCAAGTCTAGTAGCACGAATTTCTTCTAGTGTAGAGGTATTTGGTTGTCGCTCTGGGGACTGATTCGCTGCCATAATTACTTAATAAATTTGCTGTTTTTTGATGGATTTTTCCTAAAATTGTTGACCTATCTAAACTAGATTATAGCTTGTATGATTAATTCTTATTAGCTACAATATTTTGTCAATAAACGACCTAGATATATTATGGGCAGGTATTCTGGAAGCTTTAGCTACTTCCCAAAAAAATAAACGCCAACACACTCAAATTTGACGGTCAACGCCATCTCTGCTTGCAGCAGTTTATTTCGCCAGTTTATAAGCATACCATGAACGAATTAGCGTGAATACCCGCTAGTACCAGCACTGTAAATCTTCCAATTAGGTTAACGATCGCCATCAAGAGACTGAGATCGAGGAATTTCGTAAAGACGATCGCATTTTTGTGGTAATAAAAGCGATCGTTACTTCATTATTTAGCTTTCGACACATCAAGTTGTTTGCGAATTAGTTGGCACAAACTGTTCTTGAGTTCAGTCTGGCGTGGTACTGGAGCTTTCTTTCCGTTAATTGGGTTTCGATAGATGTCATGTTTCGCACCATGCCGATGTAAAACACAACCTGCTTGCTCTAATTCACGAATGAACTCCTGACGCTTCATCCTTCAAAGATTAGTTCTTTGGTTTGAGCATCGATCGGTGCAGGTTCTTCATCTTCAGTCATTAACTTATAAGCGTCACGGATATTTTCTTCTAACTCATCTAAGGTTTGTCCTTGACTGAATACTCCAGGAATTCCTTTAAGACGACCAACAAACCAATTATCATCCTTCCAGTATTCTAGTATGAGTGACTGTGACATCTTTTTCTCCAAGTTTCCTCAACAGTTTTGATTCTCCAAAAACACATACGTGCTAATCCCAGTTAAATTAAGTATAAGCAGAGGACAAGAGGAAATAAAACTATCAGAAACTTGAAGATGGATATTACAGTAGTTGACAAAGATAGTGCTGGGCTAAGATTGTTCTGTATTTTTTGGTAATCGCCATTAATGCCTTCTTCTAATCTTGAGTTGCAGCAAGTACGAACTGCTTTAAAACAAATTTGGGGTTATGATGACTTTCGCACGCCTCAAGCAGAAATTATCAACAGTTTACTTGCAGGCAAAGATGCGCTGATCGTCATGCCAACGGGAGGGGGTAAGTCTATTTGTTTTCAATTACCAGCTTTACTGCAAACGGGTTTAACTTTGGTAGTTTCTCCTCTGGTTGCCTTGATGGAAAATCAGGTAAACCAATTAAAAAAACGTCATCTTCCCGTCGCTTTATTGCATAACGAATTACCACGAAATCAACGCAAGCAGACTCTACAGGCAATTACCAAACAACAACTAAGATTAGTTTACCTTTCACCAGAAACTCTTCTCAGTCGTCCCGTCTGGGAACGAATAGCGCAACCGCAAGTAAAAATCAATGGTCTAATTTTGGATGAAGCTCATTGCTTAGTGCAATGGGGAACAACTTTTCGTCCTACGTACTATCGTTTGGGAACAGTACGTCCTGCTTTACTTAAGCATAAACCACCTGGAACTAAAATAACGATCGCTGCTTTTACTGCCACTGCCGATTCGCAGACGCAAAAGACTATTGCACAAATGCTACAGTTGGAACGACCAGAAACTTTTTTAAATAGTCCTTATCGAAATAATCTTCATTTACAAGTTCAGACGGTTTGGACACCGAGAGGAAGACGGCAACAGACTTTAAAGTTCATTCAAGCCAGAGGCAAGCAAGCGGGTTTAGTCTACGTGCGTTCCCGTAGAGATAGTGAAGAATTGGCACGGTGGTTTGAGTCTTGGCAATACTCTACCGCAGCCTATCACGCCGGATTGAGCGTTCAACAAAGACGAACCATAGAACAAAGTTGGCTGGAGGGACACACTCAATTTGTTGTTTGTACTTCTGCTTTTGGGATGGGAATAGACAAACCAGACGTGCGCTGGATCGTTCATTTTCATGCACCATCTTTACTGGCGGAATACCTGCAAGAAGTTGGCAGAGGAGGAAGAGATGGTCATTCTGCTACTGCCTTAACTTTAGTCAGCGAACCTACGGGATGGTTGAATCCAGAAGATCGACAACGCCATCAGTTTTTGACTAACCAACTACAGAAACGGTATCGACAAGCAAGACACATAGCCAAACAACTACCACCTCAAGGAGAGATAGAAGCGATCGCGCGACAGTTTCCAGACGGCGAACTTGCCTTAGTTATTTTACATAATTTGGGACAAATATATTGGCAAGACCCTTTTCATTATCAAAAGCGATCGCCATTTACTCCTGCTTTATCAGCCAAACCAAACTTATGGCAAACTCAGATGAAGCAATATCTGAAGACGCGCCAGTGTCGCTGGCGATTTTTATTGGCAGCTTTTGGTTTTGAGAAAGAAGCAAAAGGATTTAGCTGTGGACACTGCGATAATTGTAAACAGAAGTCAGGAGTCAATGGATAATTTGAGAATTAATAATTATCAATTATCCATTATTAATTATCAATTAGTAACACAAACTATTTGGGTGTCACGGTTGCCCATCCCATAATTTTATTGTTTAGCTTAAACAGCAAAGAGTCTGCCAATCCCAGATGATGAGAAGCTATCATCAGGGGTAAAAATTGCTCCATCGTTGCTACCAGCGAATCAGGGCAATCGGTAAAATCCAAACATAGTACAGTAGAACTGTTCCAGGTTTCCCGAAATACACGGCAAGATTCCGGAAGGCTGGGTACTAAAGAGCGATAGCGGTTTAGTGCAGCTTTCTCCAAATCCGAACTAGTGTTATTAAGGGGAGAGTTTCTGTATGACATAGTAAGCCTCCGTCTCGAGAGGATTAGAATACGCAGCGCCTCGCCAAGGGCGAGATTGCCTTTTACTCCTCTCCTATCTTTATGATGACTTAATCTTAATATGTCTAGTTCTTGCTTGGGTTTTCTATAGTGTAAATACTCAGTAATTTTCTAATTTGTCTCCCCGCGTCCCCGTGTCAATCCCAATCCATCAAAATCATTGTAGTCTACTACTAAGTTTATTGTGGTTTAATTAAGGGCAGATTGATGCTGTTTTTTGAGCGGCCAATCTTCATTTTGTCCGCCGATAATTAATTTATTGATTTTGACGTATTCTTTACTGAGTTGACTGAGTGCATTAATCAGAATATCGATCGCAATTGGATCGCTGGTGCCGAGATCGAACCAACAGCGTCCCCAAGTACCGAGGAACTCAAATTCTGCCATATTGTGCATGGGAGACATAAACGCCTTTTCTGCCATTTCTGTATCGTATTCCATGTAGCTAATTTCTACGCCCGTATCTTGTACTTGAAGATTTTCTGCATTAAATCCGCCCAACTTGCCAAGATAAAACCAAGAGTCGAATAATTCTTCAACAAATTGTTGTTCCATGGCTGAAGGAACGGTATCAAATTCTAGCCAAATCCAAAGATCGAAGGGATTAAATTCACGAAATTCCACTTTCATAACTTATCAATAAATTAAAAGAACTGCAATTAAGTTTACAAAAATAAGCAGATTATTTTTCTGAGGAATAAATAAACTTTTATAAACCATCTCAATAAAAACTACTCCTATCAAAATAAACCATTTTTTATGGTGACTTAGCCTTTATACCTCATCTCTTATTTATTGCTGATGACTGCGCCACCAAGCTCTTACTAATCTAATTTCCACATAACTATAATTTTCTCCTAAATATTCTTTTATTTGTTTGAGAGAATCTGCGCCAATTTTTTCTATGGCTCCCTTAATTCTTTGTTGTTTATCTAGCTGTACCAACCGATTAAGAGCAACTGGCTGATTCATCTCAATCAGTTCGCTTAGATGAGTATTAATAGTACTGACAGCTAAATTTCGTTTTTGGGCAATCTCGTCTACATTTAAACCTTGCTGATGCAGTTGAAGAGTAGCCATTTGACTATGAGAAGGAAGCGGAGTCGGTAATTTTTGAACTTGACAAAATTCCCTGATTACTGAAACAAATTGTTCTCCATATTGTTTGAGCTTATGACTGCCTACTCCTGAAATATTGGCAAATTCTGTCAAAGTTTGAGGTTGTAATTGTGCCATTAATTTGAGACTGGAATCGGCAAAAATAATGTACGGTGGAACTGAGTGGAGATTGGCAATTTGTTTGCGTAATTGTTTCAATCGCTCGAATAGTATTTCTGCTTCTGCTTTGGTAAAATTATATTCTCTTCCAGGCTCAGATTTAGGGCGATCGCTCACGGCAATTTGAACCGATCGCTGTTTGCGTAAAATTTCCCAACTTCGTTTATTTAGCTTAAGGATACGATAACCGTCGTTGGTTTCGCTAACTAATTCTTGATGAAGTAGCGATCGCCCTAACATTTTCCATTCAGCAATGCTTCTACTTTTACCAATGCCATAAGTGGAGAGTAAATGGTGTCCGTACTGTTCGATTTTCTTTTTCCGCGCGCCTCTTAATACGTCGATAATGTGCATCATGCCAAATTTTTCTTGACAGCGGGCGACGCAGGAAAGAAACTTTTGCGCTTCGATCGTCCAATCTTCTAGAGTTTTGGGAGTAAGACAATTATCGCACTTGCCGCAGTCACCTCTAAATCTTTCGCCAAAATAGCTCAATAAAATCGTGCGACGACAGTCAGTACCTTCAGCATAATCGACTATTTGACGTAACTGTTGGCGGGCTATTCTTTGTTCGCTAGGGTCAGATTTTTGTTCGATGAGATAGTTGATTTTTTGGCGATCGCTAATGCTAAAAAAGAGAATCGATTTAGCTGCTTCCCCATCTCTGCCAGCCCTTCCCGACTCTTGATAAAAGTTTTCTAAGCTGCGAGGCAGATCGTAATGATATACAAAACGGACATCCGGTTTATTAATTCCCATGCCAAAGGCAATCGTCGCCACCATTACTTGCACGTCATCTCGCAGAAAGCGTGTTTGATTGATCGTTCTCCTTTCATCTGTCATACCTGCATGATAGGGTAGGGCTTTAACTTCATCTTTTTGTAGTCTGTAGGCAATCTCTTCTACACTACGTCGGCTGAGACAATAAACTATACCCGAACCAGATTGAGTGCGGATCTGTTGCAGGAGTTGACTGTAACTTTTTTTGTCTTTGGGTTGTACTTCGTAATGGATGTTAGTGCGGTTGAAACTGGTAATGTGAATCTGAGGCTGGCGCAAACCGAGCTGTGTGATAATATCTTGTCGTACTCTTTTGGTTGCTGTTGCAGTTAGGGCAAGAATTGGTACTTGTGGATAGCGATCGCGCAGTAGTTTTAGTTGGCGATATTCGGGACGAAAATCGTGCCCCCATTCCGAGACGCAGTGGGCTTCATCAATGGCTATGGCAGCAATCCCTACTTGATTGGCTACTTGGTCTAAAAAAGAACCAAATTTCTCTGCCAGCAACTTTTCCGGGGCGACATAGAGTAACTTAATCTTACCCTGAAGGATAGCCCCTTGGCGCGATCGCATTTCTTCATAATCTAGGGTACTATTGAGAAAAGTTGCTCCAATACCATTATCTTGCAGCGTGTCCACTTGATCTTGCATCAAAGCAATCAGGGGTGAAACAACGACGGTTAAACCTGGTTTGAGTAGGGCAGGAAGTTGAAAACAAAGAGATTTGCCTCCGCCAGTAGGCATAATAATTAGTAAATCTTTATTTTGCAGTGCCTCTTCAACGATTTGCTTCTGTCCGGAACGAAAGGTATCGTAACCGAAAAAATGTTTTAAAGCTTCTTCTAGGGAAGTAAAAAGAGGCATGAGCGGAAAGTCAAAAGTCAAAAAAAATTTTTTATTAGCTGAATTTCTGATGGCGCAATGCAGCAATAAGAAGAAATCCAACCTTCTGAATAAAAATTTAAAGTACTTTCTCCTTCAAGACCAGTGATTCTGCGCACCTGTTTGAATATCATCAAATATATCGTATTTAAACTCTGGCTCAATCTTTACCTCTATCCCGCGATCGCCTAATTCATTTCTTAAAGCAAACACTTCTACTGCATTTCCGGCAAATAACAGTTTTCTTGGATTTTTTTTAAATTTAATTACTTCTTTGATATCAATGCCAAATTTAATCGAGATATAAGCTAATGCCTTATTCCATTTTTCGCCCAAAGAGGCAATATAAACTTCATAAATCGTTTCATCTTTAACAATTTCTGGCACGTAATTCTTAACCATACTCCACTCACATTCATTTTGAGTGTTATTAAATTAATCTAACTTATAAGAATTTTTCCATAAACGCGCTCGAGCGGTAAAATCTTTCCAAACCAATTGAAAAGATTGAATAAAATGTGGATAGTCTACAAGCAAGTGGGTATATTTACTCATTATTTAACTCCCTCCGGTCAATTTCAACCAGTATTGGAGAGAGCCAGTAAATTTCCCTCTAAGGAAATGGCCGAGACCATGGCTAAAAATCATGGAGGGGTAGTCCGTCAATTAGACAAAATAGAATAACCTAACACTCTATGCTTGGCTAATTAGTATCATTTTTATTAGTTTATTTTTTTATACCGAGTTAACTTATTGCTATATAGGGTACGGCTTTTACTGCTTGGAACTGACAGTCCTTGCTGGGCTAATTGACGACTAACTTCTGCAAAGACATCTCTCTGTAGCCAAGGATATTCCCCAACCCACAGATTTTGACTGGGAATGTAGGCATCGGTATATTTATCGATCTTGCCTAAGTCTTTTCGATTAGACAAGACTAGCAATTCGGCGATTTGACCGGGAGCGATCGCTTTATGAATGCGACGGAGGGGAGCTTGTACTTCTAATTCAAATCCATCTTCATCGCGGATAACCAGATTAATTCTTCGCTCCCGATTCTCAATGATGACCAATTCTCCCCGTTGATTGACAGTTTCTTCCTCACCGATTAATTCTTCGGTCACAAAAGTTTCTACTACTCGACCCTGCCAAAAGCCACTATAGGGAAACCGACGATAAGAAGCATTGCGCAAACTAGCCCAATACACGGGACCCCAGAGCCAGTAAAGACCGGCAATTACCGCCAGCAATAGCACTAGTGCCGTTGCTCCCCCACCTAAGATTTGACCGACCAGCAATATAACCACTATAGCCACAACCGAAATGAGCAGTCGATTGAGTAAGTCGCGCCACTTGCCCCAGTAATAGTTATACTGGGGACCCGTCGCAATCCGAGGAATAATTTGCTCAAATTTTTCGCGAGTAAGAGGAACTAGCATTAAAATTCTCAAATTGGAAATTTTGGTTACAATATCTTTTCTAAACCATAAAGCAAAGAATTGAGTTGAGTCACTTTGCGGATAGCCAGCAAAACACCAGGCATATAACAAGAGCGATCGCTGGTATCGTGTCTGAGAGTATATATTTGACCGGGTGCGCCAAAAATTACTTCTTGATGAGCAATTAATCCGGGTAAGCGCACGCTGTGAATGCGAATATTTTCTGCTGCCTTTCCTCCTCTTGCCCCCGCCAGTGTTTCTGTTTCTTCAACTTGTTGTGGATTATAAGTTTTGCCCATTTCTGCTAGCATCTGAGCTGTTTTAATTGCCGTGCCGCTGGGAGCATCAGCCTTGCGATCGTGATGCAGTTCGATAATTTCTACGTGATCAAAATATTGAGAAGCAGCGATGGCAGCTTGTTGAAGTAAAACCATCCCAATTGAAAAATTAGGAATAATTAAAGCACCAGTGCTAGCTTTATCGGCAAATTCGGCCAAATCCTTAATTTGTTTTTCACTCAATCCCGTTGTCCCGACGACAGGACGAACTCCATAGGCGATCGCGCTGCGGACGTTGTCGTAAACACTATCGGGATGGGTAAAATCGACCATTACCCCTTGAATTTTTTCCTGAGTAGCCAACACTAACACACTTTGTAAATCGTTAAGAATCGGTACTTCCAAACTATCGCAGCCAGCTACTTCTCCTACATCTCGACCCAGATAATCGGGGTTGCGATCGACAGCTCCCACTAGTACCATATCTTCTGCTCTAGCGACAGCCTTGATTACTTCCCGACCCATTTTGCCCGCCGCACCATTAACGACCACCGGTATAGCAGATTGATTTGTCATAAGTTTCCTATTCTGACAATGTACTCAGGGGCATTTTAGACCAAATTCAGCAAATATACGGAATCCCAATTGCTAATCTTATCTCTCTATTTGGGTAATTTAAATATAGATCGACCAGTAGCAAGTTTGCTCAATTTATTTCTTGCCTAGGTTGATGCATCCAGGTAAAAACCTATATCTACGCTAAGCAGGTCTAGATTTGTGTTTAGGGTACAAAATTTTTCGGGCGCATAGGGAGGCTTATCTGGAGGATTTACCTGTGGCGAACTCCCGCAAGACGTAATTTGGTACGAAGTTGCTATCACAGAGACAGTTTTGCTCATGCGGGCAAGCTTTCTACAGTAGATAAGTGTATGTATCTTTGTGACGGGGTTTACCAGGACTGCCGTAAAAAAACAGTCACAGCCCCTTACGCAATTTACTTCTAGAAATTGCCATTTATCCAAAAGCCGACCTAGTAATGTCAGAATCTCACCATCCATCTCATCGTCCAGACCTTTTTCGAGCGGATATAACTGCCGATCAAAAAATAGACAGTTTAGCGATCGACCATGGGGTTATTTTTCAAATGATTAAGTCGGTTCTGTCTTTGGAATCCTGCCTTCATTATCGAGTTTTGCCTCTAAAACTCCAAAATAATCGTCTCGTTTTGGGGATGGTGAACCCGAAAGATGTTTCTGCACTCAAATTTGTGCGCTCCATTGTTAATTCTTTGGGCTATGGTATTGAAATAGAGCCGATTGGCTCCAACACTCATCAATCAGTTCTGGCGGCTTATTTAAAGTATCTTGGCAATTCGGATAGAGCCGATCTAGATTCGACACATACATTAACCGCAACACCCCAAACAAAGGAAAAGAACCAAAAACCTTCCACTCTCCACGATAGACCTACACTGATTATCGATCGCCCAGAAGAATTTTCAGCCCCTTTAGAAGAGCAAATCGGACAAGAGCCTTTTTCCAAGGGTGCCGATGTCGTCAAGTCAGATCTTACTAATTTCACGGGCAATAATCCGTCTCATTCTTCTACTTTGACCCCATCGGAGAAAGGAGAAATCGAGCGGATAGAGGATTTACTCTTAACCCCCGAACAGTTATGGCAAGAAATAATGAACAGGCTGCTTGACAACGGAATTGGAAGACTATACTTACAAAGATTATCTGAGTGCGGTCGCATTGTTTGCAGTCAAGATGGAGAAGTAACGTTTTCGCTAGATCGAGTATCTCTTGGAATTTATCAGTCAATCCTCGCTCGCGTCAAAGCATTAGCCAAACTCCCCCCCGTTCCTCTCGACAAACGCAAAAAGCTAGCTTTAGAAAAAATTCACAAGCAAGAACGTTTGCTGCTACGCCTAGAAATATTTCCCGGTCAATGGGGGGAAGAAGCAACTATTCAGGTTTTGCGTGGCAAAGCGTTAAATTTTTATGAACAAAGACAAGTAAAAAAAATGACAGAACAAGCTGTCAGCCTTGCTCTTAAGTTAGAAAAAACCATCAAGCAAATGTACGCTTATTTAGACTCTACTGATTCAGAAGATTTATCAACCCTTAGAGAAATTCAACAAAAAATCAACAAGTATTTAAAATTACTTGAATAATAAAAAAATCCCCAGATATATTTCGTAGAAACAAAAATTTTCGGTTTTTATAGTTAATATGAAAAATGCCTACCCGCTGCTTAATAGGGAAGGCAATAAAATCTAGTTTGACAATTTAGGAGGGAAAATTAATCCCTGCTTAGCTATTGGGAGTTTTACCCATAACTTGAGATTTGAGCGATTCAAATTCAGTTACCAACTCTTCACGAGTAGATTCTTTCAACAGATAACGATATACAAACCAGCCCGTATAGCCAAGACCGACGAGTTCCAACAAAGGAGCTAGTAGGGGAATATCGTTAATGGCATCGAGAATAGCTAGGGTTAATTTAACTGCAACAACAGCACCAAAAAGTAACCCTAAATTAATCAATAGTTTTCTGTTGTCTGAGAGAAACTCTCCTATATAGTCGTATAATTTGGACAAAAAGTCGCTACCAAGCTCTATCCATTCTTGCCATGGCTTTTCTGCTGGAGATGTCTTGGCAGGCGCGATCGCCCCCGGGGAGCCAGTTTTGATTCCCGAAGGAGTTTGTACTGTTGTAGTTTCTGCTGTTTGGTTAGCTTCAGATTCCATTTTTGAGCACTCCTTTTGTTAGCTTTAACATTTTATAATTAGTCAGATAGAGGTGCAGACTAGTAAGGAACTGCACCCGAAGCAATAGCGGGACATTGCGACTACTATACACCGCTGTAAGACGAAGTTTAAGTGACTTCATCATCAAACGGCGGAGTATCTTGGATTGCCCCGCCTTTTAGGACACCGTTGGAAAAGACGGTGTAAAGCTGACTAACTTTTGCCCATATTATCAAACACTTTTTCTTGCTTTATCTATTTCGCCAATTAAGTATTAACAGTCCTTAAGAAAACTGGTAGTTAGCTATTTGGGTCGCGATCGGACTATTAATCCTCTCGATATCTTAGATATTAGTCAACAAATTAGAGATTGGATCGCCAATACTGGTTAATCCACTAATCATTTTTCACTTAATTAGCCTTAATACCCCTGCCCCGATAAGAGTAGAAAGGAAAGCTAAGAGTTCTGAGACATAGTTAGGCTACTACTGTTTCTCTTTGGTCAACTGAAGTTAATGTTGTTTTCTCCTGACGGCAGTAAATCTCACAAGAATTGTTGGGGCTTTCAATTAATTTGACTCTATCAAGTTCGGCTCCTAGTTTACCAATCGGTTCTTGCAACAGTTGAGCAATGTAGAGGGCAATATTTTCTGCTGTGGGAACAACTTCAGCAAAGTAAGGGATATCTTTATTAAGGAAAGTATGGTCGAAAGGCTCGACTACATAATCGTCGATCGCTTTTTGTAAAGCACTTAGATCTACTAACATTCCGGTACGGGGATCTATTTCTCCAGCTACGGTAACTTCGAGATGGTAATTATGTCCGTGTCCATTAGGACGAGCACATTTACCATAAATCGCGCTATTTTCTTCGTAGCTTAGGTGAGGCAAAGCCAAGCGATGAGCAGCACTAAAATGGGTTTTAACGGTTAAAAATGCTTCCATATCGTTTCCTCGATAATCGGCGCAAAGTTCGGGGTTTTCAAACAATTGAATATTAACTAAAGGTAAGTAAGGTGCTAATCTTTGCCAAATGACTCGAGCAATGTTTTCCGTCGTAGGTAAGGTTTGTTGAAATTCTGGCCAGACACCATTAAGGTAAGCATAATTTAATTGACTGGTGACTTCTCTTTTAATTACTTGCTTGACATGGGACAGGTTTTGCACCATGCCGTACTCATCTAATTCACCAGCCAGAGAAACATAGAGAACGTAATTGTGTCCGTGTCCTGGAAAACGGCTACAAGCCCCAAAGTAACGCTGGTTTTCTGCTTCATCCCATTCCGGTAACCAATAGCGGTGACTGGCGGAAAACTGAGCCCGACGTTTAATGATGCAATTCATAGAAAAATGTAAAGTTTAGTAAACCGACTCTCTCCCAGGATAAACTAATTTCGACATTAATTGCTTCTTGACATCTGCCACCTACACAAAAAATTTAGCTGCCGCTTGAACTTGACGGTGCAATCGGCGAGCAATTCTAAATATTTCTTGACCTGTATGGAGGTGGCGATCGTCGTAGTTGAGGACAAACCACTCTAATTCTTTAATGCCATCGTCGATTTGATTGAGACAGTAGTAGAGATTAACGGCAACCTCAGCCAATTTAGAGGGATTGGGTTGAGAAGCAAAAGTTTGTTGCGCTAATTGTAAACATTGACGACAATGCTCTAGATAAGTTTGAAAAGTTGAAATTAGTTCGTCATCAAAAGGATCGCCAGCAAGAGAATCGATCTCGGCATTTAAAGGATTAAGAATTTTAAAGATGAGTCGATTAGTAGGAACATAAACCTCTTCGAGCCATCTTTGATGATGAATATCTTCGGCACGTCCTGCTTGACGGTAGCGTTGGTACTCTCGTTGTGCTCGAGCAGTTCTTTGTTCTCTATTAACAGAAAAGCGATCGCCCAAATCGGATGTCAGATTTAGATCGTAGCTACGGCGACTTCGAGGATTGCTTAATATTTCGTAAGCAGCATTAATTTGAATAATTTTGTCGCGATCGGCATTTTTAGTTTGAGTGTCGGGGTGAAACAGTTTGACTAAACGCCGATAAGCTTGTTTGATTTCTTGCTGGGTAGCTTGGGGATTAACTTCAAGAGTTTGATAATAATTCACTCGCTTTACTCCAATGAGTAAGTATTTTCTAAATCCTGAAACAGAGGCGTACTGAGGTAGCGTTCGCCAAAGCTAGGTTGAATCATCACAATTATTTTGCCGCGATTTTTGGGTCTTCGAGCAACTTTATCTGCCCAAATTTCTTCTGCTGCGGTACGTCGGTCAACGTCTGGGGTACGTCGGTCAACGTCTGGATCGATCCCATTATTAAACTGTTGCAGCATAGAAGAGTGGTTTCCACAATGTGCTGCGCTCGTCGAATGCAGCCGCTCATTCCTTCGTTGCCAGAAATCAGCCCTAACTGCGCGCCATAAGCTCGCAGCATCGCCCGCCTTTCTTTACTCATCGTCTCTGGCATGGTCAAGATTAACTGATAACCTTTGGCTGCTGCTGCCATTGCCAGAGCTATACCTGTATTGCCTGAAGTCGGCTCGACTAATACAATTTTACTAGGCTCGATCGGTCCTTGCTCCTCTGCCAGATTAATCATGTTTATCCCAATCGTTTACGAAATAAACAGTAATCAAACTAATTGATAGAATAATGAGATTACGCAAGAAATATTCATACTATTGCTTCAAACAAAACAGCTAGAACTAAAGTAATTTTTTATCATTACAAACCTTTACAAACTTTAGCTTCAAAACCTAACATTGACGTAATCTGACAAATATTATCCATCTCAGTTTCAAAAGCTCTTTAATATGACCGCTGTTGCCCCGCACAAAAAAGCCAAAGCACTCAAACCCAGTAGCCGTCGTCCAGCTAAAGAACTGTGTAGTGAATGCGGACTTTGCGATACTTACTATATCCACTACGTCAAAGAAGCCTGTGCGTTTCTCAATCAACAAATAGCTGAACTAGAAGCACGAGCCCACGGACGCAGCCGCAACCTAGATAATGAAAACGATTGGTACTTTGGCGTTCATCAAGACATGATGGCAGCACGAAAAAAACAACCTATAGAAGGGGCGCAGTGGACGGGGATCGTCAGTACCATTGCTTGTGAAATGCTCAATCGGGGTATAGTTGAAGGGGTTGTCTGCGTTCAGAATACAAAAGAAGACCGTTTTCAGCCAATGCCAATAATTGCCAGAACTCCAGAAGAAGTATTGGCGGCACGAGTTAATAAACCTACTCTTTCTCCCAATCTATCAATCTTAGAACAAATAGAACAGTCAGGAATGAAGCGACTGCTAGTAATTGGGGTCGGTTGCCAAATTCAAGCACTGCGGACAGTAGAAAAAGAATTGGGTTTAGAAAAACTTTATGTTTTGGGTACTCCTTGTGTAGATAACGTCACCCGTGCGGGACTGCAAAAATTTTTAGAAACTACTAGCAAATCTCCCGATACAGTAGTACATTACGAGTTCATGCAAGACTTTCGGATACACTTTAAGCACGAAGACGGCACAATTGAAAAAGTTCCTTTTTTTGGACTAAAAACCAACCAACTTAAAGATGTATTCGCTCCCTCTTGTATGAGTTGTTTTGATTACGTCAACTCCTTAGCCGATTTAGTTGTAGGTTATATGGGCGCACCTTTCGGTTGGCAATGGATTGTCGTCCGCAATGATAAGGGAAAGGAAATGCTGGATTTAGTAAGAGAAGAAATAGATATCCAGCCAGTGATGTCTAAAGGAGATAGAAAGCAAGCGGTACAACAGAGTATTCCAGCCTATGACAAAGGCGTTACTCTACCCATGTGGGCAGCTAAATTGATGGGAGTAGTAATTGAAAAAATTGGTCCTCAAGGTTTGGAATACGCCCGTTTTTCTATCGATTCCCATTTCACTCGCAATTATTTATACGTAAAACGCAATCATCCAGAGAAACTCGATTCTCACGTTCCCGAATATGCCAAACGGATCGTCGGACAGTATAAATTGCCCGATTAGCCCTCTTTGGTCACTTACCGAAAGGACGATTGCTATAACCTTTATATTGAAATAGTTTAATAGATTTTATGTTGATTTTTGATTTTTATTAGCAATAAGCGGGTCTTATGCCGCTCATTGCTCGGTAGGGACACAGCCAAAAACTAATTTGTTGGTGTTTGGGTTTAAATTAGCGTGAGATAGTCAATATTATGATTTTTTATTGCTAGAGGACAACGCTTCGGCATTTTTGACAAAGATGCGATCGCTTTGAGCAATCTTTTAATGTTTAATTTATATGTTTTCTATCTTACCAAGGGCAAACAAATTAGGATTCTTACTCAGGTTATACCTGGTGTCATTCTAAGCTCGACTTTATCCAAAATTAAGAACTTGGTTCTTCTTATAGGGCAAAAATCCTAGCTTTTCAGCAAAAACTTTTTCCATGTTACTGATTCACGGTGAAATCGAAAAAGTAAAACTACGGTTCTACATAGGTTTTAGCGTTAGCGATCGCGTTGCTAGAAAATGGATAAAGTCGAGCTAAGAGGAAAAATCTTTTAAAAGCACTTCCTAGAGACCAAATCAAAACTGTTTGCTTAATCGAGTCGATGACCGCAGCTAGAGCAAAAGCGATCGTTAGGATGAACTGATTCCCCACATTGAGAACAGAAACGCCTTTTGCTTTGGTGAATTTCGTCAGAAGTTGAAGAACCCATCCGCATTTGCATATTACCCATGCGCATTTCCATCGGATTCATCTTCATTTCCATATCTCCCATTTTCATCGGTTTCATGGGTTCCATTGGCGGCATCGATGAGGCAGGAGTAGATTCAACTTGCCGCATTTGCATTTGTCGTTCTTTGCTTAGGGATGGAGTTTCATTCATTACGCTCATGCTGCTGCCTTGAATTTGCACGCAATATTTCCCTCCGGCAGTAGTAATTTCTACAATAACTCCATTAGAAGTCTTATACATTTCAGGCTCGGCAGTCCAGCTTCCGGTAGAAATAGAATTACTCGATTGTTGTTGTTGTCCCGAGCCGCTAAAAATACTAGTAATTAATGTTTGCGTTCCCTGATTTTCTAAATAAATTTTTTGACCTGTATCTAGCTCACCTACATAAGCCATCGTAGTTTCTAAACCAAACTCTTTATTCTTTTTACTAACATTAGTTATGCTTTGTTGCTCTGTTATTGTTTTTTTTTACAATTACCTCATGTACGAAATGATTATTTTAACGCTGTTTATATGAACTTTTATTTTTATCGAATTTTGTATTATTTAATACAGAAAATGATATGATAAGAGTGTAATGAAGGAGGTGGAATAAATGTCTGTTCAAAACAAAGCGCGCGTCTTGATGATGCGTCACCACCAAATGATTAGGAAGCGCGAGCAATCGATGCTAAATCGTACCGCTAGCGAAATCGGAATAGATGTGGATACACAAAAATATCACAGTCATGTCCAAGGCAAGACTATTCATGATTTCGGAGTTGCCTACGATCGCAGCAACGTTTCCTTGAGCTAAGTTTTTAGCTCGCAATCTAAAAATGGATTTTTCTAACTTTGTATCTCGAGTTTTGTCAGTCAACCAGCCACCAAACTCATCAATTCAACCAGGCTAGACAATATTTCTTCTCTCTGTATCTTCGAGTTGAAGAAATTGTTAAGGTTCGACCACAAAGTGCCTCAGCTTTGCTGAGATTTCGAAGCCCATAGGGAATAAGGAGTAGCAGCGTCCCGCGAGATGCGGCAGCACCCGCTGCGCGGGATCGCGATCTTGACTGGTTGGTGATTATTATTGAAATTGGGCATATAGAGTTTAGGGAGTAATGCCAGAGTTTATTTTGCTACTTATAGCTACGGGCGTGGCTGGCTATTTTTACAGAGAATACCGTCAACAGAAACGGCAGCGATACATAAACCGCATTCTTGCTTTAGCTACTAGAAAAAAGGAAGGTTTTGTTATAGCCGATGCTATATCTGCAACCGAGGTCAGCTACGAAGAAACAATTAATGTACTCAACGACTTAGTAGCTAAAGGAGTACTCCAAACTTATGTCAAAGATAATGGTGCCATTATTTATAAAGTGCTTGATTGAATACTTTACCGTTTTATCAGCAAATATATAATGTTAGAGTTGACAGTTAGCTTATTAGGTTTTGAGTGGCGCGATCGCGAAGGGTAAAAGAGTGAAGACAGCTCGCTCGCAATGATATTTCGCTACAGTCAAAGTATAGGCGCTCTTCAAAAAATATAAACATGAAACTTTCTTCTCTAGAAACCACGCCCAACCCCAACTGCATGAAGCTCAATCTTGACAAGCAGGTTGTTGAGAAACCTCTATCCCTACAACGAGGTCAACAGCTCGCTCGGGTGCCCGATAAAGTCAAACAGTTGCTTGAGATTGAAGGAGTACGAGAAGCTTTTCTGGCTAGCAACTTTATCACCCTGACTCGCCATGGCAATGCCGACTGGCAACCAATCCTTTCTCAAGCCGCCCGTTTGCTTGGGGTAGCTGACAATGCCGCTTCCGATTTAACAAGCCATTCCTTGGCTGGCGATAAGACGAGTGAAGCGACAACGAGTAAAAGTTTAGGAGAGGTAGAGATCGCCGTCCTAGTCTTTCGCGGCATTCCCTCTCAGGTAAGAGTTTTAGGCGCATCCGAGCAAGCGAGAGTGAATCTAGGCGATCGCTTCGAGCAAGTCCTACAGCGCGTCCTCCAAGCCACGGGAGCTAATTACGTACAAGAGCGTCACTGGGAACCTTACTCGCCCCGTCACGGGAACCCAAAGGAAATAGCTAAGATGGTCGCTGATGAAGTGGCGAGCCTCATTGATGATGAAGAATTGGCTCGTTTGGAACAAGCCGCGCTTGCGGGTTCACAATCCCCAGTTCCTACCTCCGAAAAAGCTTCTCAAGAAGATTTACTAGCACTCCTTGAGTCCAGCGATTGGAAAGTAAGGCTCAAAGCCATTCAAAAGCTAAAAATTAATACTGGTACTTTCCCCACCCTAGTTAAAGCTTTGGATGACTCCCAAGCAGCCATTCGACGCTGGGCAGCAGCACTTCTCGGTGCTAGCGAAATGCCAGAAGCAGTGAAACCTCTGAGCCGAGTAGTTCTCAACGATAGCTCCTCCGTGGTACGTCGCACGGCGGGAGATGCTTTAAGTGATTTGGGGAACGAGCAAGCTATCCCAACCATGTGTAGAGCGCTACAAGACCGTTCAAAATTGGTGCGTTGGCGGGCTGCACGTTTTTTGAATGAGATGGGCGACAAAACAGCACTCGCTGCATTGCAGATAGCGGGTGAGCGCGAGAGCGAATTCGATGTCCGCTTGGAGATAGAAGCTGCTGTTGAGCGCATCACTGGTGGCGGCGAACGTCAGTTGCCCATGTGGATGCGCCTTTCTCAAAATAAGAATTGAGCGATCGCCCATCTTCAGTTTTAGGAAAACTATGATTGGTAAAAAACTCACTAACAATAATACAGAAAATCTAAAGCGAGTAGATAAATGGGTTCCTACCAAAAACTCCGAACCTCAGATGAAGCGATTAACTATATGATGTCTCAGAAAACCTTCATCGAGCTATCAAGCTGAAAGCTTTAATAAGACTTTGGTGGGTAGTTTCGCCGGCATAAACAATGTCCGTACGATTTTACGATTAATCGTAAATCAGTGAGAATAAGGCAATCAAGAATAGTTTCTTTAAACAGATGAAGAAATATTACAACAGTGAAGGTAACACTTATCTAGTAGAGGTGAAACTAAGTAGTATTGCTCAACTATTCAATTCTTTCGATCCCTCTCCCTTTATAGAAAAAGATTTAGATGATGAGGTTGAGAGTTATATTGTCCAGTCTGCCAAAGAATTTTCTCTTAGTACACCACTCAAGCTAGTTTTTTACCTTCCTTGCTCCGAACAGTACCAAGCCAAACAAATCTTACCCGAAGCTATACATAACTACTTTGATTACAGGAGACAAAACGCTGAAAAGGAACTGCGTACAATTTTGCGCCAAGGACGCACTTCTTTAATTGTCGGTCTAATATTTTTGTTTGCCTGTATTAGTATTAATGAACTAACAAACTGGCTAGCAAATGGACCTCTGACTCATATTTTTCAGGAAGGATTAGCGATTATTGGCTGGGTAGCCATGTGGCGACCAGTGGAGATTTTTCTTTATGATTGGTGGACTCTTAATAAAAATATAAAATTGTATGACAAACTCAGTCACATGACGATAGAAGCCCGACAAAATAAAGAGGAAAAACCAAGTATTTTGTCTGTTAAAGAAGAAGTTTCTCCCGTGGAAGTTTAGTCGCAAGCCATGTAAGTAGGTTAAAGTGTTATCCCGGTTTAATCTCGCTTGAGTACCAAACCTTTCTCCTTCTCGATTTAAGATATCCCTGAGCCATAGAACGTCAGCGTTTGAAGCGCGATTGACTCGAAAGTGTTTAATTTGTGTTGGAGTCATTTGCAAATTGACAAGCTTTCCCGTAGCTGACTCGACTGTGGCAAAGTACATCAAGCCCAGATCGTCTCTGAAAA